>CABRID010000045.1 GCA_902470895.1 uncultured Collinsella sp.
CACAAGGAGTATCGTCGGCAGCGTCAGATGTGTATAAGAGACAGCCTCAACAGTCCGTATTTCACCGCAACTTATTGAAGGTGGACCGCGAACGATTTCGCTATCGGGATTCGGCGTAGGGTTTTGTTGTCGGAATGCCGTAACCGCGCATCATGGCACCGAACGATTCTACGTCGTAGGTGTCCGAGAGTTTGAAATGAATGATGTTGTGGCCCATGGCGCGAAGGTTCGCGTCGCGCATGAGGGCCGCTCGATACGTTTTTGCCGCCGCCCGCTCTGGATCATTTTGAGCCTCGTCTTCAAACTTGCCTAGCCCATGCAGCTCTGCCAGCGTCCATGAGCCGTCTGGCATCTGCCAGCCATAATCTGCTAGATAATAGCCAGCGTTTCCCGGTCGCGTTATCTCAACTTGAAGCTCAGGCGCGGCGACCCCAGCGAGAATCATCGCTGCTCTCGCCTCGGACTCGCCGCCGTTGTCTGACCTGCCATCCATATAATCAAAAACGTCAAAAGCACGCGCGATGCCATGCAGCCCTCGACAATTTGCCTGCGCATATGCTCGCAGCTCTTCGCGTTCGACATCGTACTCACGGGCCAAGCCATCGACATAACCCAGCGCATAGCGAAAGGCGCTCGATCGCGCGATATCAACAACCGTTCGACACGGATCCGTCAGTGTAAACAGACCAAGCCGCCACACTTCGCCCGGGCGCCAGCGCTTGTATTCAACGAACTCATACGTATCACGCCTTGTAGACCGTGGCAGCAACACTTGCACTTTATCCAGAAGCGTATACGCCGAGCCGATGCCGTAGAGCAGCGCTGCTGTCGCTCCGCAAAACACAGCATCCGGTTCAACGACCGCAATAGCGGATGCCAGCTGAAAGATACGATCTTCAACCCCAAGATTATTCCAATAGACCGGATCCGCATACACGTGGTTGTAAAGACGAAGCATGAGCTCTTCCTGCATAAGCTCACGCGCACGGCGTTCATCCCAAGGATCAATTGTTATAAGCAGCTGTCCATCTTGATGAATTCCAACGGCCGAGAATAGCATCCTTGCATATGACTGCGGAAAATGTTTGCCTTTATCGAGCATGGCCAACCCCATAACCATCACGGCGGAGAGAATACCATTACGCTATCGCATGCTTCCGTCCGCAGGCCTTGCCAAAAGCTGACCAAAAGCTTGACGCCGCAGGTCAGAGCTTCAAAAAATATTTCCACTCTCGGTAGACGGTCGCTACGACCCTCCCAACGGCATCAAAATCCAACCTTACAAATAGTTGCGGTGAAATACGGACTACATGGGCCATAAAAGCCAAAAGACAGTCCGTATTTCACCGCAACTTAGGAGGGGATGTGGGGTCCCGGCATGTATATGAAAACGGCTCTGGCACCAAAAGGAGCCAAAGCCGTTTAAACTATCCTATGGAGCGGGCGACGGGAATCGAACCCGCGTCATCAGCTTGGAAGGCTGGGGTTCTACCATTGAACTACGCCCGCAAGATATGGTCGGGACGACAGGATTTGAACCTGCGACATCCTGCTCCCAAAGCAGGCGCGCTACCAAACTGCGCCACGTCCCGAAGGTGTTGAGCAGCTAAGGTCTAAACCTTGCGTGTCCCAAAGCGAAGGAAATTATAGGGGAGACTCCCCGCCTGTGCAAGCATTGATGCCTTAGCTCCTCGAATGTGCAACAAAACGACTATGGAGCAGGCCGATCACAAAGGCAACCACGGCAACCGGCGCCCACGCGGCACCGATATCCGCCAGCGGCAGCACATCAAACGGCAGCCACGCGCCCGCAAAGAACGCATCGCGGACCGAGGTGATCACACTCTGCACGGCGACCACGCCGCCGACCCACACCCACACCTGCGGATGCGCGTCGCAAAAACCGTGTACCAAACCCATCAGCACCAGCACGATGGCGACGGGATACAAGGCGTTGAGCATGGGCACCGAGAACATAAGGATCACGTCGAGGCCCACGTTGGAGAGCACACACGAAAACGCCGCGAACACAAAGGCGAGAATCGCAAAGGGACGGCGCATGGCCTCCTCGGAGGCCTCCGCTCCCCCTTCGACCACATACGTCTCGCAGAAGTAACGCGAGCAGCAGCTGATGAGGCCAATGCACACGTTCATGCAGGCGAGGAAGAAAATCGCGAATACCACAACCGTGCCGGCAAGGCCAAAGTGCATGGAGGCCGAGCGAGCAAGGATTGCAGCGCCGTTGGTGGCGTCGGGCATCACGGTGCCGAGCTGCATACCGGCAAGGGCCAAGCCGCAATAGATGATGGCCATGAGCACGCCGGCGATCACACCCGAACGCGAAATCTCAAAGGCCACGCGCTTGTCATCGGTAACACCCAGCTCGTGGATGGTCTCGGCGATGATGATGCCGAAGGCGAGCGACGCGAGCAGGTCCATGGTCTGATAGCCGGTCAAAAAGCCCTGCACGGCAGCGCCTGCATCGTAGGGAGCCTGAGGCGCGGCAGCGGGACCCAGCGGCGAGATCACGGCGGCACCCACGACCAGCACGATGAGCGCAATGAGCGCGGGGCCCGTAATGCGGCCGAGCACGCGCGTGATGACGCCGGGGCGCAGCGTGAGCACAAACGCGACTACGAAGAACCCGATGGCAAAAACCAGACGTGCCGTGCCGAGCGAAACACCCTCGGGCAGCAACGGTACCAGCATCTCAAACGCCGTGGAGCTCGTACGCGGAATGGCAAGGCACGGACCGATTGCCAGATATACTGCCGCAACAAAGAACTCGCCAAACTTGGGGTGCACGCGGCCGGCAAGCTCGCGCGCCGTTCCGGCAAGCGCCACGGCAATAAAGCCCATGACGGGCAGGCCGATGGCGGCGATGAGAAAGCCGAGCATGGCGACCGGCGTGGCAGAACCAGCCTGCAGCGCCAGCAGCGGCGGAATAATGAGGTTGCCGGCGCCAAAGAGCATCGAGAACAGCGCAATGCCGACGGTAACGACATGGTCGGAGCGCAAACCGCGCGGAGCGGATGAGGCCATATGCACACCTTTCGGGTCGAAACAAAAACGGGACGGGCAAAAGGCCCGTCCCGCAAGTATATACGCTCTAGCAGGCTAAATCGCGCAAAGCGTCAATCGCGGTGTCGACTTCCTCGTCCGTGTTGAAATACCCAAACGAGAAGCGGACGACGCCCTGGCGCTCGGTCCCCAGCGCGCGGTGCATGAGCGGAGCGCAATGGGCACCGGGGCGCGTCGCAATCCCCCACCCTTGCATGAGCGCGTCCGAAATCTCGGCAGAGTCGATATCGGCTACGTTGAGCGACACAATCGCAGAGCGCGCCTGCTGGTCAAAGGCACCGTAGAGCTTAATCCCCGGAATCTTGCGCACACCGGCAAGGAAGCGATCAGCGAGCGCACGCTCGTGGGCAGCAATCGCCTCGACCCCACCCTGGGCCTCGATAAAGTCGAGGCCGGCAGAAAGGCCCGCGATGCCGTGGCCGTTGAGCGTGCCCGCCTCAAGGCGCGTGGGCCACTCAAGCGGCTGCAGCGCATCGAAGCTGTGCACGCCCGTGCCGCCCATGGCCCACGGAGCCACGTCAATGCCCTCCGCCACGGCCAGGCCGCCGGTCCCCTGCGGACCCATGAGCCCCTTGTGGCCGGTAAAGCACACTATGTCGAGGCCCATGGCCTGCATATCGACACGCGCCGTACCGGCAGACTGCGAGGCATCGACGATCACCAGCGCACCGGCCGCATGGGCGATGGCCGCCACACGCACAATGTCGACAGCGTTGCCGGTCACGTTGGAGGCGTGCGTCACAACCACGGCACTCGTACCGGGCGTGACTAGCCGCTCGAGCTCGTCGTAGTCGAGCACACCGTTTGCGTCACAGCTCGCATGCTCAACGGTCACACCCCGCTCCGCTGCCAGGCGGTTGAGCGGACGCAGCACGGAGTTATGCTCGAGCACCGTGGTGACCACGCGGTCGCCGGGGCGCACCACGCCACAGATGGCGGTGTTGAGCGCCGCCGTAGAGTTGGGCGTAAAGCACACATGGTCCGCCCTCGGGCAACCCAAAAGGCGCGCGAGCTTGGCACGGCAACCGTGAATGGTACGAGCGGCGTCGAGGGCACCCGACGTGGCGCCGCGCCCGGCATTGCCGAGCGAGCACATCGCTTGCGTCACGGCATCGATGACCGCCTGCGGCTTGTGCATGGTCGTCGCCGCGTTATCCAGGTAGATCATCGCACGACCTCCCACATGTCGATCACCGTAAAGCCCTCGGTGGGAACGCCCGCCGCGGCGAGTTCGCCGCGCAGCAGTTCCTCATCGGCAGGCAACGCCTTCCACGCCAAACCGCAGCCGGCAGCGACCTCCCCGGGCACGGGAATCGTCCGCCCGGGAAGACCGCGCTCGATGCACAGGGATTCACAACCCATGGCGGCCGCCGTGGTAGGAAACGTGATGACAAGCGCCGGGCGCTTCTCCCTCATGGCAACTCCAACCAATACGCTACGGGCGCACGACGCGCACGGCCTGCTCCATCTTCTCCACGATCACGTACATGTTGGTGACCTCGCCCACCGCAAGCTGGTCTTTAATGCCATAGTGGTCGAGGCAGGTGCCGCAGGTGAGAATCTCGACACCCTGCTCCGCCAGGCCCTTCAGGTCGTCGAGCACCGGCGAACCCTCGACGGTGAGCTTGGCACCGCCGTTGTAGAACAGCATGGTCGCGGGCAGTTCCTCCTGCTGCGTCACGGCAAAGATAAACGCCTTCATGAGCTTGTGGCCCAGCTCGTCGTCGCCACGGCCCATGCAATCGGTGTAGACGGAAATGACGAGTTTGCCCTTGCCGGCGATGGCATCACAGAAGGCAGCGCCATCCTGCTCGGGATCGGCCACGGCAACGGCGCCAGAGGTCGCCACGGTCACGTGCCACTCGGCGTCAGAAACCTTCTCGACCGAGGCCGTGCAGCCCTTCTCCTGCGCCATCTTGGAGATGTTCTTGACGGCGGTCTCGTTGTCGACCGAGGTCACCACGGCACCCTCGCCATCAAGCTGTTTGAGTGCCTTAAGCGTCTTGACGACGGGCAGCGGGCAGGCATCGCCCATGGCATTGACTTCAATTTTGGTAGACATAGTTTTTCCTTTCGAAAGAACCGTTCTAGAGAACGGTAAACAGTTACATAAACGTGCGGGCTAGCGAACAACACGGACGGCAGGGCCGCCCGGCACCGGCTCGCACACGCGCCCGACAACGGCCGCGATGCGCCCCTCGGCATGCAGGCGACGCGCAAGCCCATCCACATCGGCAGCAGGCGCCGCGATGAGCAAACCACCCGAGGTCTGCGGATCGTACAGCGCGTCGAGCATGCCCGGCTCAAGGTCCTCGTCGGCAGCCACGCGCGGGTCAAAGAAGTCCTGGTTGCGGTAGGCACCGGCAGGAATAATGCCCAGACGCGCCATGTCGAGCACCTGGTCAAAGAGTGGCACCGCCCCCGACGCAAGCTCAATCTGCACGCCCGAGCCCTCGGCCATCTCGCACGCGTGCCCGATCAGGCCAAAGCCCGTGACATCGGTGCAGCCGTGAAGCTCAAGTCCCTCGGCCAGACGAATTGGCGCCTCGTTGAGGGTGCGCATCGAGTCAAACATGGCTGCGGCCTCGTCCTGCTCGATGAGCTCGCCCTTAATGGCCGTGGTAATGATGCCCGATCCGATCGCCTTGGTCAGCAGTAACGCATCGCCCACGCGTGCGCCGCTGTTGGCGAGCATACGGTCAAGCGCGACAAAGCCGCTCACGGACAGGCCGTACTTAGGCTCGTCGTCGTTGATGGTGTGGCCGCCCGCGATGGAGCAACCGGCCTCGACGCACTTGTCGGCGCCGCCCGCCAGAATTTCGCCGGCAACCTCAACGCCCAAGCAACTGGGAATGCACAGCAGGTTCATGGCATGGCTCGGCCGCCCGCCCATGGCGTAGATGTCCGACAGTGAGTTTGCCGCGGCAATCTGGCCAAACAGAAACGGGTCGTCGACCATCGGTGGGAAGAAGTCAATGGACTGCACGAGTCCCAGGTTCTCCCCTACGCGGAAGACGCTCGCATCGTCGGAGGTATCGAACCCCACGAGCAAGTTGTCGTTATGCACATTGGGTAAATCGCCCAGGACCTGGGCGAGGGCTCCGGGGGCCAACTTAGCGGCTCAACCGCTCGCGGCCGTCATGGATGTGAGCTTAATCTGATCGTCAGCCATCGATACCTCCTCTCATCGGGCAATCATTTTCTCCCAGTATACGCATGAATGCGAGCCTACGGCGGATGCATTAATTGAGCGCCTGGGCGCGAATCGCCGCGCCGATGGCACCGGCAAAGCGGGCCTGGGGCGAGGTGGTGACCGGCGACCCCAGCAGCGCGGCCAGCCGCTCCACAACGTAGGCGTTCTCGCACAGGCCGCCGGTCAGGTAGTACGGGGCGCCCGCGGCCTGCCCGGCCATGGTCGCCACGCGCGAAACCACGCTGTCGATCACGCCACGCGCAATGTTCTCGCGCGGCTCACCGCGACCGATCAGGCTGATAACCTCACTTTCGGCAAACACCGTGCACATGCTGCTGATCTTGGTAGGCTCGCCGGAACGCGCCAGGTCGGCCATCTGTTGCTGGGTAATGCCCAGGCGGTCGGCCATGATCTCCAAAAAGCGCCCCGTGCCGGCGGCGCACTTGTCGTTCATGGCAAACTTGGCCACGCGGCCACTTTTAAGCTGAATGACCTTGGTGTCCTGACCACCCACATCGATCACGGTGCCGTGGTCGCCAAACAGACGTACGGCACCGGTACCGTGGCAGGTGATCTCGGTCACGACCTTGTGCGCATAGGGCACGGCGACACGGCCGTAGCCAGTCGCGATCACGCGCACGTCGTCGGCAGCCACGTCATAGCCAGCCGCTGTCAGTGCCTCGCGCAGACGCTCGGCCGCATCGACCGAGGAGAAACCGGTCGGCTGCACGCACGTCCACGCCACCGAACCCTCCCCGTCGACTACGGCAGCCTTAGCCGCCGTAGACCCGATATCGATCCCGATCCCTATCATGGCTCTCTCCCAATCTAAACATCAAAGCTAGCGGCGCGTTCAGGCGCCTTAGCTCTAGGTTTCTCAGGTGCCGGAGATTGCCCCGAAAGAGGAGCGCAGCGTACTTTGGGTACGCAAGCGACGGTTTGAGGGGCAAGATCCGGTGCCTGAGAAAGCTTGAGGGTTTCGATGAAGGCGGCGATGCGAGTCTCGATCTGGCCCATGTCGCCGTTGCTGTAGTCGGTCTCGATCTTCATATACGGAATACCCGCACCCTCGACGGCCTCCTGCATGCGCGCGCTCTCAACGTTGAAGGTGTGGCAGGCCTGCAGTACGCTCTCTACCACGCCATCGACATGATACTTCTCGCACATAGCCAGCGTGTTTTCCATACGACCGTCGTTGGGCGTCATGACCGAGCAGTTGATGTCCAGGTAGCGGTCGGCGATGGCGCGCAGGATGTCGGGAGCCTCCGGATCGATCATCATGGCCGCCGTGCGCTCGCCCGAGCAGTCGTCCATGCACACGACCACGCCGCCGTTGGACTCGATGGTGCGACCGATCTTGTTGATCACGCCGCCCACCGGGCAGCCGGTGATCAGGATGCGCTTGGCATCTGCCGCGACCGGGCGCTCGCCCGCGTCGTAGGCCTCGCGCAGCTTGGCAACCTTTTGCTCCAGCTGCTGCGTATAGGCCTCGATATCAAAGCTGAACGTACCGGCAAACATGGTGCTCATCAGATCGACGCCGCTCATGGCCGCCGGCTGGTTGGCCTGCAGCGCAAACATCTCGAGCTGGGCCGCACGCAAGCGGTTGCGGCGACGGACGGCAGCACGAAGGTCGTCATCGGTGATCGTAATACCGTAGAAGTTCTCGAGTTCCTCCTTGAGCAGGCGGCACTCCTCGTACCAGCCTTCACGCTCGTAGGCGCGATCGCGACCCTGCGGCAGGTGCAGAATGTGCGTACGCTTGAGCTCGTTGAGCAGCTCGTACATCTTCTTCTTGCCGTCGCAGGTGGTCTCACCGATGATCATGTCGCTAAAGTACGTAAACGGGCACTTTTGCGAGTAGGCAAAGCCGTACGTCGACTTGATGAGCGGACAGAGATTTGCCGGCAGCACCTTCTCGGCCTCGGGAATCACCTCGTCGGACGTGCCGCACAGCGCCACGCTCGCAGCCCCCGCGGCATCGATAATCTCGAGCGGCGTGTAGCTGCACAGAAAACCGACCAGGCGATTACCCGCCTGCTTATAATCCTTGACGCGAATAAACGCCGCCTTGCGCTGCTCGTTGAACTCCTCAAACGTGGACGGCAACGGCTGCTCAATATTTTCCGACATATAACTCCTTAACAAACCTTTTAACCAACCAAGGAAACGGCTTTCCCAGGTGCCCGAGGTTGCCGTGAAAGATGAGCGCCGCATACTTTGGTAGCAAGCGACGGTTTGAACGGCAAGATCGGGTGCCTGGGGAAACCGCCGAGACGGATAGCCCTAAATGGTTTCCAAGAAAGCCTCAATCCTGGTTTGCAGCTGGCCTGCGTCCTCGCCGGCGTAGTCGGTCGTGATGTGCATAAACGGAATGCCGGCATCCTCGGCGGCCTTCTCCACGGCAAACGACTCCATCTCGTAGAGCGTGCAGAACTGCAGGGCCACGTCGACGATACCGTCGGCATGCAGGTCCTTGGCCATCTGGACAATGTCCTTCATACGCTGGTCGTTGGGCGTAAAGACAGCGCAGTTGATCTTAAAGTAGCGCTCGGCGATGGCATCGAGCATCTCGTCGACCGTCTCACCGGACTCATCGACCAAGTCCTTGTAATAGCGCGAACCCGTGCAGGACTCCTCGCCCACCACGACGCCGCCGGCCTTCTCGATGAGGTTGAACAGCTTCCAGTTGGGCACGGCCATGGGCGTACCGGTGTACAGGATGCGCTTGGTCCCCCTGGGCGCCACGCCCTCGCCGGCCTCGACACGCTGCTCGCACTCAGCCGCCATATCGTTAATGGCTCCGGTCAGACGCGGCGTGTCGTCCATAAAGGCGGCCTGGACGGTCAGCAGGCTGTCGAGACCGCTGATGGGCGCCGGGTCGGCAGCGCGCGTGGCAGCGAGGCGCTGCAGGGCGCGGCGCTTTTCGTTGACGGCGTGGATGGCGGCCTTCAGACGCTCGGGCGTAATCGTGACGCCGCACTCTTCCTCGATCTTGGCGGCGAGCTTCTTGACCTCGGCCTTCCAGGTCACGAGCGTCGACTCGTCGTGTACGTTGGGAATATCCATGACGTACATGTTCTTTTGCGTGGCAAAAAACTCGTAGGCCTTCTTCTTGCCATCGCAGGTGTTCTCGCCCACCACCAGGTCACTCGACTCAATGTAGGGGCAGACCTCGCCCAGCTTAAAGCCGGCAAAGCTCTTGATGAGCGGACAGGTGTTGCGCGGCAAGTGCTCCTCGACCTTGTCGGTTGCCCAGTCGGCACCCGAGCACAGGCCCACGGGAATGCCGTCACAGGCAAGTACGATCTCCTCGGGCACGTACACGCAAAAGCTGCCAACAATCTTGGTGGCCTCGCCGGCCTCCTTCTTGTCGAGCATCTCCTTAATACGGCCGCTGTGGATGTTGGTGGCGACAAAATCCAGGTAGGACGTGGACTTGGGGCGATTGTTCTGCGTCAGGAACATATCGCCGTACATCTGGCCCACGGCGCCCAACAGCATGTCGTGGTCGGCAAGATTCATGCCGAGGCTCTCCCACATCGGATGGAAATCAAATTCTTCAGCCATAACGGTTCCCCTCTCGAACCAAAAATGAATAGCTACGGTATTGCTGCACGGTGGGTGGCGAAAACCCAGCCGCGCCTAAACCCGGAATTTTGGGGAACCTGCCTTGCGTTCGGTTATTTAGTTGTGCGTCGTCTCTCCCGGAGCCGTGAACATACCTGCTCATATGCGGCTCCGAGCCATATATAGGGCACGCGCGGCAACGCGGCGAATGTATGTCGTCTGCGGCATGTGCGCACCCTCCTTTACAAGTTGATGTCAACTATATCAACGGCCATCGACTATGCGAACACCGTTGACATTCGTACGACAGCGTCGTGTACCGTCGTTTAATAAATAAGTATCTCGATTGATAGGGGTTTATCATCCCTCATTCGGCGAGCGACAAGACAAAGCCGCCGAGGCTTATATCCCCGACGGCATTACCCGGCGCTATCGACAAACCAAATGGATCTTACTCGCATCGAAGTGCATGCGCAGTGTCTCGCCTGCCTGCGGCAGCTCGTCGACAGGCATGCCCACCTTGTTGACCTTCCACTGCAGACGCGTGGGCGCATCAGCACGCGGCACGTCCAGCAGCACCAGGCGCTCAAAGCGTGAATCGCTCACACGGGCCACATGCAAGTCGTAACTGTTGCGACCCCGCTCGGTACGGTTATCAACATGGAAGTAACTCGCGCGAATGCCCAGGTACGCCACATTATCGGGAACCTCGCGACCCACGTTAAAGGTCATGCCCCAGTCGAGGGCCTCAACTTCTTCATCGCCGATCTTGCGCGCCCGGCTTGTGTTCTTGCAGCCCGTCAGGCGCAGTGCCGCCAGCGTCTGCGGACGGCGGACCACGTCCTCGACAGAACCGATCTCCTCGACGCGCCCGTTATGCATCACGCAGATGCGCTGGCACAGGCGGCACGCCTCGTCGATGTCGTGGCTCACGTAGAGCACGGTGCGGTTGCATACATCGAACAGGTCGAGCATGTTCTGCTCGAGGGCGCTCTTAAGATAGGAATCGAGCGCGCTCATGGGCTCGTCGAACATAAAAATGCCCGGATGCGCCGCCACCATGCGCGCAAGCGCCACGCGTTGCTGCTGACCGCCCGAGAGTCGCGTGGGATAGCGGTCAGCAAAATCGGCCAGACCGAAAATACTCAGATAGCGCTCGGCGAGCTTCTTACGCGCGGCGGCGTCGCCCGCATCCTTTACACCGGCGCACACGTTATCGGCCACCGTCATATTAGGGAACAGCTGATAGTTTTGGAACAGCAGGGCACACTTGCGCTCCTGAGGCGAAAGGTTGATGCCCGCCGCCGAGTCAAAGAAGATCACACCGTTGACGACGATCTTGCCCTCGTCGGGCGTCTCCACGCCGGCAATGCAGCGCAAGGTGCAGCTCTTGCCGCAACCCGAGGCACCGAGCAGCGCCACACGCTCCTCGCCGGCTTCGAGTTGGATGTCGAGGGTGAACCCCGGATAGCGCTTTTTGATATCCAGAACGAGCGACATAGCTTATCGACCTCCCTGCGGTGCCGCGTCATCGCGCATAAGCTCGGCCAGCGCCTCGCGATCGATACGCAGTGCATCGCCGCCGACTGGGTCGAGCGAATCGGTCTGGCCGGCGAGACCTTTGGCCTGTTTGCGCTCCGCACGGGAAAGGCCACGTTCGCGATACTTTTGCGAATGCGCCGTGTACATATTGATGAACAGAATGACCAGGAAGCTGAACGCGATTACGACCACGACCCAAAAGAGGGCCACCGACGTATTGCCGCCCATCCACTCAAAGTAAATCGCAATGGGAATGGTCTGCGTAATACCGGCGTAGTTGCCCGCAAAGAACAGGGTGCAGCCAAACTCGCCCATCGCGCGGGCAAAGGCGAGCACCGTGCCGGCGGCAATCGAGGGCCAGCCAAGCGGCATCATGAGCTTGGCAAAGATGCGACGCTCGGACCATCCCAGGGTTCGCGCGGCGTCGAGCATCTGCGCGTCAAGACTCTCGAAGGCTCCGAGCGCCGTGCGGTAAACCAGCGGAAACGACACGACGACGGCCGAAATGACCGCCGCGGGCCACGTAAAGACGATCGAGATGCCGCGCGCGATAAGCCACTGGCCCACCCCGGTCGATCGACCAAATAGCATAAGCAGCAAAAAGCCGCAGACCGTGGGTGGCAGCACCATAGGAATCGTAAAGACCGAATCGAGCAGGCCCTTGATGCGACTCGAGGTACCCATAGTCTTCCACGCGGCGAACAGGCCCAGCGCAAAGGAGATCAGCAGGGCAAGGCCGCTCGTTTTGATAGAAACCCAAAACGGACGGTAGTCGATGCCGCCAAAAAACGTCTGGGCGCGCTCCGCCAGCGACGGCGGCTCCGTCGTCGAGACGCTCGCATACGGCACCAGGGCGGCGTTATCACTCCACAGGGCTCCATCACCTAGGTTAAGCTCGGTGTTTGCGGCGTCCGCGGCGTTCGCAACAGTGTAGTAGTCACCGTCGCCGCCCTTCACCTTAAACTGATAGCGGTAGTCGCCCTGTACCAACTCATTGTCTGAGGTAAACACCCACTCGAGCTTTGAATCCTCCAGCAGTGCTCCGCCCATGGAGTGTGACTTGTCGAGCCCCACGAGCATCTTCTTAAGCGCCTTTTGGTCGGAAGTGGCTGCGACATCAAAGCCCGCCTCCTTAGCGGCGCGCGCATCAACCCACACCACGATGCTCATAGGCGTGGTCACCGTTACGAGCGACGTCTTTTTGTAGATAGGAAAACGATAGCCCTCGGGCTGGCCTACAAACGAGCGCGCCGTTCCCTTGGCATTTCGCTCAAACGCATTGAGGCCAAAATCAACGCCATCGATAAGCGCGGAGTCCTCGGTCGCTTGGCGCCCATCGGCAGTGGTAAAGAGCGCTTCGGCCCGAGCAACTCCGGGCAGCGAGGTAAACGCAAAGACAAGCGCTGCCAACACGGCGAGCAGACGAATCGTTTTCCTTGACACGGGCGACTCCTCAAACATACGGCAACGGCGCGCGGGTGCGCCGATTCAATCAAAAAAGGGCGGGCGATCGCAAGAACGCCCGCCCTCAAGCATATCGTTATGTAGCTCAGCTATGCACTACTCGGAAAGCTCAAAGCCGTACTTAGCCCAAATCTTCCGAGCCTTCTTGTTGGTCAGGCAGAAGTCGATGAACGCCTTGGCCTCGTCGGCGTGCTCGGAGCTCTCGGCAACGGCACCCGGGTACACGATGGGCTTGTGCGAATCCTCGGGGCACACGAAGGCCTCCTCGATGCCGTCGTAGCGGAAGATATCGGAGCTGTAGACAAAACCGGCTACGCAGTCGCCCGTAGAGACATAGGCGGCGGCGGTGCCCACCTTATCGGCCAGTGCGACCTTGTCGGCGATCTCGGGAGCATACTCGCCGTCGTCGCCCTCGGTACCGGTATAGAGCCCCACGGAAGCCAGCGCCTGGTTGGCGTACTTGCCGGCGGGGACGGTCTTGGCGTCGCCAATGGCGATCTTGCCGTCCAGATTCGCGACGTCGGCGATGGCCTCGACCTTGGTGTCGGAGCCCTCGGCGCGAATGATCACGAGGTCGTTGACGAACATGTCCTCACGCGTATCGACGTCGACGAGCTCGGCGGCTTCGGCGTCGTCCATGGTGCCCTTGGAGGCTGTGATGAGCACGTCGACAGCGGCACCGGCGCGCATCTGCTCGACAAGGTCGCCGGAGGCCTTAAACTGCGTGTCTGCAAACGTGGTGCCGGTCTGCTCTGTGTAGAGCTCCTGAACCTCGGGCAGAGCCTTCTCGAGCGAGTTGGCGGCAAAGACCTGCAGCTCGACAGCCTTCTTGGAAGATGCCTTAGCAGAACCGGCATCGGATCCGGCCGGCTCAGACGTCTTGCTACCCGAGCAGCCGGCAAGACCAAGGCTGGTAGCGGCGACAGCAGAAAGCGAGACGAATCCGCGGCGAGAAACCATATCGAACATATTCAACCCTTTCGGACCTTGTGCCCGGGTACCCCACCGCGGGCTATAATCTGCAATCAGATTATAGTTTTGCGCGAATAATGATAGTGAGAAATTATTCTCGTCAGAGAATATAGTTTCGAGCTAGCGTGCACCTCGGCGTCGCTTCGGTGGAAAACAAAAGCGGAGCGGCCGTTCAGGTCGCCCCGCCGCAGGTAAACCGCTTAGTTGGTATGTCCGCCGCCCGCTGTCATCTGAGCCGCATGCTCCAGCTGGTCGCTCACGGCCTCCCAGCTTTCGCGGGCCGCTTTCGTGGATCCCGGAAAGTTGATGACAAGCGTATGCCCACGCTGCATGCACACGGCGCGCGAGAGCATAGCGCGGCGCGTCTTGGTCATGGAGTACGCACGGATTGCCTCTGCAATACCCGGCACATCGCGGTCGCAGACGGCACGCGTCGCCTCGGGCGTCACATCGCGCATCGAAAGCCCCGTGCCGCCGCAGGTGAGCACGACATTGGCGTGGCACTCATCGGCGGCTTCCACAATGGCATCACCAATCTCGCTGACGTCATCGCGCACGACCACATGTGAGGCGACCGTCCAGCCCTGCGCCTCGATAAGTTCCTCGAGTGCAGCTCCAGCCTCGTCCTGGGCAAGATCGCGCGTATCCGAGCACGTCACAATCGAAATCTTCAGCTCCATAGCATTCCTCCTACAACACCGTTCCCTCGGGCAGGTCGACACGCACGACATCCACGACGTCGCCTGCCTTGAGCTCACACGGCCCTTCGTCAATACGCAGCAGACAGTTGGCACGCTGCATCGTGCCGAGCAGCGCCGAATTCTGCGTCTTGGCCTCGGTCACCAACAGCTCACCGGTCTCGGGGTCGCACAAAACCGTGGCGCGATCGAAGAAGCGTCGGTCCTGGCGCTTTTTCACACCGTGGGTAAGAACCGCTCGCTGCACGGGGCGCGCCCCCTCGGCAAAACCACGCATCTTGCGAATCGCCGGGCGCGCGAGCATCTCAAAGCCCACATACGCCGCGGCCGGATTGCCTGAAAGCCCCAGGTAGGGCTTACCCCCGAGCAAGCCAAACGTGATGGCCTTGCCCGGACGCATCGAAATGCGGTCAAACAGCACCTCGCCCTCGCGCCGGACGAGCGCCGTCACGTAGTCGTAATCGCCCGCCGAGGCGCCACCGCTCGTAATGACAAAATCGCACTCCTGCACGGCGCGATGCACCAGTTCGGCAATCGCCTGCTCATCGTCGGGCGCAATGCCGTAGAACACGGGCTCGGCTCCTGCATCGAGCGCCTCGGCCATCAACGCCGAGGAGTTGGAGTCGCGAATCTGCCCGCGCGCCGGCACGTTACTCGGTGCGACCAGTTCCGTGCCCAGCGAGATGATGCCCACACGCGGGGCAGCGTGCACCTTCACGCTCGCGTATCCGGCGCTTGCCAGCAGACCCGCGCCCGCCGGAGCCACGACCTCGCCGGCGCGCATCACAGCATCGCCGGCATGGGCCTCCTCGGCGGCAGAGCGAACGTTCTCCCCCACCTTGGCCGGCGCCGAGAAGCGAACGTGCGGGCCCTCGTTGCCATCGCCGTCAAGCACGTCGACGATCTCGTATTTCACTACGGCGTCAGCACCCTCGGGCACCGGCGCGCCCGTCATGATGCGGACGGTCTCGCCCGTGCCGACCACGCCCTCAAAGACATGGCCCGCTGCCTCGTGTCCGATAACGTCGAGCGTCACCGGCGTCTCACCAGACGCCTGCGCCAAGTCCGCCGAGCGCACGGCATATCCGTCCATAGCGCTGTTGGCAAACGGCGAGATGTCGATATCGGCCACCGCGTCCTCGGCCAAGGGAAGACCGGCGGCCTGCCACACGGGAATCTCGACGAGATCGGTCGGAGCAACGTGCGACAGAACAATCGACTGCGCGTCCTCCAGCGGAATGAGTTTCTCTGCCATATGCACCTCTTTAATGCCACGGCGCACAACAGGGACGCCGATTCTTTATGCTTGTCTCAGTATAATCCCCCGACGCGCGACCGCGATTTGGCCTGTACCCGCAAATACACCTGCTGTCTCTTATACACATCTGACGCTGCCGACGATACTCCTTGTGT
>CABRID010000046.1 GCA_902470895.1 uncultured Collinsella sp.
ATCAGCCTCGGTCTCGTGGGCTCGGAGATGTGTATAAGAGACAGGGTCTTGCCCGAGCCGGCGCCCGCCGAGACAAACAGCGGGCGGTCGAGCGTTTTGACGACTTGCAGCTGTTGCGGCATCAAAGTCGAAAGATCCATGGTCTACACGTCCCTCCTTACAAACGTTCCTTCGTGGTTATACGAGCAGCGCGCATGCGCGGCCTGCGCCGACGTCGGGTCGACGGCGGCGACGTCGCCCGCCTCGAGCTCGTGCAGGCGCTCGGCAATGCCGGTCTCCACGCGGTCGAGCAGCGCATCGAAGTCCATACTGCCGCCCTCGCCCGGAAAGCCCTTCTTGAGGCCCGGGATGCGACCGTCGCCGCGCTCTTCCTCGAGCAGCTCGGCACTTGCGGCGCCGCGCAGCGCGGGCTTGCCGCCCTTGGTCGAAAAATAGAGCGCAGCACGGGTATCTAGGCCCAGCGCCCGACGCATGGCCTGCGCGTAGATGAGTGTCTGGGTATGGGGCGGCAGCCAGCGCGGGTCGTCGATGGGGGCCTCGCCCGACTCCTCGTCGCGCACCGTGGGGTCGGCAAGCTTAAACTCCTCAACGCCCGAACGATGCTTGTAGTCGATTACCACGGCGCGATTCTCGGCATCCACATCCACGCGGTCGATGCGCCCACCGAGTGGCCAACCGGCATACTCGACCTTAAGCTCATTAAAGGCGAACTCAAGGTAGCGCGGGGTAAAGGGGGCAAGCGCCTCGGACTCGTAGGCAAGCACGCCTTCCAGCTGCGGCAGAATCTCGGCCACCTGGCGCTCCTCCACTGGAGAGAGCGGCACCAGCGGGCCCTCGGTACCGCGCTTCCCGGCGTGCTCGGCCAAGGTCTCGTCAAAGACCTCACGCAGCAGCTCCTGTGCGCGCGGCAGATTCATGGGCGTCACGCGCTCCATGCCCTCCTGCGGAAAACGTGCATGCAAATGCTCCAGCACGTCATGGACGAAGTTGCCCTTCTCCATGTTGCCAAAGTCCGCGTCGATGGACTGGGGCTTGACGCGATACGAGACGAACCAGCACAGCGGGCAGGTGGAATATGCCTCGATCTGCGAGGCGGACGTCAGGCGCGGCACGAGCGGTGCGCCCTCGCCCTCGCCATCGCGACGGCGCAGGACCAAATACGGCACGGCCTCGGCGCTCAGATGCTGAGGGGCTTCACAGGTCACGCGCTCGCGCCTAAGACCTTCGCCTGCCGCGGGATCAAAGTCGGCGATGATATCGCCCTCGCCCACGCGCGTGGGCTTGGCAGCGCCAGCGGCCTCGGCATGTGCCCGCAGCTCTGTCCATACGGCTGCCGGGTAGCATTCGCGTGCCTGACGATCGTGCGTCACGCGGGCGAGCGCGACCGGACCGCTCGCCGCCTGCATCGCACGGCCAAAGCGCACGCGCAGCAGGGCGGCGGGCTCCAAAGACACGCCGTCGCGGCGCAGCTCGGCCGTCAACGTGGCAAGCGGGCCCTCTTCGTGCGAAAGCGGATAGCTGTCCAGGTCGACATCGGCAAACAGCACGGCATCGTAGCTGCCGGGGCGCAGAGCCGCCGCATCGGCAAGCGAAGCAAAGCGAGCCTGGGCACGTGGCGCACGGTCAACCTCGTGGGTCTCGTAATCGTAGGCGGTGCTACGCTTATCCACCTTGGTGCGAATGCCATCGAGCACGGGCACGGTCGCGGCCTGCGACACGTCGAGCGCGCGGGCGCCATTCATAAGGATGTCGATGACATGGCGCAGCAGGGCCACCTCCGCCTGGCGACGGGCTTGGCCATCCAAGCTGCCCAGCAAGCGATCGGGCAACGCCTCGGCAACGGCAAGCATGGCCTTGAGCGCCGTCACGGGCTTGTCACGCCACAGTGCCTGGAACACGTCCGAGACCACACACGGTACGTTCTTAAACCAGTTTTCGTCGCTCGCCGCCTTGCGCGCGCCCCTCACCTGGCCCTGAACGCTCTGCAGCAGGCTCTTAACGCCCGCAGTAGTCTTGCTACGCGAGAGACGCATATTCTTATCGAAGGTACGGGCATTGACGGCATCAGCGCCCGAAAGCGGACTGTAGATCCAGTCGGTAAGCTCCGGCGCGGGCCACCACTCGGTCTTTGACGCCGTGCCCTCATCGGCGGCCTTCATACGCTCGATCAGGCCGGCGAGCGCCGCAAACTGCCTGCCCGCAATGGATTGGGAAAACGCCGTGAGCTCAACTGTCTCGGCAGCAATATGACGAGCCGCCAGACGAGAGGCGAGCTCACCGAACAGCTGGGGTGCCCGGGCAGAAACAACGAGCACGCGCATGGGGTCGGCGGGCGTTGCAGTAGCTTTATCGGCCTTGGACTCCTTGTGCGCTTTCACCAACTTATCGATGGCGTCCGCATAAGCATGGGCACGGGCATGGGGGCCGGCGACCTCAATAAAGGCAGGCTGAGCGGCGGTCCCGCAAGCGGCATCAGACGCGACGGCGTCCTCCCCCAGCGGCGCGGCCTCAAACAACACGTCGCGGGCATCAAATGCCGCGGCGAGCTCCTCGCGCATCGCCGCCTGCTCGCGGGCAAGCAGCACGACGACCTCTCCCCCATTGTTCGCCACGGCAGACAGCAGCTCGAGCAGGCCGTGCGTAAACGACGTGATACCGCGCACGCATACGGCGCGGGCGCACGCCGGCAGGTTATCGGCCAGGGCACCGGCCATAATGTCAGCCGCCTCGCAGGGCTCGACCATATCTCGACGGTCCAAACCACCCGCGTAGGCACGCAAAAGCTCGAACACGCGAGCCTCGGCATCGCTTTTTGGCTCAGGCTGGCAATTGTTGCCACGGCATCGCTCGGTCGTCGTCCCCGCCACACCCGGTAGCACGTCGCGGGCCATGCGCGCGAGCATGCGCACCGTGCCCTGGCTGCGCGAAAGCGGCTGCAAATCGGCATCATCGAGACGCGTTACCATGTCCGAGAACAGCATCTGGCGTTGCAGGTTGTCGACGAAACCGCGCCCGTCGCCCAAAAGCTCCCAAAGCGAGCGAAGCCACGACGTAGGCGTCTTGTAGTCGATACCCAGTGAAACACCGGCTTCCGCCGCGTCATGACGGCACAGGTCGAGCTCGGCAAACGTTGGCGCCAGCAGCACGGCACGCCCGTGGCGAGCAATAAGGTCGGCAAGCAGCGCCGACTCGGCATCGCTCAAATCCGTGCCGGCATTGGTGGTATAGATTCGAACAGGCATGGTCCTCCGCTCAAACTGTTCGCAATAATCAATGTATCCATCCTACCCGCCCAAGCGGACAGATTTGCCCCACGCCAACAGATTTGATCCCTTGGGGACGGAGGAAAACGGATCATCGAGGGGGTCAGTCTAACCCGGTGATCCGTTTTCCTCCGTCCCCAAGGGATCAAAAAACCGCCCCCGGAGGAGCGGTTTTGTACAATTCGTTTTTTGCGCGGCCTACTCGCCATCCTCCAGCTTAATGAGAATCTTGCGGTAGCCACCGTACTCGCCGTTGAGCGCCTTGGATACACGGCTCACCGTGGTGGACGAAGCGCCGGTACGCGCCTGAACCTCGACATAGGGCTCGCCCTCGTCCAGGTAACGCGCGACCTGCAGACGCTGCGATAGATCGCAAATCTCACGTGGCGTG
This sequence comes from uncultured Collinsella sp., assembly GCA_902470895.1. Classification (GTDB taxonomy): domain Bacteria; phylum Actinomycetota; class Coriobacteriia; order Coriobacteriales; family Coriobacteriaceae; genus Collinsella. The sequence goes on from CABRID010000046.1 coordinate 3,655, forward strand.
CAGATATCGGTCAAAAACGCTTGGATATCTTTCTCGTCGTCCAAAAGGCTAAATGCGTGGACCAGCTGCTTGACATCAGGCTTGTCAAACATGTTCTCGATATTCATCGATCACCGCCAAACCCGCCAAAAGGCATCGAAGTTGATACTGACATCGGGCATCGTTCACCCGTAATATGCAATAGGGCAACGCCTGTGGCTTTTGCCCGTAGCAGTTTAGCACACCACCAAACTAAAGCGACAAGACTCTCTGCCAGCGGCACGTTTTTTAGGACGAACGCCGTTTTGAAACCGACTGCGCACGCAAGCTCCACGAATATCTGGAACAATGGGTGCCCAAACAAGGCCGTGTCCGTGCATCTATCCGAGTTGCAAAGGTGTGTGCCCCTCACGCCCCTCACCACGCCATGCGCAAGAAAGGATTCCCACCATGCGCTTTTTGCTCAACTGGCTTTTGACCTCAATCGCCATCGCGATCGCAACGTTTCTCGTCCCCGGCATTCAGCCCTTCGGCATGGCCGACGCCTGGGTCTGCTTTGCCTTCGTGGGACTGTTCCTCAACATCGTCGACTCGCTCGTCAAGCCGTTCCTGACGGTCATCTCGCTGCCGCTCACTATTATCACGCTTGGTATTTTTCAGCTCGTAGTCAACAGCTTTATGCTCGAGCTGGCCAGCTACCTGTCGGTCAATCTGCTGGGCGCGGGTATCTCCATTGCCGGCTTTGGATCGGCCTTTATGGGCAGCATCCTGGTATCCATCATGCGCAGCATTCTCGACAGCATCGCCAGGAACTAAAGCGACCGGATACGGACCGCCACAACATGCCAAAACGAAGGCCGTCCATCGCAACGATGGGCGGCCTTGTCATTTGCCAAGCCTCAGAGGGCAAGAAAATCTACCATTTCTACCCCGTCCCCAAATGGCGGGTGGGACTAGATGACGTAGTCGTAGCCCTCGTTGGGGGCGACAAGCGCATCGAGCGTCACGCCGTCGAGGTAGTCGTTTATGAGCTTATCCAGGTTCTTCCACACGTCGAGCGTGGGGCACTCATCAGATCGCGAGCAGCCCTTGCAGTCGCCGTCCAAGCATGCGACCGGCGCCAGGCTGCCCTCGGTCAGGCGCAGGATCTCGCCCACCGTGTACTGCTCGGGCGGACGCGTGAGCACATAGCCGCCGCCTTTGCCGCGCATGCCCGAGAGCATATTGGCGCGCACGAGCGTGGCCAAAATGTTCTCCAGATATTTCTCCGAAATCCCCTGACGCGCGGCGATCTCTTTGAGGGGAATACGGCCCGCCGCCTGGTGCTCGGCCAGGTCGACCATAACGCGCAGGGCATATCTGCCCTTTGTGGAAACCAACATATATATTGCTGCCTTTCGGTCTTTTAATTCGTAGAAATTCTAGCCGAAAAATTGGTTTTGAAAATACCTATTCCCGTCAAGCTGGTTAATCGACTCGTAATAATCTTCTATTTCCTATTGCATTACTAGGCTTTAGTGCCTACTATGCTTGCCAACAGCAAACGAACAACCTATAAGGTTTGTGGGTTTCGCTGTTACACACACCGTAAAACCACACGGTATCCAGTCATTTGAACACTTTGGAGGTTCACCATGAGCAATGTTTACACGTCCATCGATCAGCTTATCGGCCACACCCCGCTTCTGGAGCTCACTCACTTTGAGGCCGATGAGGGCCTCAAGGCCCGCGTGCTCGTCAAGCTGGAATACTTCAACCCCGCCGGCTCCGTCAAAGACCGCGTCGCCAAGAACATGATCGACGAGGCAGAGAAGGCCGGCAAGCTCGTACGTGGCGGCGACTACACCATCATCGAGCCCACGAGCGGCAATACCGGCGTCGGCATCGCCTCGGTGGCGGCGGCTCGCGGCTACAAGGTAATCATCACCATGCCCGAGACCATGTCCGTCGAGCGTCGCAAGCTTATGCAGGCATACGGCGCACAGCTCGTGCTCACCGACGGTTCCAAGGGCATGAAGGGCGCCATCGCCAAGGCCGAGGAGCTGCAGAAGGAGACGCCCAACAGCATTATCGCCGGCCAGTTTGTGAACCCCGCCAACCCCGCCATCCACAAGGCCACGACCGGCCCCGAGATCTGGGACGACACCGACGGCAAGGTCGACATCTTCGTCGCCGGCGTCGGCACCGGTGGCACCGTGACCGGCGTGGGCGAGTTCCTCAAGGAGCAGAACCCCGAGATTCAGGTCGTCGCCGTCGAGCCCGCCACCTCCCCGGTGCTCTCCAGAGGCCAGGCCGGCCCGCACAAGATCCAGGGCATCGGCGCCGGCTTTGTGCCCGACGTCTTGGACACCCAGATCTATGACGAGATCATCCCCGTCGAGAACGACGACGCCTTTGCCACCGGCCGCGCCGTGGGCCACAAGGAGGGCGTGCTCGTGGGTATTTCGTCCGGCGCCGCCGTGTGGGCCGCACTGCAGCTGGCCAAGCGCCCCGAGAACGAGGGCAAGACCATCGTGGCGCTGCTCGCCGATACCGGCGAGCGTTACCTGTCCACGGCACTCTTCCAGGACTAAGGTCTGTCGCCCATAGGCTGAGCCCAGGGACGAGCCGGTCTCCTCTCTCCCGGCAGCCTGAGCCCATCCAATCAGGGTGTCCCACGAGACGTCCGAACTTGCTACAATGTCTGCGGCGCGGAACCAGCCTCCCGCGCCGCTTTTCTTTTTTGGCCACATGCCACCAAGGAGAACCTCCCCATGCACAACAAGCGCGTGCTCGTCGCCATGAGTGGCGGCGTCGATTCCAGCGTAACCGCGTACCTGCTCAAAAGCCAGGGCTGCGAATGTGTCGGTGCCACCATGCGCCTCACCTGCCCCGCGCCCGATCCCGTCACGGGCATGAGTAAGGTCGACCGCGACATCGCCGATGCAAAGGCCGTCGCCGAGCGCCTGGGGATACCCCACCATGTGCTCGACCTGCAGCAGACCTTCGACCGCAATGTTATCGAGCGCTTCGTGACCGCCTACCAGGAGGGGTTGACGCCCAACCCGTGCATCATCTGCAACCGCCATATTAAGTTTGGCGCGCTGCTCGATGCGGCACTCGATATGGGCTGCGACTACATCGCCACGGGCCACTACGCCAAAACGAGTCAGGCGCCCGACGGCACCTGGCAGCTGCACCGCGGCGAGGACTCCAAAAAGGACCAGAGCTACTTTTTGTATTCGCTCACGCAGGAACGCCTGGCGCACACGATCTTTCCGCTGGCAGGCCTGGACAAAGAGCGCGACGTGCGCCGCATTGCCGCCGAGCAGGGCTTCATCAACGCCAAGAAGGCCGAGAGCGAGGATATCTGCTTTATCGCGGACGGCGACTACGCGGGCTATATCGAGCGCCGCTGCGGACATGCCGCCGAACCGGGCGACATTGTGTGGCGCGACGGCAGCGTGGTCGGACGCCATAACGGCGCGCTGCGCTATACCATCGGCCAGCGCAAGGGCCTGGGCGTCGCGATGGCGCACCCCGTGTACGTAATGGGCGTCGATGCCGCCAACAACATTGTGCATCTGGGCGAGGCCGAGGACCTGACGGCCACAGCGCTCACGGCCAACGACTGGATCTGGAGCGCCCCCGCCGACCGCATGGAGGCCGAGCTGGATGCCGGCGGCATTCGCGTGGGCGCCAAGTACCGCTACCGTCAAAAGGACCAGGCAGCAACCCTTACACGTGGCGAAGACGGGCAAATGCTGCTAACTTTTGACGAGCCACAGCGAGCCATCGCCCGCGGCCAAGCCGTTGTAGTCTACCGCGGCGACATCGTCCTGGGCGGCGGTACCGTGACTGCCGCCATCAAGTAGTCCCATCCCCTTCATAAGTTGCGGTGAAATAGGGACTGTTTAAGCGTTTAAAACCGCCAAACAGTCCCTATTTCACCGCAACTTAGAGAGGACGGCCTCGGTCGGTACTGCTGTGTCAGCCGAGGCCGCTGCATTGCTAGCGCTGGACGTAGGCGCGGACCAGCTCGTAGGTATTGCGCACGCCGTCGATGTGACTGCGCTCGTAGTTGTGGCTCGCGTACACGCCGGGGCCGATCAAGCCATGGCGAATGTCATAACCGGCCGAAAGCGTGGCCTCAACGTCCGAGCCGTAGTGCGGGTACACGTCGATGGCGTAGTCAAGTTCAAGCTCGCGCGCGATATTGGACAGCGTGGTCACCAGGTCGTAGTTGTACGGACCGCCCGAATCCTTGGCACAAATCGAAACCATGCGCTCGGTGCAGCCCAGATCATCGCCCACGCAGCCCATGTCAACGCTGATCATCTCGCGCGTGTCGGCCGGCACGAAGGCGCCGCCGTGGCCGACCTCCTCGTACACGGTAAAGAGCAGCGACACCTTGCGCGAAAGCGACACCTCGCCGTCAGCAACGGAACGGGCCAAACCCAGCAGAATCGACGCCGACAGCTTGTCATCTAGGAAGCGACTCTTGATGTAGCCGCTCTCCGCCACCGTGGTACGCGGATCCATGGCAATGATGTCGCCAGTCTGAATACCCAGCTCGAGCACATCGTCCTTGCTGTCGACGTTCTCGTCGAGCAAGATCTCCATGTTCTTCTCGATGGTCTTGACCGGCTCGTCGGCCACGTGCGCCGAAGGCTCGGTGTTAAGAACCACGCCCGTGTAGACATTGCCGTCGCGCGTGTAGACGGTGCAGTTCTCGCCATCGGCCGTAGACCACTGATGCCCACCGAGCGTCGTGGGGCGCAGGCGGCCATTGTCCTTAATGGAACGCACCATGGCGCCTAGGGTATCGACATGGCTCGCCAGTACGAGCGGCTCGCCCTCGCCGCCAAGCTCAACGAGCACGTTACCCTTATTAGAACGCTCAGGCCCAAACCCCATATCGCGCAGGGTCTCCATCAGATAATCAGTCGCCGCACGGGTATAGCCGGTAGGGGAGGCAATAGAAGTCAGCGTCTTAAGCTGTCCTGCGATATAGGAGAGCGTCTCCTCTAGAGAAGCATCAATATTAGAAGTCATATGCATCCTTCCAAGTAAAACTAAGACCGAGTCCCGATTTTAACCGTTCTGCACGTGCAATGCCCCAGGAGCCGAGCCGCCTCCAGACGTCCCCGCACCGGTTTTGTGCACGTGCACGGTTTACAATCTCAATCTTGCATAAATCCTATTGGTATTTGCATAGAAATGAGGCATCTTTTTGCTTCGTCTCAGGGTGCCCCACCTTGGACCGTGCAAAAAACGGAGTATTCAGCACCGTGGGCCCCAACGGCCCCATCACGAACGACAAAACGACGCGGTTACAGCAGTGTTGCAGGTCGTCGCAAAGCAGAAACTCAGTAACAACCCCCTCCACTCATCGATAGCCCGCCCACAATGGCTGTCGATGGGCGCCTGCGGATCACTACCGCCCATTCACAACGTTATGCATTTTTAAGAGCTTGTTGAATACTCCCAAAAATGCACGCAGGGAAGTGCACCACCTATCCGCAGCGGGCAGTACGCCTTGGTTTTGTCCGTCTCAGGGCATCGACGCAGCACAAAAAGCCCCGCCGTGCGTAGCACGGCGGGGCCAGCGGCACGTCAAAAGACCATACACCTACGGGCGAAGGACCACCAAACTGGGCTAGGCAGCCGGGCAGATCTTCTTGAAGAGCTCGATGACGTCGTCGAGCGTTGCCTCGCGCGGGTTACCCGGGAAACAAGCGTCGGCCATGGCGTCCTTGGCCAGGACCTCGATCTCGTCAGCCTTCATGGCCTCGCAGACGTGCGGGATATTCACGTCGGCGGAAAGCTGCTTGACGGCGGCGATAGCGGCGTCGGCAGCCTCGTCGGTGCTCATGCCCGTGGTGTCAACGCCCATGGCGGCGGCAACCTTGGCCAGACGCTCGGCGCAAACCGGCTTGTTGAACTCCATGGCGATCGGCAGCAGCATGGCGCAAGCGACGCCGTGCGGGGTGTCGTAGTGAGCGGACAGGGTGTGAGCCATGGCGTGGTCGATGCCCAGGCCAACATTGGAGAAGCCCATGCCGGCGACATACTGGCCAAGGGCCATGCCCTCGCGGCCGGAGCCGGGCTGGCCGGACTTGGCCTCGGCAACGGAGTCGCGTAGGTTCTCGCTGATCAGCTTGATGGCCTCAAAGTGGAACATGTCGGAGAGCTCCCAAGCGCCCTTGGTGGTATAGCCCTCGATGGCATGGGTCAGAGCGTCCATACCAGTGGAAGCGGTCAGGCCGGCGGGCATGGAAGCCATCATGTCGGGGTCGACGACGGCGACCTCGGGGGCGTCGTTGGTGTCGACGCACACGAACTTGCGGACCTTCTCGGGGTCGGTGATGACGTAGTTGATGGTCACCTCGGCGGCGGTACCGGCGGTCGTCGGCACAGCGATGGTGAACACGGCGTGGTTCTTAGTGGGAGCAACGCCCTCGAGGCTGCGGACATCGGCGAACTCGGGGTTGTTGATGATGATGCCGATAGCCTTGGCAGTGTCCATGGAGGAACCGCCACCGATGGTCACGATAGCGTCAGCCTCGGCGGCCTTGAAGGCCTCGACGCCGTCCTTGACGTTCTGGATGGTGGGGTTGGGCTTGATCTCGGAGTAAAGGCTCCAAGCGATGCCGGCGGCGTCGAGCTCGTCGGTCACCTTGGCGGTAACGCCAAACTTGACCAGATCCGGGTCGGAGCAGACGAAGATCTTCTTGTAGCCGCGACGCTGGAGCTCGCCGGGGATCTCCTTGATGGCGCCGGAACCATGATAAGAGATGGTGTTGAGAACGAAACGATTAGCCATTGATAGCCTCCCATCGTGTGCGGGGCACCCATTACGCCCCGCGCTATAAGTCCCATCCTAACGCTTTTGAAACAAAAAACGCGTGAGAACGTCAAAAGTGTTAAAGCGTTTCAACAGATGATGAAAAATATTGCGGCAAAGGGACAGCCCCTTTGCCGCATTCGGTTACTTTCGGCAGGCGTCTTTCCAATCTTCGGCCGCAGCCTTCCAGCGTAAGCGCAAGTCGCGCTCGCGGTCGATGAACATGATGGCAAACGCGACAAACAGCAGCAAGCTCGCCACGACGATGGCGTGCAGGCCCATGCGCTCAATACACCAGTTGCCCAGCACGGCGCCAAACACAAAGGTAAAGATCACGCCAAAGTACAGCAGGCCGTTTTCCAAAAAGCCGCGCCTGTGGGTGATGATGTAATCGTCCACGTTTTGCAGCGCGTTGCGCAGGTTGCCGATGCACATGGTCGTAGCAATGCCGTGACCGTGGATCTTGCGGAAGCTCTCGACCTGCATGCCGCAGGCAAACGAAGTGAGGCAGTTGGCGAGCAAGTTGTAACCGCCACCGGGGATAAAGCTCACGCCCAGCAAGATGACGGCTTCAAAGAACACCGTTACCTGGCGCCAGTGAATCACGCTGCCAAACCGTTCATGTACCAGGTCGGCAAGCATAATGCCCACGGCAAACGACACCACAGGGAAGAAGTAGCGCCCCGCAAGTGCCCAATTGCCCTCCGAGATGCTCACGCCCACCAGCAAGATGTTGCCCGTCTGCGCGTTAGCGAAAACATGGTCGCGCCCAATGTACGAATAAACGTCCATAAAGCCGCCGGCGAGCGCCAGGATAATGCCCAATTCGATGGACTCCGATATCTGTTTGGCACGCCGCATCGTCGTGCATCCTCCTTGTTGACGACCCTCTCGTGCGTTGGCGGAAACATAACCGCCGTTCATACTGTAACCCATTGACAACATGGCGTGCGCGCGAGACGGGTTCTCCAACGCGCAGATACACAGTCTGGAAACAAACAGCGGGCGCGGCGCCGACACCCGCACCGACACGCCGATCCGCCAGCCCATGTACTCCACCAGTCTTTTTAGCGCCGTCCCAAAAAGACTGGTTACAATTACGTGCAGCATACTAACAACGGGAGGAATCGTGGCAAAAAAGCCCCAGGACGCTCAGCACAACCAGCACGGCAAGCATGCCCAGCGCGGCCAGCAGCAAAAGCGCGGTGGCAAGGCCCAGAGCGGCCACGCCACTCATACCCCGGCAGCGCCCGCCCGTCCCTGGCGCCCGGGCCGCGATAAGTTCCTCCCCGTCAGCCGCGCCGACATGGATGCGCGCGGCTGGGACCAGTGCGACTTCGTCTATATCTGCGGTGATGCCTACGTGGACCATCCGAGCTTTGGCATGGCTATCATCAGCCGCGTACTCGACGCGCACGGTTACAAAGTGGGCATCATCTGCCAGCCCGACTGGACCGACCCCGCCAGCATCACCGTGCTCGGCGAGCCGCGCTTGGGCTTTCTCGTCAGTGCCGGCAACATGGACTCCATGGTCAACCACTATTCGGTGACCAAGCACCGCCGCCACACTGACGCCTATACCCCCGGTGGCGAGGAGGGGCGCCGTCCCAATCGCGCCGTCACGGTCTACGGCAACCTCATCCGCCAGACGTTTAAGGACGCCCCCATCATTATCGGTGGCATCGAGGCAAGCCTGCGCCGCCTGGCCCACTACGACTACTGGCAGGACAAGCTTAAGCGTTCGGTACTGCTCGACTCGGGCGCCGACATTCTCATCTACGGCATGGGCGAGCACGCAATCGTCGAGATCGCCGACGCGCTCGACGCGGGGCTGCCCGTCGATCAGATCACCTATATCAACGGCACCGTTTACCGCACGGGTTCGCTCGACGAGGTCTACGACTACGACCTGCTGCCCAGCTGGGACGACCTTGCCGCCGACAAGCTCAACTACGCGCGCAGCTTTAACGTGCAGCAGCAGAATATGGACCCCATCACCGGCCATCGCCTGGTAGAGCCATATCCCAACAGCGTGTACGTGGTGCAGAACCCGCCGTCGGCAACACTCACCACCGACGAGATGGACGAGGTGGCCGAACTCCCCTACGCACGCGATTGGCATCCCGACTACGACGCGGCAGGCGGCGTGCCGGCCTTTGCCGAGATCAAGTTTTCGATCAGCTCCAACCGCGGCTGTTTTGGCGAGTGCTCGTTTTGCGCGCTCACCTTCCACCAGGGCCGCGTGTTGCAGATGCGCAGCCACGACTCGATCATGCGCGAAGCCGAGCTGCTCACACACGACCCCGAGTTTAAGGGCTACATCAACGACGTGGGTGGACCGACGGCCAACTTTAGCCGTCCCGCCTGCGACAAGCAGCTCAAGCACGGCGTGTGCAAGAACAAGCGCTGCCTGTGGCCGAGTGTGTGCAAGAACATGGTGGTCGACGAAAGCGGCTACACGCAGCTGCTGCGCGACCTACGCCAGCTGCCGGGCGTCAAAAAGGTCTTCGTCCGCAGCGGCATCCGTTTTGACTACACCATGGCCGATGCCTCGGACGAGTTTTTGCGCGAGCTGCTGGAGCATCATGTCTCAGGCCAGCTGCGCGTAGCGCCCGAGCACGTGAGCGATGCGGTGCTGTCAGTGATGGGCAAGCCGAGCCGAGCCGTCTACGACGCGTTCTGCCGCAAATTTGAACGCTTGAACCGCGAATACGAACTCAAGCAGTACGTGGTGCCGTATCTAATCTCGAGCCACCCGGGCTCAACCATGAAGGAAGCCGTGGACCTTGCCGAAGCCGTGCGCGACATGGGCTACATGCCCGAGCAGGTGCAGGACTTCTACCCCACGCCGTCCACCATGTCGACCTGTATGTACTACACCGGCGTGGATCCGCGCACCATGGAGCCGATCTATGTGGCGCGCGACCCGCACGAGAAGGCCATGCAACGTGCGCTCATCCAGTATCGCAAGCCCGAGAACTACAAGCTCGTGCGCGAGGCGCTGGAAAAAGCCGGCCGCCGCGATCTGATTGGCTACACCAAGCATTGCCTGATTCGTCCCGTGCCGCCGCGCCCGGGCGAGACATCTGCCAACGGCGGGCATGGAACCGGCAAGAAGGGCGGCAAACCGCATGGCGGCGCCGGCGGCAAGGGGCCCAAGGGTAGCAAGGGGCACGGCGGCATGTCGCGCGCACAGAACACTGCCGGTCGCAATCGCGCGGCCCAGGGGCGTCAGGGTGCCAACGGAGGCGGACGCCGCAACTAGGGCAGCGGTGCGCTCGCTGCGTCCACCCCACACGCGTGGCGCAGCGAGCGCATTGCCTCAACGAGAATGACACCGGCGATAGCAACCGTGACCGCCACGTCGAGTGGCGTGTTCACAAACCAGAGCAACGTCATGAGATACGACCCGGCATTAAAGGCAAAGTGCAGCAGGATCGTGTAGCGGAGCTTTCCGGTCGTCACGAGCACCCAACCAAAGATGAGGCCGGCGGCGCCGGCGTAGCAGCCCTGCACCCAGTTCATATGCATAAAGCCAAAGATGGCCGCCTGCAGCACAATCGCCGCGGCGATACCCCACGTGCTTGGGGCCGCCCAGGGCACCATGGCGCCGCCTTGCGCGCTCGCACGACGCCGGCGCTTCCAAAGTGGGCGGCACTGCGGATTAAACGCTCGGAGCGAAAACTCAAAAATAATGCCGCGCACCAGCAGCTCTTCACAAAATGGGGCACCGAGCACCGTAGTCAGGACGGCGAGATAGCTGGTGTCACCCATGCCTGTTTCCTCGACAAGCTCGCTGTAGTCGGCCGCAGCATCGGGCAGCAGCGACAGCACGGCGTCGGTCACGTAGCCAACGACCACCTGCAGGGCTAGGCCAATCACGATAACGCAGGCAATACGTTTCCACGCCCCACGCGCTCCCCCGCCGAGCGGATGTGCGCTTTGCCGGCGTGCCATAAACGAACGCGGCCACAGATAACGCCACCACAGCAGCGCCATCAAAAACGATGCCGTCTGCGCGACGGCCTGAAGCAATTGAATGTCGAGGTCATCGATCGAAAAACTCATGAACACCGATGCGACGCCAAGGGCGGAGAACAAAACGACGCTCAGGGCAATATCGGCAGCGACGACGCCAAAACAGGCAAGCGCCCAAATCATCGCATTGAGCATGCCAACCTCCTCCCGACGACTAGTCATTGGGGACGTTCTTCAACGACTAGCTGTTGGGGGCACTCTTTGCCAAAGGCCCCGTTGGGCGAGATGTCAAACGGAAAGGTGCCGCAGCGATTGAACGCGGCGATAAACATGCGGATGGCGTTGGACGGCGTGGTGCCCACGAGCTGGGTTGCCGCCGCGAAGGCTGCCTTCTCCTCGGGCAAGACCTTCGCGACTACGGGGGTCATGTGTTCTGCCATGGCGCTTCCTTTTTGAAACGACGGTGGTGCGGATAGATGCGGGCCACGCGGCTGGGCGACGGGCTGTGAAGGCAACCCGATTGACCCGCATCTGGAGTTTGTTTCTGCGGCGTTGGTATTACTAGGTATTCCTAAGTATTACCCCGCAGATAGAATACCACACCAGACCCCATGGGGACGGAGGAAAACGAATCATTTTGTTGCTGAGTTAGTTTTTAGAGCGTGATGATGTCCGAGATATCGAGGGCCTGAGCGTCGGCGGCGTCGTGCGTGGCAAGCAAGAGCGTGCGGCCGTCGAGCAGGTCGAGCACGACCTTGGTCGTCGCATCGCGCGCGGCGGCATCCAGGCCGGTAAAGGGCTCGTCAAGAATCACCGCGCCGCCCGGGCACAGCAGGGCTCGAGCGATCTCGACGCGACGGCGCTGCCCGCCCGAAAGCTCGGCCACGCGAGCATCCACATCGACTCCCGGCACCAGCAGGCGCAGCAATGCCGCGGCGCTCGAAGCATCCACGCGCGCATCGGCGCACACCAGCACGTTATCCAGCGCCGAGGCGGACTCGGCCAAGCGTGCATCCTGAAACACCATCGAGCACGGCGCGGACTCCCCCGCCGCTAGCGCAAGCAGCGTCGACTTGCCCGCACCCGAAGCACCCATCACACAGATACGCCCGCCCGCGGGCACGTTGAGCGCCAGACCGTCCAGTGCCGGAGCCCACGGCGCACGATCGCCCACGGCAAGCGCAAGCTCCGCTGCAGTGCCATCGCTCGCAGCCCCCGCACGCCCGCGCAGTCCATGCCCTGTCTCTTATACACATCTCCGAGCCCACGAGACCGAGGCTGA
>CABRID010000047.1 GCA_902470895.1 uncultured Collinsella sp.
GATCAGCCTCGGTCTCGTGGGCTCGGAGATGTGTATAAGAGACAGCTCCACCAGCGAAAGCACTACACCGATAACGGGAATGGCAGCGATAACCTCGAGCACGACCGAAATAACGCTCGAAAAGACTCCGAGACCAAACGACGTGGAACGCATGAGTGGACGGTCCATGCCGTCATCGACCTTGAGCGAAAGATCACGGCCCCACTCGATACCAAAGCCGGAACCGCACACGCTCGCAATGCAAGCTGCCAAAAAGCCGATGGCAGCCGCAATGCCGCCAATAACGGGAATAAACAGCACGAGCACCGACACAACGCAAATCAGCGCCGGCAAAAACGCGATTTGGCATACACGCTGAAGCACACCCGGAGTCTTGGTCATATCTTGGAACGCCTGAGCCACACAGCCCTTTGACGCATTCGCCACGGGCGGTTGCGGAACAAACTGCTGGGGCTGAGGCTGTCCCTGGGGAGCGGGTCCAGCGGCACCGGCATTAGGAGCACCACACGCGCCGCAGAACTTGTCGTTATCGCCCATGGGGGCGCCACACTGCGAGCAGAACATAGAATCATCCCTTCGTATCTTGAGCGAATCACTTGGATCGCAAACGATGTCTTTAGCATCATTATTGCCCAATGTGGGGTCAAATACTCAAAGATGACCGATTTGCAACGCAGGTGGCTTTATTCAATGATTCGAAGGGTGTATCCGCGCTAGTTCGTGCCGCGGAAGCCCTTGCCCACGATCTCGGAGCTGTCAACGATCGTGATAAACGCATCCGGATCGATATCGCGGGTATAGCGGCGCAGTTGCACTGCCTCGCGACGGCTCAGCACACTCATGATCACCGTGACGCACTTGCCCGAGAAAGCACCGTAGCCGCGGCTGATAGTCGCCGTACGGTTGAGATGCTTGACGATAAACTCTTCGACCTTAAGGGGTTCGGAGCAAATAACTGTGCAGACCTTGCGCAGGTGGATGCTTTCGATAGCTTTGTCGACCACGAGCGTCTTGGCAAACAGGCCGAGCACACAATACAGGCCGACGCGAGGGCCGTACAGGAAGGCCGCGATGGTCACGATGCCGATATCGACCAGCAGCAGTGCGCGGCCAATCTCGAGCGTCGTGCGGCGCTTGAGGATCATCGCCAGGATGTCCGTACCACCCGTCGAGGCACCGATGTCAAAGACGATGGCGCTACCAAGCGCCGGCAGAATCACGGCAAAGCACAAGTCGAGCCACATATCTCCCGTCATCGAGACATCGGTCGGAATAAAGATCTCAAACAACGAGACGTAAGCCGAGAGGGCAAACGAGGCGAAGACGCTCCACAGGATTGCCTTGCGCTCCAAAAAGATAAAGCCCAAAACGACCAGAACCGCGTTGATGATCCACATAAAGACGCCGACGGGCAGGGTCGGGAACAGCGTGGACAGAATGACCGACACGCCCGAGGTGCCGCCAAAAGCAAAGTGGTTAGGGGTTTTAAACGCGACGATGGCAAATGCCGTGAGAATCAGGCCCAAATTGAGCTCGGCGAAAAAACGCGGGAAGCCCGGCTCCTGACTGCGCTTTTGGCCGGCGCGCTCGCCGCGCTCGATATCGGTGCGATCAACCACGCGCTCCATCGGCACCACGGGAGGACGATGCACCTCCTCGGCAGCACGCGATGCCGCCTCTGCCGCGGCGGCCTCAATCGCCCGTGCCTTGCTTTCTGTTTCGTGCTCGTCGGCCATTACGGCAACCCCTCGTTAACAATTTGGAAACAATGCGCCCATTAGGGTAACGCGGAACGCGACGATTGCAACCCCTAGTTAGACGAGCGGTATGCCCACATCGGGGGGCATACAAATAACGGCCGGCCACGCTTTTGCTTGCGCGGTCGGCCGTTTAACGTTTTCGCAGATAAAGCCTGCCAAAACAAACCTGTCCCTTTTTGGAAGGTTACTCGTGCTGGCTGGTGCGGTGCTCGTACTCCTCGGGGGTGATGACGTCCTCGATGCGCAGGTTGACGCCCGCCACCTCAAGGCCGGTCATCGCGGCAAGGCGCTCGGTGACACGTGCCTTGACATCGTCGAAGATCGCGGGCGCATAGGCGCCGTACTCGATAATGACGGAGATGTTGACGACCACGCGATTGTCATCGGTGACCTCAACCGTCACGCCCTTGGTCAGATTCTCGGCACCAAACTGCTCCTGCACAAAGTGCATAAGGTTACCCTTCGTGCCCAGGACGTGCGGCACCTCGCGGGTGGCCATGGCGACGATCTTCTCGATCACACCGTTGGAATAGGTCAGCGAGTCCTCGGACTCGTCTGTTTCCTCATCATCCTCGTCCGCGTCATCGGCGGACTCGGCCTCGACGAGCGCCTCATCCTCGAGCGTCACATCCTCGGCTTCGGCGACGGCCGCCTCGTTCTCCTCGAGTTCGGTATCGGCCACATCGACCTTCGTATTAAAAGCCATGGTTCCTCCTTATGCCTGCCGCGGATGCGACAGTCGAATACATATTAGCGGCCGCTAAACAGACGGCCGAAGAAGTTGACGATCCCGTTTTCGCCGTCGCGAATTTGGCCGATCACGGCGCCGATCAGCACGAAGAATGCAATGACGAGCGTGTCCCACAGGCCCAACGTGAGCACCAACACGGCGAGGATAAAGCCAGCGACGGCGCCAAGCGTGGTGTTGGGATGACGCACGGCATAGCTCCAGATGGCAGCGCCCGTACCCTTGATGAGACCCATAGCCTCGTCAAAATCCGCGGCTGCCGCGTCTTGTAACTCGGTTGCCTCTGCTTTGGAATCAACAGGTTCGTTCGCCGGCGTGGCGCTCTGGTCAATCGTCAGGCGCGGCGTACGAGCGGTCTTGTCTTGATTGGTATCACTCACCGGAAACCTCCACGGTCTGGACGGTAGTCTTGGACGGCAAAAAACGAACGCGTGCGGTCGTGCCCGGCGTGCCAAGCATGGTGTCGCAAGCTTCCTCGATGCGCCGCTGCATCGCAGTAGCCAGAGATGCCACGTCCTTATCGTCAAGCGCGATAGCCTCGACCTTAAATCGGACGTGCGAATCGTCGGAGCCTTGGACGCGGGCCTCGACATGCTCGACCATCACGCGATCGTCGCGCTCTGCCGCAGTGCGAGCGCACGAAGAAAGCGCCGCGAGCGTGACCTCGATATTGCGCTCCCCCGCCGGATGCACACAGGACGGCTCGCGACGAGCAAACATCAGGCGGAAGAAGCTTACCAGCACGCCGATCGCCACAACTCCGCCGCATGCCGTCACGACAATGCGCGGCATGGGGTCGCGCATCAGCAGCATAAAGCGATACGTATACGGCCCCCAAAACTGGCAGACAAGCGTACCCAGCGCCACGATGGCGGCGGCAAGATACACAATCGCTAGGGCTCGTTTGAGTACGCGCACGTGGCGCTCCCTTCAAATCTCGGCACTCGAAATACAAAACGGTTCGCATCATTATAAAAGAGCCGGGTCCGGTGCTCTACGCACGCGGATCCGGCTCATCTATTCCACGAGGCTTGCATGCTCGCTTCATTATGCCCAGATATGCACGGCTTAACCCGTGCGGGCGCTACTCCTCCTCGAGGGCAGCGATGACCTCGTCGGTCATGTCCATGGTGCTGTAAACATCCTGGACGTCGTCGAGCTCCTCAAGACGGTCGATGAGGCGCTGAACCTTCTTGGCGTCGGCGCCGGAGACCTCGGTCGGGGTGGTCGGGACCATGGTGGTCTCGGAGCCCTTGACCTGGACGCCCTGCTCCTCGAGCGCCTTGGAGACAGCCATGACCTCGTTAGCAGTAGTCCAGACGATCCACTCCTCGCCGGCATCCTCGTAGTCCTCGCCACCGGCCTCGGCGATGGCCATCATGAACTCATCCTCGTCACCGGCAGCACCGTTGGCGATCATGGTCTCCTTCTTGGCGTTCTCGTCCAGGATCTCCTTGGCAACAACGATCTGGCCCTTGCGCTCAAACTGGAAGGCGACGGAGCCGGAGGTGCCCAGGTTGCCACCAGCGTGGGAGAAGGCGGAACGGACATCAGCGGCGGTGCGGTTGCGGTTGTCGGTCAGGCAGTCAACGTAGACGGCGACACCGGCGGGGCCGTAGCCCTCGTACACGATGTTCTCGTAGACGGCAGCGTCGGCACCCGAACCAAAAGCCTTGTCGATAGCGGACTTGATCTTGTCCTTGGGCATGGACTGAGCCTTGGCCTTGGCAACGGCAGCGGCGAGGCTGGCGTTGTTCTCGGGCAGCGGGTCACCGCCGAGACGGGCAGCAACGGTGATGTTGCGGCTCAGCTTGGAGAAGAGGGCGGAACGCTTGGCGTCCTGCGCGCCCTTACGATGCTTGGTTGTGGCCCACTTAGAGTGTCCGGACATACGTGTCTCCTATCGGTTTCGACCTAAAGCCCAGCGCAGATGCTCGGGCAATATAAACAAACGTCGTTATGATATACCTACTGGCCTGCGAGATAAACCCCAAAATGAAGGCGTCGTGATGATGCCACCCTTTGGTGCAAAGCAACCTGACCCCAATGCACCAAATTAGGACCAGAGGAGGTCGCTGCGGGTGATGGTGGCGCCGATGGCAAAGGGCATGCAGGCGATGACCGGATACAGGTAGCGCATGTAGGTCGAGCCATTGCAGGGACCGATCAGGCACACGGCGAGCACGCCCAGCAGCGGCACCCAAATGGCCAGCCCGCGCCACGAATGACGACGTAGCAGATAGAGCACCACGGCGATCATGATCCACACATAGGTGGCCGAGCTCATGGTGAGCGAGATAAACGGGATGCGTTGTACTGCCACGCGATACAGGTTGATCAGGTGGTCGCACCAGCGCACGACCTTGCTATCGACCGGATGGAAGTCAAAGTACTTGAGGTTATCGGGCTTCGCCATAATCTCGGCACTGCGCGCCGTGCTGTAGACCCACGCATCGCGGGCGCTCGGATAAAAGTAGCCGTAGTAGTTATTGATGAGCGCCGAGATATAGCACTCGGGATCCTTTTTGAACATCTGGGCCCACACCTCAAAATAAGCCTTGATGTCCTCCTGCGAGGCGTACTCGTTAAAGCAATTTTTGACGGCGTCCGACTTATCCGGGTTGTAACGGCGCCCCAGATTCTCGTACTTGAGCACACGGTCGATCACGGCACGCTCTTCGTCGGTCACCAAGCCGTCGCAAGGAGCCTCCACGATGGTGCCGTCCTCCTTAACCGTGGGGTTGACGCCCGAGTTGAGGCCGTCGTGCTTTTGGACAAAACGAGCCGTCTGCTGGAACGGAATCGAGAGGATTTCGCGCTTGGAACCAGGCGTGATGTCGTGTGCCGGCATAAAGACCTTGGTGAAGTACATATTAGAGGCAAGGCAGAGCGCAAGCACCGCAAGAACTCCCACCCAGCGGAAACGCGGGGTGGCGCCCGAAGGCGCAGCACCAGCCTGCTTGGCTGCACGACGAGCCACATGCACGTCCCATGCGCAAAGCGCCGCCGCGATTACGCATGCCGCCAGGGGAAACACCAGGCCGCCGTTACGCAGAAACGTGGAGCCCATGGCGCCCAGAGCAAGCAGCAGCCAGTCGTGGCGCGCAAAGAGCACGGGGGCTTTCTCGCCCGTTCGCTCGACATTGGCATCACGACGGGGCAAGCCACATGCCACGAGCTTGACGGTCTGTACCAGCAGCACCAAGAACGCGTCGGCAAAGAGCACGTCTTTGGTGAGCAACGCCGCGTAGTTAGAGAACATCGGCATAAACACAAAGAACAGCAAGATCACGCCGCGGACCGGCAGGCTCACGCCCAGCTTGCGCAGCGACGAGATGGAATAGGCCATGCAGGCGGCCGTAATGACGAACTGAGCGCAGGTGTAGATGGCAAGACCTGCGTTGGCGCTGTTGAACAGTGAAAGCCCCAGCTGGACGCACGAACCGATGATAGCCGTGTGCACCACGGGATGATGTCCGTTGAGCAACACATTGGGATTGAGCAGACGCAGGTAGTCACTCGTGCCGTTGGGGTAGTTGAACCACTGGCGAATCTGCGCACCCGTATCTCCCATAAAAAGGCCGGGCAGCGAAGCGATGAGCGCGGGCGCCCAGGCGACCATAAGCACCAGGAAGGGCCCGGCAAAGGGATGGACCGAGAGCACGGCGTGAGTCACACGCCATACGCGGCCAAAGTGCGCCTCGGAAAACGGAATGCGCCGAGAGCTCAGCCAATCTAGACACTCAAAGGCAAGGTAGAAGGCAACGACCGCCAAGAGCATCCAGCCCGCGCCGCCAATCCAGGCGCAGATGATGCGGGCTTTGTCGCCAAGGACAATCTCGGCCGAGTCGGTGAGATCGTAGCTGCGGCCGAACACCATGCAGATGGCGAAGAACAGCGACGGCAGAATGATCGATGGACGCCAGGTGTCGCCACGGCCAAAGAACACGTAGCGAAACGGCAAGGTGAGCAGGCAGGCAAGCGCAAGCAGCATGACCGCGTCGGTATGGCCGGCAAACGAGAGGAGCACCTCGTAGCACACGTACAGCATGCCCGAGGCTTTGGGGTCAATCGCCAAGACTGCGTTGCTCGACACCGGGGCAGGATCGATGGAAAACGCCGTGGTCGCCAACAGCGCGAGCAAAAATGCGATGAGCGTCTGCTTGGCGGGGTAGCGCTTAAACCAGACGATGCGGGCAGCGTCGCGCGCAGCCGTTGTGGAGAGGTCGGAATCCTTCACAGTCCGAAAGCCTTTCTAGAAACCTATCAAACTCGGCAAGACCACCACAAAGGTGCCTGTCCCCTTTGTGGTGGTCTTGGTTAGGCGTCGAGGTAGATGCGCTGGGGACGATTGCGGTGTCGGGCGAAGATGATGAGCGCCAGACCGGCAATCACGAGTGGCAGGCTCAGCAGCTGGCCCATGGTGATGACGCCCCCCAGCAGATAACCCAGCTGGGCATCGGGCACGCGCACGAACTCAACGAGAAAGCGGACGATGCCGTACCCCATCACGAACACGCCCATAAACGTACCCTGGGGCAGCAGCGGCTTTTTGCGGCTGAGCACCTGCAAAATACAGAAGAGCACGACGCCCTCTAGGAATGCCTCATAGAGCTGGGAAGGATGACGCGGCATATCGCCCGCGGTGCCGCCAAAGATCACGCCCCAGGGCAGATCGGTCGGCTTGCCCCACAGCTCGCCGTTGACAAAGTTGGCGCAGCGTCCCAGACATAAGGCCAGCGGAGCACCGATAACGGCAAGGTCGGCGATGGTCCAGGCGTCGAGCTTGTACATGCGGCACACGAGCACGCCGCCGATGATGCCGCCCACCAGGCCGCCATGGAAGCTCATGCCGCCTTCATTGGTAGCAAAGATCTCGAGCGGATGCGCCCAGTAGTAGCCGTCGCCGTAAAAGATGACGTAGAACAGGCGGGCGCCAATGATAAGGCCAAAGACCACGCCGACCACGACACTCGTCAGGTCGTCGACCGTAATGTCAAAACCCCAACGGCGCTGCGTGCGGTACATGACGACCGCCGTGAGCAGAGCTCCGACCACATAGGCCAAGCCGTACCAGTAGATGGTGATGGGCCCCGCCGAGATGGCGACGGGATCAAGCATATGGTAGAGGTCGTTGAGCATATCGGTCCCCCTGTTCCCTACATACAAATGCGGCCGCGGGCCTTGCGCTCGCAGCCGCATATTCGGGCGTGACGTCTATGCGGAGCATATCGCCCGCAGCTTTCACTTCTTAGAACGGCGCATACTCGTCGTACAGGTCATCGGTCTCGCCGGAGGCATTGACCTGCTCGACACGCGTAACGCCGGGCACGTGCTCCTTGAGGATACGCTCGATGCCCATGGAAAGCGTCAGGGCGCTCATGGGACAACCGGCACAGGCGCCCTGAAGCTCCAGCTTGACGACGCCCTCGTCATCAACGCCTATATACTCCATGTCGCCGCCGTCGGCCTGCAGGTTGGGGCGAATCTCTTCAAGAACCTTCTTAAGCAGCTCTTCGTTAACAGCCACAGGGGCTCCTTTCTCACAATAACGCGGGCGCGCCCGCGGACAGAAGCTATGTTACTACAGCCATGTACCCGCTCACGAGCCGTCCATGCGCGCAGACGCGACTTTCACGAGTAGTCAATTTGGGACGGGGCTCTTTTAGCTGCTTTTGCCGCCAGCCGGCGTTGCCACGCGCTACTGCTGAGCCTGCCCCTCGGTGCCGATGTGCACATCGACGATAACCTGGCGGTAGCTGATGCCACAGGAGTCGAGGATGCGGCGGCTGATGCGCCCATCATCGGTGTCGGCGTACTTGTTGTCCAGGTAGACAACCTCGCCCACGCCCACCTGCGCCAAAATCTTGGCGCAGTCGTGGCACGGGAACAGCGTGACGTAGACCGTGGAACCCTCGAGGTCCTTGAGCGAGCCACGGTAGTTGAGCACGGCGTTGGCCTCGGCATGGACCACGTAGTTGTGCTTGTCCTGCAGCGGGTCGTCGCTCGTACCCCACGGGAAAAAGTCGTCGTTGAGCGCCGAGGGTGTACCGTTGTAGCCCACCGAAAGGATGCGGTGGTTGGTGTTGGCGATGCACGCACCCACCTGCGTGTTGGGGTCCTTGCTGCGGCGCTGCGCGGCGATGGCCACGCTCATAAAGAACTCGTCCCAGCTAATGACGTCAAGGCGCTTGCCTGACGAAGTTTGATGAAGATCGTCCGACATGACAGACACCTCCGTAATCGCAATAGTTTGACCCATTGTAGCAGGTGAAAGGTGGGGGCGTTTGTCCCACCGGCGCCCTCACCTTTACACGCGGCGGGGCTTTTGGTTGATGCGGTAGAGCTCAGCGAGACCCCGCAACGTCAGCGCGTCGTCGACCGTCAGGCTATG
This sequence comes from uncultured Collinsella sp., assembly GCA_902470895.1. Taxonomy (GTDB): domain Bacteria; phylum Actinomycetota; class Coriobacteriia; order Coriobacteriales; family Coriobacteriaceae; genus Collinsella. The sequence continues at coordinate 8,903 of CABRID010000047.1, forward strand.
GCCGACCAGCAACGCGAGCGCCTCGGCATCGTCGCCGGTAATGACGATGGGCACGTCGCCCTCCCCCGCGGCCTTGGTCGCGCGCATCTCGGCGAGCACCATATCGAGCATGCCGTCGATGCGGGCCACCTCGCCCAAGACCACGCCCGAGCGCATGGCCTCGCGCGTGTTGCGACCGATCACATGCGTGGGCGCCGAGGGCTCGACCTGCGGCAGGCGCGCCGCAGCGGCCGAAAGCGAGCGGGCGCCAAGTGCCAGACCCGGCGCGATGACGCCGCCCACAAAGGTACCGCGCGCGTCGATGACCTCGATATTGGTCGTCGTGCCCAAGTCGATCACGATGCACGGAGAGCCGTAGACGGCACGGGCCGCCACGGCATCGGCGATGCGGTCGGGGCCGATCTCGGCCGGGTCGTCGTAGTGCACGGGCATGCCGGTCTTAAGTCCCGGCCCCACGGTGAGCACGCGCCCCGTGCAGGTGCGGGAAAGCGCCGTCTTCCACGGGCGCTCGAGCGCCGGCACCACGCAGCTCAGCACTGCGGCCGCAGGAACGAGCGCACCCGGCATGCCCGCATCGGCTGACAGCGCGCCCATGACCTGCGCGAGCCTCATGCGCGCCTCGTCGGCCGTAATGCTCGACGGCGTGGTGATCTCGCACGTCGCAAGCGGGCATTCCTGCGCCGCGGCCGAATCCTCGGCAAACAGGCCAAAGCGAATGAACGTGTTGCCCACGTCGACCGTCAATATATATGCGCACCCATTAAGCATCGTCGGCGCTCCTTTCGTCTGCCCAGCAGTATATCGCCTACCTAAACCAGTCATCCCAAAATGACTAGCTTGCGGCTATACTGGTGCGCGGTCGTGCGCGAGCTCACGCGGCGGCCCTTGGTAACCCGACTTCCCGCGCCGTATCCGTAGCGGCGCTCCCGGGGGAAGCGGATATACGCAAAGGAGTTTTATATGAGCAATCCCTCGAACCGTGCTTCGATGCGCGGGCAACTCACGCTGCGTGGCGTCGTCATCGGCGTCCTTGGCTGCGTAATCATCACGGCAAGCTCGGCCTACACCGCCCTCAAGATGGGCGCACTCCCCTGGCCGATCGTCTTCGCTGCCGTCATCTCGCTGTTCTTCCTTAAGCTCATGGGCAACGCCAGCCTCAACGAGGCCAACGTCACCCACACCATCATGTCCGCAGGCGCCATGGTCGCCGGCGGCCTGGCGTTTACCATCCCGGGCGCCTGGATGCTGGGCTATGCCGACCAGATCAGCTGGCTTGACATGTTTATCGTGGCGCTCGCCGGCACCATCCTGGGCCTGCTGGCCACCGCGCTCATCCACCGTCACTTTATCGTAGACGCCGCGCTTGAGTTCCCCACCGGCAACGCCGCAGCTCAGACCCTGCGCGCGACCGAGGCTGGCGGCAAAACCGGCAAGCAGCTCTTTGGTTCCATGGCCATCGCCGGCATCTATAGCGTGCTGCGCGACGCCCTGGGCGTGGTGCCCAGCATGCTGTGCACGCTCAACATCCCCGGCGTGACCTTTGGCATCTACAACTCGCCCATGCTGCTCTCCGTCGGCTTCCTCGTGGGCTTCGCCCCCGTCGCCTTCTGGTTTGCCGGCGCGCTGCTGGGCAACTTTGGCATCATCGTGGGTGGCACCGCTGCCGATCTGTTTGACGTTATGACCGCACAGGGCATCGTCAAGTCCCTGGGCATGGGCCTCATGATGGGCTTTGGCGTCGCCGTCGTCCTCAAGGACATCCTGCCACAGGTTGCCGGTATCGTCCGCGGTCTTGCCGCCGACAGCTCCACCGACACCGACGAGCAGTCGCTCATCTCGGGCTCCCTTAAGCTCGACGCCGGCATCATCGGCCTGGGCGCTGCCGCCATCGCTGTGATCGTCGCCATCGCGCTCGACCTTGGTCCCGTCCCGGCCGTCATCGTGACGCTGTTCACCTTTGTCACCACCATCATGAGCGCACAGAGCTGCGGCCAGACGGGCATCGACCCCATGGAGATCTTTGGCCTCATCGTCATGCTCATCGTTGCCGCCTTCGCACAGATCGCTCAGGTCAAACTGTTCTTTATCGCCGGCATCGTAGCCGTGGCGTGCGGCCTTGCGGGCGACGTCATGAACGACTTTAAGGCCGGCGCCGTGCTGGGCACCAACCCGCGCGCGCAGTGGGTCGGCCAGGCCATCGGCGGCATCGTGGGCGCCCTGGTCGCCGCCGCCGTCATGGTCGCGCTCGTCACCGCCTATGGTCCGGACGCCTTTGGTCCCGACAAGAGCTTCGTTGCCGCACAGGCAAGCGTGGTCGCCACCATGGTCTCGGGCATCCCGAGCGTGCCGTGGTTTGCGGGCGGCTTTATCGCCGGCATCATCATGTACTGGCTCGGCATTCCGGCCATGATGATCGGTCTGGGCGTGTACCTGCCGTTCTACATGTCGCTCACGGCTTTCCTGGGCTCCTGCGTCAAACTCGCCTACGACAAGTGGTCCGCCCACCGCGACGCCACCGCTGGTCTTTCTGACGAGGAGAGGGCTGCCAAGGACGCCGCCTTCCAGGAACAGGGCCTGGTTGTCGCCAGCGGCCTGCTGGGCGGCGAGTCCATCGTCGGCGTTATTCTGGCGTTTGTCTCCGTGGGCTTAAGCCTGCTGGGATAAGCTGAGCAGCTGCTCGACAGCAACCATATTGCCTACGGCTTGCCCGGTCGGTAGCTTTCGCGGCTACCGACCGGGCTTTTTGATATCGAAACAAAGAAAGGCCGGCGCGCTGCGTTTGACAGCGCGCCGGCCTTATCGTTTGGCTATCGAGACGGTCCCGCTATGAATTGGAGTTCGCTGCAGAGCCGACGCCCGAATCGCTACATCTGCTTGCGGCGACGATCGCCCAGCGTCACACCAGCGGCCACGAGGGTGATACCGCCGATGACGAAGACCTCGCCCGCAAGCGCGGAGTCATCACCGGTCTGGGCGAGCGCGGCCGACGTTGCCTTCTTCTTGGCGACAGGAGCCTTTGCAGCAGCCTGCGCAACCTGAGCCTTGGCCTGCGGCTCAGCCTTGGGATGATACTTGTCGTACTCGGCCTGCGCGGCAGCCAGGGCATCCTTGGCATCGCCAAGCTCGGCAAGCGCGGCGGCATAGGCGTCGTTGGCATCGGACAGCTTGGCATCGGCATCGCTCAGAGCAGCCTTGAGACCAGCAGCGGCATCGACGGCGGTCTTATAGCGAGCGTAGGCAGCGTTCAGCTTGACCAGCTTCTCGTTACCCGTCGTGCCCGCGGCAAGAGAGGCCTTGTGGTCGACAGCCTCAAGATCGGCCTTGAGTGCCTCATCGCTGGCAAGCTCGGCCTTGGCCTTGACGATCTCGAGGTTCGCATCGACGACGGCTTCGTTGGCGGCCTCGAGCTGCTTCTGGGCATCGGCGACACCGGCGACGGCAGCGTCATAGGCGGCCTTGGCGTCGTCGACCGCCTTCTGAGCGCCGGCGAAGCGCTCGAAGGCCTTGTGTGCGGTGGCAAGCTCGCCCTCGGCGGCCTTGGCCTTGGCCTGCGCGTCGGACAGGGCCTGCGTCTTGGCGGCAACTGCCTGCTTGGCGTCCGAAAGAGCAGTCGCGGCCTGGACATCTGCGGCCTGGGCCTTGTCTACACCAGCCTGGGCGGCATCGTCGGCCTTCTTTGCCTCGTCAAGCGAGCCCTGCTTATTCGCAAGGTCCGCCTGGGCGGCATCGCGCTTGGCGGCAAGGTCCTTGACCGAAGCGGTAGCGTTGTCATACGCCTCGTTGGCCTGTTCGGACTTTGCCTTGGCGGCATCGCGGGCGCTGCGAGCCTTCGCCTTGTGAGCGGCGGCCTCGGCTGCCTTCGTCTTGCTGTCAGCAAGCGTGGCGTTTGCCTTATCGAGAGCTGCCTGGGCAGTAGCGGCCTCGCTCTTGGCGGCGTCGAGCTTGGTCTTGGGCGTCTTGACGTCGATACCCTTGAGTTTGGCTTCGGCGGCGTCGTATGCCGTCTTCGCGGCGGCGGTGCCGGACTTAGCCTTCTCGTACTCGCCCTTGGCGGTGTTCATGTTCACATCGGCTGCGGTGAAAGCGTCCTGGGCGGCATCCTGCCCGTTTACAGCTGCGAAGTAAGCTTCCCTTGTAGTTCCAAAGTTCTTCTGCGCCTCGGCAAGCTTGCCCTGGAGCTCCTTGAGCTGCGCCTTCTGCGCCTGCGTGCCGCCCGCATTGTAGGCGGAATCGATGTAGTCGTTGAGGAGCTTCTTGAACTCGGAGACAGTGAAATCAGCCTGCGTGTCATCATCGCTGTAATCGAAGATGGTTACCTCGGAATCGGTATTCTTGCCGCTACCGGTCGCGATGCCGATGGCTCTCGTAGAGGCATCGATAATGTTGAGATAGTGCCCGCACTCGTGGTAGATGCTGTTGTAGTTCTGATAGATGTAATAGGACTCATATCGATATTTGCCGAGTTTGTCACCATACTGCTCTACATACTTGTCGAAAATCTTCTTTTCCTGAGTATAGAGGCCGGTATAGGGCCAGCCGAGGGTATCCTCGGTCTCGCCGCCGGTATATGCGCCGCCTCCGCCAGCAAGGTTTTCACCGTTGTCGAAGTAGCAGTTCGAGTGTCCCCAGATGTTCGATGAATATGATGTATTAAGGGCGGCTGCCGCAGTCATACGGAGGCTGACGCTGAGCGCCGACTGACCGTTCGCCTTGCGGAGGTTGTTCTGGGTGTCGAGATATGTCAGGGCGTTGCGCATCTGCTCCAAGGAGAGCGGATTGGTGTCGCGAGACATATCCTGATCGACGTACTGGTCATACCAGTCGGCCTTGTCCTCAGCACCGGTCAGCATCGATACGGCATCCTGGGCGTTCTTTTTCTGTGTGGCGGTGAAATCGCTGCTGTTGCTGATGTAGGCCATAAAGCCGAGCATGCCCTTATTGATGACTTCCTGGTCAACGGTCATGTTGGACTTTAGGTCTGCAATCTGCTGTTCAAGAGCCTCAACCTGGGCATTAGCAGCGTCATAAGCCTTTTCCGCGGCGTTCGAAGCGGCGCAGGCCGCCTCCCACTCGCTGCGCTTCTGCTGACGGACCTCGACGAGTCGGTCGTACTCCGCCTTCTTGTCGGCTTCGGTCTGCTGGGCCTGCTCGCATGCGGCCTTGGCGGCGTCGCGCTTGCTGACGGCGGCGTTGTATTCCTTGCTTACCGCATCATATGCAGACTGGGCAGATGCCACGGCGGCGTTGGCGGCGTTGGCCTTCTCCTGCGCGGCGGTGACGGTAGTCTGCGCAGCCTGCAGGTTCGCCTGTGCGGTGGCGTCGGCATCCGTCGCGGCATTGAGCTCCGCCTGCGCGGTCTTGAGCTCACCAGCAGCAGCGTTCTTGGTGGCCTCAAGCGCACTCAGGTCAACACCCGTACCCGAGACGGCAGCATCGAGCGCGGCTTGCGCCTGGTTGAACTTCTGCTGGGCGTTATCGCGCGCGGTGGTTGCGGCTGCGAGAGCAGCGGCAGTCTCCTGCTTCTTGGCCTGGGCGGAAGTCAGAGCGGCCTCAGTGTCCTTCTTTTCCTGCTGTGCACTGGCCTCGGCGGCCTTGGCCTGGTCCAGATTGGCCTGTGCAGCAGCAACGGCCTTATTGGCGTCATCGAGCTTTGCCTGTGCGTCCTCGACGGCCTTCTTGGCGGCCTCGTACTCGTCCATACCCATGGCCTCGAGCTTGGCCTGGGCATCATCGAGGGCCTTCTTGGCCTCATCCTGCTTTGCCTTGGCGTCCTTGAGCGCCTGGGTCTTATCCTCGACACTCTTGTTGGCCTGATCGAGCTGATCGTTCAGGTCGCCCAGCTTCTTCTGCTGCTGCTCGGCCTTGTCGACGGCCGCCTTAAGCTCGTCGATCTTCTCCTGAAGCGCGGCTACCTCGGCCTCGTTCTGCTCGGCGGCGTTATCGGTCACGGCCTGCGAGGCCTGATTCTTTTGCTGCTGCGCCTGCTTTTGAGACTGGCCCGCCGCGTCGGCCTTCTTCTGGGCGGCATCGTAGGCGGCCTGAGCGTCCTTGAGCTGCTTTGCCGACTCCTCGGCCAGCTGGGCAGCCGTCTTTACGACCGCTTGGTTACCGGCGGCAACGGTATTCTCTACAGAACCTGTCTCTTATACACATCTGACGCTGCCGACGATACTCCTTGTGT
>CABRID010000048.1 GCA_902470895.1 uncultured Collinsella sp.
CTACACAAGGAGTATCGTCGGCAGCGTCAGATGTGTATAAGAGACAGATTACGATACGTACGGCTATCGTAGCCGCACGGGCATTCTCGACGAAGCGTTACCCGCATTCAAGCTGCTCAAACTCAGGGATATCGCCATCAACTTCGACGATATCCAGGACATTGAGCTACGCGGACGAGCCTAGCGACGAGAACGCTTGCGCAAGACGAGAGCAATGCCAAGCACTGCGGCAGCTGCAACCAGCAATCCCAAGACCAGCGTGAGGGTCGAGTCGCCAGCGCGAGGCAGCGAGCCGTCCTTCGGAGTCTTCTTAGCGGTCGTCGTGACGGTGGTCGTGGTGCTGCTCGACTGGTCGTTGCCACCCGTCTGGCTGCCGCCAGGCTGATCGCCGCCACCCGGCTGCGAAGGATCGGTGGGTTCCGTCGGATCCGGAGTACCGGGATCAACCGGATTCTCCGAATTCTCCTTGCGCTGGATCCAGACCTGGCAACCATAGAACGGGTTGGCGGTACCAAGGCACAGACCCTGGTTGGTCACCGCAAAGGTGCGCAGACCATGGTTATACGGATCGTTAAAGCCATTGGTCGTCAGCGTCGTAAAGTTCACGCCGTCCTCGGTCACATACATATCAAAGCCGCGCTCGGCATCGCGCAGGTAACACATGCACGTAAGGACACTCTGCAACTTCTTGAGGTTCTCCTCGCTCAGCAGCTTATCGAGCGCATCCTGAATATCGCTCGGCAGCTCGGTGCCATAGGCATCCTCGTACTGCTGCTTAAGGCTCTCATAGCTATCGAGCATGTCCTGATACTGGTCGGCAAAGGACTTGAAGTACGCGATCTCGCCATCGATCTTCTGGACATAAGCGGCGTCGTCCTCAAAGTCCTGGGACATCGTCGCGGCCTGATCGCAAAGACCGCCCGCGGCATCCTCCAGCGCATCGCTCAGATCGCCAAAGCCCTTAGCAACCTCGGTCTTCTCGTCATCGACATCGACGGCCTTGTTTGAATCATCAACCTCAGCAGCTTCGTTCGAATCATCGACCTCGACGGCCTCGTTTGAATCATCGTCCGCAAGCGTGTTCACGGGAACGATGGGGTCGTCAGGCGATTTCTTGTCGAGCAGGTGATCGAGCAGGTCCCTAAGGCGCTGAACCTGAGAGTCCCACTCCTCGGGCGTCATATCGATAATGTCGCCATTGGAGAACTGGCCGATCGGCTCAAGCAGGCTCGCGGTATCAAAGGTACCGATATACAGCTTGCCGTCGAACTTCTGCATGCGCCAAATGTACTGGTTCTCGTTTCGGCCAAAGCCCGAAGTCAGGCCGGAAATACCGCCCTCGGGGAACATGTCGGTGCGATCGCCAACGACGAGCTCCATGTTCTCGTCCTTGTCCATGCGATAGATGTTAACCGACTGCTCAAGATTGGCATTCACAAACGAGCAGTCAACGCCACCCATGCTGCTCTTGCCGCCCTCTTCGGTGTTGGATTTGTTGAACAGGATGCGCTCGAGGGCAATCTCCTCGTCGTTGTATTCACCGATATAGAGGTAGTCGTTGTAGACGATGAGGTTGGCAGCGCCAGAACGGGTACGGGCAGGATCGATGCCAAAGCAGTACTTTGCACCGTCCGTCTTCTGATCGCCGACAATGGGAGTCCACGAATAGCTGCCGTCGGCATTCTTGTCGCCACGGACCATGGCAAACGACTGCATGGAATTATCATCGGGAGCGTTCTCGGGCGTACCGGTGCAGATGGTCGCATAGAGATGGCCATTGTACGAGACCATATCCCAAATGGCGCCGCCGTAGATGCTGTCCTGATAGCGAATCGCCGGATAGCCAAACAGCGTCTCCGAGTTGGCAATCTCGGTGAAGCTGTCCTGGGCCTTCGAGGGGTCAGACGACGTCAGGATTGTCGACACAAAATTACCGTTCGCGTCTTTACCCACATTACTGATGACGAGCTGGCCATCATGGACGCACATGCCGCGGATACCGGTAGAAATGCCCTGCTTGTAGGCAGCACCGTAATCCTGCATGCTCGAAAGGCCCTGATAGACAACTTTGTACTCATCCGTCTTAGGATCGATCTCGTATACAGCAGGCAGGCCGCCTTTGCCGTCATTGGTCCTGACGCTGCCGCAGAAATAGAGCTTACCCTTATAGCTCACGGCATTGCGGAACAAAGGAGCGACGCCGTTGAGCGATTCAGAGAGTAGCAGCTTGGTCTCACCGGTCTTGGTATTGATCTTGACCAAGATGCCGCCGCTGTCCTTGTCGGCCGTGCCGTCCTCCTTCTGCTGTCCATAGAAGAAGGTACCGTTAAACATGGCCTCCAGCGTCAGGCGCATGGTTTCGACATCAAAGGAATCGCCCAGCGTGCTGTTCATGAGCGTCAGCGTGTTGCCCATCGCCGCATAGCAGGTGCCCACATAAAGCCAGTCACCATAGCTCGCAGCCGCCCAAGTGTAGCTCTGGCCGCGATCGCCTTCGTTGTTGGCCGTATTACCATCGGCGCCCGGAACGGCAACGGCACCGTTACCCTGGTAGTCGACGATGCCATCCGGCTGCGACGTTCCTACCGTAGGATGCGAGAGCTTCTCAAAGGAATACCCATTTCCCGCATTGTAGGTAACGGCACCCGATGCGTCTTCGGCGTGCGCCGGCAGCGGCGATACCAAGATAGCGGCAAGCGCTGCCACCAAGCCAAGTGTTCCCACTCGTCTCATAAGGTTATAGCCTCCCCTGTCCTAAAGCCCAGTTTTAGCATTCTTCATTTCTGTCCACGGTTAATTGCAATCTGAGCACAGCAATAATCAGTGTATAAATATACACCTGTAATTTTTTGGACGGGTTCATAGATGCTCGATTGGTAGCGAATTCCGCGCAAACCGTCACCAAACTCCACTTTTGCCGCATCTAAAGGTTATTTTTGCGCAAATTTTTGGATGCCGATAGTCACAATGGGCAGGAGGCTGGTACCCACCGGAGAGGGCAACGCCTACATTTTCATAACGTAATAGCCCGCACCCCTCACTGCCGTCTCGAGTGTGTCGCGATCAACCGGGCGCTTCGAGCGCACGCGTGCCGTGTGGTCCGCGTACGTTACCGTAGCCCACACGCCATCAAGCGCATTGAGGGCATTCGTCACATTCCGGGCGCAGCCGTCGCAACTCATGCCGCCGATAAGGAGTTCCTCACGATAGGGGTAGTGGGACTCGTCGGTGTCTGCCACCACAACCTTTTTGGCCTTCTTGCCGCTCGCACCATCGCTGCAGCAACTCTTCCCGTGTGTCGAAGCGGCAATGCGACGCAGTCCAAAAAACATGCCGACGGCAATGACGGTCAGCACGATGAGATTCGCAGGGTTGAGCAAGTCACTCATGCGTTCCCCTTTCAGTAGCACTATCTAGATACCCCCATGGGGTGTCCCCATCTTAACCCAAAATCATGTCCGTTCGGTCAATTAGTTTTCCTCTTCAAACTTTTTTGTTGACCATGGCTTACTTTCGTGTATAAGTTTTCCTAGGCTAACAGTTTAGATCCGTAAGGAGCGACGTGACTCGAACCATAGACATCCCAACGTTTCAGGCAGCAGTCGTGCGCAACTGCTCCCCCACGCTCGCGGGCATCAAGCCGGCATCGCTCTTTACCTATCCAGGCACCTACGCCCACGGGGACGGCTCGACCGCAACAGAAACCATCGCAGAACGCCGAGCACGCCTGCTCAACGTTATCGCCCAGTGCAACCGCGAGCTTGACCCGCTTGGCATCCACCTGAGTGTTTTGGTCTGGCGGCCCTGCGGAGCGCTCGTGTACGTGTACCGAGCCAAAAGCCTCACCACCTATTTCGCGGACCCTCGCGCCAAAACGGCGCTCGCCTCGGAAGGCTACGACACGAGAGACCTTTCGACATGCCTTGTGCATTTGGCATCACGCATCACGCTCGCGAGTAATAACGTCGCGGAATGCGCCTGTAGCCAGACTCGATGCGCACTACCCCAGCAAGCTAGCTGCAGCAACGACTGCACCTGCGAGTTTCCGCACGAAATAGGCTACTTCCTAGGATATCCCTACGACGACGTGCACGAGTTTATCGTCCAGCGCGGCGAGAACTATAAGGTCTTTGGGGCCTGGAAGGTCTACGCAAATGTCGAGCAGGCACTTGCGACGTTTGATGCCTACCGCGCCTGCACCCAATACTTCACCTTTGTCTATCAGCAGGGCTACAGCTTGGCGCAACTTGCCCAGGCAACCCGATAGAACATAGAAGCCGTGGCAACCTGCCGCACAACTGAAAGGACTCAACATGAGCAAGATCGCCGTCGTCTACTGGAGCGGCACGGGCAACACCGAGGCCATGGCAAACCTCGTTGCCGAAGGTGCAACCGATGCCGGCGCCGAGGCAGAGGTCATCTCCTGCGCCGACTTCTCCGCAGACAAGGCCGCTGGCTATGACGCTATCGCCTTCGGCTGCCCCGCCATGGGTTCCGAGGAGCTTGAATATGATGAGTTCCAGCCCATGTGGGATGAGGTCAAGGAGACCCTCGGCGACAAGAAGGTCGTCCTCTTTGGCTCTTATTCGTGGGCCGAGGGCGAATGGATGGACAACTGGAAGGCGGACGCCGACGAGGAGGGCGTCAACGTCGTCGATTCCGTCATCTGCTACGACGCCCCCGATGATGAGAGCGAAGCGGCCTGCCGCGCCCTTGGAGCCGAGCTCGCCTAGCGGCAATGAGCTCCGCCCGCAACGCGCATTGCAACAAAACACATTCGCGTCCCAACAAAAACGGGAGCCGGATCACATCCGGCTCCCGTTTTCTGCTATGTCAGTCATATAAAGCGGCTACGAGATGTTGCCCAAGAACGCCTTGGTGCGCTCGCTCTTGGGGTGGTCGAAGACCTCGCTCGGCGTACCCTCTTCCACGATAACGCCGCCGTCCATAAAGACAACGCGGTCGGCAACGTCGCGGGCAAAGCCCATCTCGTGCGTCACGACGATCATGGTCATGCCGTCGCGTGCCAGGTCGCGCATGACCCCCAACACGTCGCGGACAAGCTCGGGATCGAGCGCCGACGTGGCCTCGTCAAAGAGCATGACGTGCGGGTTCATCGACAGGGCGCGGGCGATGGCGACGCGCTGCTGCTGGCCGCCCGAAAGCTGACTCGGCATAAAGTCGATGCGCTCGGCCAGGCCGACCTTGGTCAGCTCCTCGATGGCAATCTTCTCGGCCTCTTCCTTGCTGCGCTTGAGCACCTTTTGCTGCGCAAGCATGACGTTCTTTTTGACCGACAGGTGCGGGAACAGGTTGAACTGCTGAAACACCATGCCCAGGTGCGTGCGCACTTTGTTGAGGTCGACACCCTTGGCGCACACATCCACGCCCTCAACGATAATCGAGCCGCTCGTGGGATTCTCCAGACGATTGATGCAGCGAAGCATCGTAGACTTGCCCGAGCCCGAAGGACCCAGAACTACGACGACCTCGCCCTTATGCACATCCAGATCGATATCGCGCAGGACCACGTTATCGCCAAAGGCCTTCTGGAGGTTCTTGATGCTGACGACGACCTCGTTCGAGTTATTGGTTTCGCTCATGATAGGACCTCCTTACAGACCGGCGATGTGATCGGCGGGCGTCGCGACAACCTGTCCGGCGCTCTTGGCGGGACGCTTCTTCTTGGTCTCGGTCGTGCCCAAAAGCCTCGCCTCAAGACCGCTCACCAAGCGAGCGAGCGGCAGGGTGATGACCAGATAGAACAGGGCGGCAACCACGTACGGTGTAATGGAGCCCGTCGTGGCCACGATGGTACGGGCGTTCATGACGATCTCGACCACACCCACGGCGGCAAGCAGCGACGTATCCTTGTAAAGCAAGATAAACTCGCTGGTCAGCGTAGGCAAAACATTGCGGAACGTCTGCGGAATCATAACGTAGAGCAGCGTCTGGAAGGCATTCATGCCCAGAGAGCGAGCAGCCTCGTTTTGGCCCTTGGGGATCGATTGAATACCGGCGCGGAAGATCTCACACAGATAGGCAGACGAATTCATGGCCATGACGATGACGCCGAGCACGTAGTCATCAACCTTGACGCCGGCCAACGGCAGACCGAAGAACGCGATATAGATCTGCAGGAACGCCGGCGTACCGCGAATGATATTCACGTAGATGCCGGCGAGGCAGCGCAGGATGCGCGACTTGGAGATGCGCATGAGCGACAGGGCGAAACCGAAGGGAATTGCCAGCGGAAACGCCACAAGCACGATCGAAAGCGACATGAGGAAGCCCTTGAAGACGATCGGCAGGCTCTGGACCAAAATGACCGGGTTCAGGAACAGGCGCAGGAACATATTGGAGTTCCACGCCTCGACCCACGGCTGCTCCTTAAGGTCGGCCAGGAAGTTATCGAATGCCGTCACGCCCTTAATCTCGACGGAAGGAATCTTGGAGATCTTCCTGGTCGAGCCATCGGCCAAAGTGCAGGTGCCGCTAAAGGCCTCATCGCCGCCCTCGACGGGGAAGGTCACGCCGTAAACCTCGACGCGGAAATAGCCGCCGGCAGGCGCCGTCTCACCAAAGTCAATCTTGAGCGTCTGGCCGTCAGCCTTGCACGTGGGCTTCATGGGCGTACGATCCATGAGGTCCTCGCCCGAGAGCATCGTCAATCGAGTGTCATCGGTACCAAACGTCGTACCGTCGACAAACGTCAAAGAAAGACCGCTCAGCTCCTCGTCGGCATCGGCCTGAACTTCCCAAGTGATGCGCGTCTCGGTGCCGCCGACCACATCGCTACCCGAACCGGTATTGGGTCGGGCGGTAATCTTTGCGGTCTCAAGCGCCTGGGCGGTCGTGGGCACGCAGGCCCCCGCGCATACCAGGGCGAGCGCCACAGCCAGGGCACAGGCCAGCTTTTGGAGCATCGAGGGCAGTGGAAAACGCTGCTCCGCGGCCCCTTTGTTCAGTCGAGACAAGGTGGCTCCTATCGTAGAAGTTGCCGGCAAAACGAGACGGAAACGCTCTCCGTCAAGAGAAGCGCAAAGGCCCTTTCCGCCAAAACGGAAAGGGCCCGCGCGCAATCAAGTAGTTATTTTACTTGATATTGTACTTAGCCATGAGGGCGTCGACGGTACCGTCGTCGGTCAGGTCCTTGATAGCCTGGTTGATGTCGTCCTTGAGCTTGGTGTTGCCCTGGTTGATGGCGATGGCGTACTCCTCGCCGGTGCTGATCTGCTTGATGGTCTGGCAGGTGTTGAACTGCTCGGCGGTCAGCTGGCTCGCAACGGAGCGGTTGGTGACTACGGCGTCGCCCTTATCGGACTGCAGGGCGCTGAAGCACTCGGTGGCGTCCTTGTAGGGGACGATCTTGGCCTTGGGGAAGTTCTCCTGGGCAAAGGCCTCGGCGGTCGAGCCAGACTGGACGATGATGGTAGCGTCGGCGTTGTTGAGCTTCTCGCTGTAGTTGTCGGCCGTGATGTCGGTGTTATCGACCTTGGTCACGATAGCCTGATCGTCCATGTAGTAGGAATCAGAGAAAGTGACTTCCTTCTCACGCTCGGGCGTGTCGGTGATAGCCGCGATGGAGACGTCGTACTTGGCGCCCGAAGCGACGCCCGGAACCAGCGTGTCAAAGTCATTGTTGACGTACTCGACATCCAGACCCAGCTTGTCACCGATAGCCTTGATGAGCTCAAGGTCAAAGCCCTGGTAGTCGCCGTTGTCATCCTTGTACTCAAACGGCGCGTACTCGGCAGAGGTGCCGACGGTCAGCGTGCCGTCCTTGACGAGCGCGTACTCCTTGGAGCCGTCGACCTTCTCGACCTTAGCGTCGTCAGAGCTGCTGGAACCGGCATCAGAACCAGAGGTGGCGTTGGACGAACCGCAGCCCGTCAGAGCAAGGGCGAGTGCCATAGCACCCGTGGCGGCAAATGCGCCAAGCTTCTTCAGCTTCATAATCAGTCTCCTTCCGGTGACCTCGTTTGATTCAGAGGTCTGCAAAAACTGTTGGCTATTATGCACCCGGAATTACGAATCTGCAATGAGAAAACTGATTGAAACAAACCCATAACGTGAATGGAATACTCTACTTTGTGACAGTCATTACTGCTGCAATGACCTTAATAGTCTAATTTCAGCTGCATAACCTGCAAGTTCGTTCGGAGTCTCCAAAATGAATGGCAATGCGCGCAAGCGGCCATTCGATACAATATTCTGCATAACCTGCATACCGCCGCCAAACTCTTCACTGCCCAGGTAGCCCTTGCCGATGCATTCGTGGCGGTCCTTATGGGCGCCGCAGGGGTTCTTGGAGTCATTGATATGCACGGCGCGCAGGCGCTCGATACCCACCACACGATCGAACTCGTCAAGCACACCGTCAAGATCGTGGACGATGTCATAGCCGGCATCGCTCACATGGCAGGTGTCCAAACAAACGCCCAGCTTATCGGACAGCTCTGGGCACTTGGCGGCAACGCCCTCGATAATGCACGCCAGCTCCTCAAAGCTGCGGCCCACCTCGGTACCCTTGCCGGCCATGGTCTCGAGCAGCACCGTCGTCTGCTGGCCCTCAAACATCACCTGGCACAGGGTGTCGACAATCATCTGAATGCCGGCGTCGGAGCCCTGCCCCACATGCGCACCGGGATGGAAGTTGTAGTAGTTGCCGGGCAGCGCCTCCATGCGCCGCAGGTCCTCTGCCATGGCCTCCAGGGCAAACTCGCGCGCCCGCTCTTTGGCTGAGCAGGGGTTATAGGTATACGGGGCATGAGCCACGAGCGGGCCAAAGTCGTTTTGCTCCATAAGCTCGCGCAGGGCCGCCACGTCATCCATGTCAAGGTCTTTCGCCTTGCCGCCGCGCGGGTTGCGCGTAAAGAATGCAAAGGTATTGGCGCCAATGGACAACGCTGTCTCCCCCATTGCCCGATAGCCCTTCGTCGTCGAAAGATGGCACCCGATCGTCAGCATCTCCAGCTCCCTCCTCATCAGTTGCGGTGAAATACGGTCTATTGGTGCCTTATTTTGGCGCAAACAGACCGTATTCCACCGCAAGTTATAAAAGGGGCATCAGGGACAAAGGCCTCCAGGCATTCCAAGCGCTGGTGCCATGCCCCCACGCCCTAAAGTTTCAAACGAATCGCATCGATGATGTGCGCGCAGCGCTGCGTGGCGGCAAGGGGCATGACGGGACTCTCGAGTTTCCCCGCCTGAATGAGCTGCGTCGCATGCTGGATTTCGCCGTAGAAATCATCGACCTCAAACGGGGCATTTATTTCTAGCGTTCGACCGTCGGAATACTTCACATGAGCGCGCTCGGGGCGATGGAGACGCTCGATTTCCAACGAGCCCCGCTCACAGGCAATCGTTAAGCGGCTTTCATATGTTGCTTTGCCGTCGCACGCCATATGAATGGGTATACCGCCGACGCTCATATGGATCTCGTCGGCCCAATCGACGCGGCCGCCTGATACGTCACGCCAGCGAACTTCACGGGACGAAACCTCGCACGCGCCCGCGAGCAAATCCTCAAACCAACCGACCGCATAGCAGCCCATGTCATATAGACAGCCGCCCTGCAACGGATCAAGCAGATAGCCCGAAGGAGACTCGCCGTAATCGAGCTTTTGCACGCTTTCAATCGAGACAATACGGCCAAGCTCACCCGACGCAAGCAAGTCTTTCACGCGAGTGCGCATCGGGCAAAACCGATTCTTCATCGCCTCCATAAACAGCACGCCGCGCTCGCGAGAGGTAGAGGCAATCGAGAGAGCCTCTTCCTCACTCAAAACGGCCGGCTTTTCGCACAACACGGCCTTTCCGGCGCGCAGCGCGCGACAGGCCCAACGCGTATGCATGCCATGCGGAAGAGCCAAGTAGATTGCGTCGACATCGGGGTCGGCAATCAGCGCGTCATAAGCCGCATCGCCGCTATCGTCAGCCGTGGCATAACTGTGCGCGGCATCAATCGAAAACGCCCTGCAAAACTCCTCAACATGCGAAGGAGTGCGGCCGGCGGCAGCCACAAGCCGTGCCCCGTCCACCTCCTTGAGCGACGATGCAAATCGATGAGAAATGCGTCCAGCGCCCAAAACGCCCCAACGAACCTCACGTAAATCATCACATGAATCCCGATGGCCCACGACAGCCCCCTTCAGTTGCGGTGAAATAGTTCCTGTCGATGCCTTATTCTGCCGCAAGCAGGAACTATTCCACCGCAAGTTATAAAAGGGTCACGAGGAGCGCGTTTTGCCGAAGGCCTTAAGCACCGCCGTCACGGGGCCAGGCTGAAAACGGCGGCGTACGTCGTCCAAGCGCCCGGGGATATCGATGTGCTGCGGACAGTGCCGCGCGCATTTGCCGCACTTGACGCAATTGCTCACCAACTTAGGCTCGCTTGTGCGCACCGCGCTCGCCGTAAAGTACTGCGATAGACCCGTAAACCAGCTGTGCGCATAGCTTGCGTTGTAGGCAGCAAAACACCCAGGGATATTGATGCCTTTAGGACACGGCATGCAATAGCCGCATCCCGTGCAGGGCACGCGATTCGATTTTTCAAACTCCCTCAGCACGCGTGCGATGGCATCGAGCTGAGCAGCCGTCATCGAATCCGGCAGGGCCCGATCGGCCAACGCCGCGTTCTCATCCACTTGCGCGATATCGGTCATACCCGAAAGCAGCATCGTCACCTGAGGATGGTTCCACACCCACGAAAGCCCCCAGGCGGCCGGAGTGCGCAAATGCGGGTCACGGGCGCCATCGAGCACAGCGCGTGCCCGCGGCGGAAGTTTGCCCGCTAGACGACCGCCCAGCAGTGGCTCCATCACAAACACCGCAAGACCGCGCTCCGCAGCCGCCATGAGTCCTGCCGTTCCCGCTTGGTAACGCTCGCCGGCATAGTTGTACTGGATCTGGCAAAAATCCCAGTCATATGCGTCAAGCACCGTCAGGAAATCCGCCGCGCTGCCGTGATACGAAAAACCAATCTGGCGAATGCGCCCCGCCGCCTTTTGACGCGCGATCCAGTCCTCGATGCCCAACGCCACCACACGTTTCCACTGGGCGGGCGAGGTGATGTTGTGCATAAGGTAATAGTCGATATGGTCAGTCCGCAGCCGACGCAGCTGTTCGTCAAAGAACCGGTCGAAATCCTCCGCGCATTTGCACGAAGCATGCGGCAGCTTGGTCGCGAGCAAAACCTGGTCGCGTAGGCCTAGGCGCTCAAGCGAAGCGCCCACGCAAGCCTCGTTGCCGGGATAGAGATAGGCCGTGTCCAGGTAGTTAATCCCCTGCTCCACTGCACGGGAGATGATGGCGTCGGCTGTCTTCGCATCCGGGCGTCCCGGCGCACCGGGAAACCTCATGCAGCCCAGCCCCAACGCCGAGATACGGTTACCGCTTTTGGGGTCAACGCGATATTGCACGGCCCCTCCTCCCCCATCGAAGCCCTGATAAGGCGAAACAAACCTGTCACGTCATCGAAGCACATCGGAATCGCAATCGAGAACGTATCGTAACGCAGCAGAAATCAGGCCGTCACGGCACCGCTTTAACATCAGCAAAAAGCCCGATGAAAGGAGGCAAGCGTGGCCACGCGTGAGGACGCCTACCCCTATCCCGGCGAGCAATACATCCTCTCGGTCGACTGTTACCAGACCGAGATCATGGACCATCTGGACGAGCTTCCCGCCACAGGCGCCGTCATCTTCTGCACCTTCCCCAAGGCGCGCGATGGCGTTGGATATCCCGCACGCGTTTTTGCCATCTGCCCCGCGGCATAAGTTCTCATGCGTTTGTTCTTCTAAATTCCGCCTCCGGTGCACGCTACATGCTCCAGCGGCATACAATCCACCGGGCGCTCCGCACGCGGGCGCCTTTTTGTGAGGAGATGATTCACGTGCAGATCAACAAGGTTGCCTTTATCGGCAAGGGCGGCGTCGGGCTACTCTACGGCAGCATGATCGCCCAGGCACTCGGCGACGATGCCGTCGAATACGTCATGGACGACGCCCGTTTCGAGCGTCACGCAGGCGACGCCCTTACGGTCAACGGCGAGCCCTGCGCACTCAAGTCCGTGCGCGTCAGTGAGGCAACGCCCGCCGATCTGGTCATTCTCACGGTCAAGACGACGGGACTCAACCAAGCACTCAAGACTATGGAGCGCGTCGTGGGACCCAACACGCTCATCGCCTCGCTGTGCAACGGCATTACGAGCGAGCAAAAGATTGCCGAGCGCTTTGGCTGGAAGCACACCGTCCTGGGCATCTGCCAGGGCATGGATGCCGTGTTCCTCGACGGAGAGCTCACCTTTACCAATGCGGGCGAGATTCGCTTTGGCGCGGCAGCGGGCACCGAGCCCGCAACCGTCACCGCCATCGACGAGCTCTACACACGCTGCGGCATCGCCCATACCGTCGAGAGCGACATTGCGCACCGCATGTGGGCCAAACTCATGCTCAACGATGGTATCAACCAGACGTGCATGGCCTACGGCGGAACGTATGGAAGCGCCACAGAGGCCGGCTCCGAGCAGCGCCGCTGCTTTGTCTCCGCCATGCGAGAGACACTTGCGGTCGCCAATGCCGAGGGCATTGAGCTGACCGAGGCAGACCTGACGCAGATGGTGCACCTCATCGAGGGAATCGACCCCACCGGTATGCCCTCGATGGCGCAGGACCGCATCGCACAACGAAAGACCGAAGTCGAGGAGTTCGCGGGCACCATTTGCCGCCTGGCCGCCAAACACGATATCCAAGTGCCGCAAAACGATTGGCTCTACCAGAGGATTCGCGAAATAGAAGGCAGCTGGTAGCCTCGGCCGCATCGCGACGTGCGCAATACAAGCAGACAGGCCTTCGCGAGGATTCCGTCATTCGCGAAGGCCTGTTGCATTTAGCTCGAGGCTAAAACTGAGGCTTATTTTGCGATTCCGGAACCTCGTCCTCGTCATCGCGGCAAAGTAGCACGCCGGCGCTTCCCAGCAACGCCGCTGCAATCAAGGCGCCCACAATCACAGGAGCGGCGCCCGTAGCGGACTGCAAGCCGGCAGTTAACGCCGCCGTCGGACCAAGGCATCCGATCAAAAGGGCAACGACGGCAATAGCGACATCTCGAGCGTTCATGGAACCACTTCCTCCACGAGAAAGACTTTGTTTCTCGTGACTTAGTGTGCCCCGCGCCCATATGCGCGGCGTACTGCCACGGTAAGCGCTCTGTTAACTCAAATGCATACATAGAACGGGCGCCCTTACGTTGCCCTAAAGCTCGGTAAAGACGCCCGTCCGCCAAATATCCGTGATGCAGAAAAATTACCAGCCAGTGTAGTAGTCGGTGGTTCCGGCAGCGCAGCCGGAGTCATAGACCTTGCACTCGCCCTTGGATCCGGTAAACGTGGAGCCCTGAGCCTTATCGCCCGCGGCCACGACGTAGTAACCATCGGAATCGCGCCAAAAGCCCTCGGAATCCTGGGTCCACTCGCCCGTGCGGTGGTGATACAACACGTTGCTGCTGTAATAGGTCTCACGACGACCGTTATAGTTATTGACGCCGCTCGAGCGCGTCAGGCCCGAGCCGTTCGCGTAATACGCAGCAGACGCGTAAGACGAGCCGGAGCCGGCGTTGTAATACGAAGCCTGAACGGCCTCAGCGGCCTCGGCTTCGGCAGCCGCAGCCTCGAGCGCCTCGCGCTTAGCATCCTCGAGCGCGGAGCGAAGCTCGTCGAGCTCGGCCGACTTCGCGTCGACCTCCTCCATCGTCAAAAGACTGCCCGCACCATCGATACAACCTTGCAGTACAGCGCGCTCGTCATCGGTGGCATAGTCGCCGTACATGTTCATGATGATCTGGGCGCGGACCTCCAGGGAATCGCGCTTGGCCCCCATAGAGGCGTTCCACTCCTGCATGGAGCCAAAGCCGTCGCCGCGATAGTCGACGGGCTGCATCAGCGTCGCCTCGGACGGCGTGGATCCGACCGTATCGGATAGTGTTGCCGCGTGGGCATCAGTTGCGCCGGCGCCCGTCAAAAGTGCCACGGTCAGAGCGGCGGAAAGGGCGGCGGCTTTCGGTTTTCGTGAATCAATCCTCATGTAGCTGGAAACCTCCGTAGTGCGTTTTTGCTGCGTTTGAGCTGCGTGTGATTCGATCGCGCTGCATAGTACCCCGAGCAAATCGCGACCTGCGGTTTTTCTCAAAAGGCGCACGTCATTTGCGTAAAACTCACATCCTCTCAACAGGAGTTTTCCACATCTCGATTGCATAAAGCGTGCCAAAAACCCTGTTTTTGCACCCTCTCTATGCAAAAAAGGCGCCTGTGCGACCATTGTTCGCACAGGCGCCTTGAGCAGGCATTTTATGCAGTTATACCTATCGAGTCGCAAGGGGTCCTTGCACAAGTCGCCTTACTCGTCCAGTGCGGCAAAGGCCTGCTTCAGATCCCAAATGATGTCCTCGGCGTTCTCGGTACCGATGGAAAGACGGATCGTGGAGGGCGTGATGTCCTGCTCGGCGAGCTCCTCGGCAGAGAGCTGGGAGTGCGTGGTGGTAGCCGGGTGCACGACGAGCGACTTGACGTCGGCCACGTTGGCGAGCAGCGAGAACACCTGCAGATGATCGATGAACTTCCAAGCTGCCTCCTGGCCACCCTTAATCTCAAAGGTAAAGATCGAGGCACCGCCGTTGGGGAAGTACTTCTGGTACAGCTCATGGTCGGGATGCTCGGGCAGGCTCGGGTGGTTCACCTTGGCGACGTGGCTGTCACCGGTCAGGAACTCAACGACCTTCTTGGTGTTCTCGACATGACGGTCAACGCGCAGCGACAGAGTCTCGGTGCCCTGGAGCAGGACCCAGGCGTTGAACGGGCTGATGCAGGCACCCTCGTCACGCAGCAGGATAGCGCGGACATAGGTTGCAAAGGCGGCGGGACCGGCAGCCTCGGCAAACGAAACACCGTGGTAGGAGGG
>CABRID010000049.1 GCA_902470895.1 uncultured Collinsella sp.
ACAAGGAGTATCGTCGGCAGCGTCAGATGTGTATAAGAGACAGCCTTATATAAGGGCTCGGCAAAGCCGAGCCACCAAATTTATATCAGCCCCAGAATATGTTTGAGAATCGTACTTGGAGTATGTGGCTGTAGCGCCGGAACGGGGGCAACTTCCCAACGCATTCCGCAGGGGGCGGTACATTTTGTAGCGCGAAGCGCGAATCAAAATGTACCGCATGCCCGAGGACGCGTTGGGAAGTTGCCCCCGTTCCGGCCCGGACATATAGATCTACCAGCGCATTTACAAATTCGTAAACTTTTTTCAAAAAAGTGCTTGCACAGTTCTCGAATCATAGGTTATTATCTTCCTCGTTGAACGCGCGGGTTCAACAAAACGAACCGCGAATCAACAACATAGCATGTCGGAGTGGCGGAATTGGCAGACGCGCTAGCTTGAGGTGCTAGTGACCGCTTTTTGGTCATGCGGGTTCAAGTCCCGCCTCCGACACCATCGCATTCGAGAAGCCTCTTCGGAGGCTTTTTTGTTACCGATAGACGGTGAGGTCCACGATGGAAACGCTTGAGCGCAACGAGTGGGCAGACGTTGCCCAACTGGTCGAGATCACGAGCGATGCTGTCATCATTTGTGAGCTCGACGGAACCATTCTGCATGTGAATAATCGTTTGCTCGATTTGATGTGCGAGGAGCGCGCTGACGTCATTAACGGTGATGTCAAAGACGTTCTGTACTCGTCTGCCTTTGAGCGCGCGACCGAACATCGTCTGCCGTTTGAGACCGATGGCTCCGAGAGCGAGCTGATGCTCAAGCTGAGCGACGGGTCCTTTATTCCCGTCTTGGTCCGCGCAGGTTCCGTTACGCCTCCGCGTATCTTTGGACGCCGTGCACCGCGTGTCCTGGTGGCGCTTCACAGTATCGAAGAGCAGTATTCCCACGACCGTCAGCTCAAACGTGCGCTATCGGAGCTTAGAGTGGCGAATAAACGCCTTTCGGGCACCCTTTCGGTCATTATGAGCACCGTGGGCTCCGATGAGCTCCCCAGCTTGCTCGATACCGTTTTGAATCAGCTTGTTGGAACGCTCGATGCCTTCGGTGCGGCTATCTATTTTTCCGAGAGTGGCGGCTTTAAGCTCCGCGGTGTTTCTAAGGAGCTTGAGGACAGCTATCTGCCCGAGTTTATGCCGTACGGCGCGGGCATTCCGACCTACGTGCTTCGCGAATCTCGTGCCTGTCGCCTGTCGATTCAGCAGGACCTTGAGGGCGACCGGGTTGCTTCGGGCATGTTCATGGATTTGGACAATCGTTCCAAGCACTTGCTGCGCGTGCAGGATATGCCCCCGTATCGCAGCGAGATCTGTCTTCCCGTGTTTTACGGCACGCAGGTCCTTGGCGTGTTGGAAGTTGGCTGGAAACGTCCCCAGGCGCCACTTGCCTATGACGTTAACGTACTCGAGGTCATCTGCGATTACCTGTCTATTCAGCTTGTCGGCATGGCGTCGAGCTTACGTTCGCGCCGCACGGCGGAGCTCGGCCGCTCACTCAATTTGCTGCGCGACGAACTGTTTACCTATCTCGATGATCCCGTTGCCGCTTCGCGAGCGGTGTCGACGGAAATCTGCACGGTGCTCAATTGTCATTTCTGCCCCGTGGAATATGACGCGAGTCTTGACACCTATGTCATCGATTTTGAGGGCGGCAGTCGCGTGGCACTACCGGGAGACCCTGAGTCGCTCTTCTTTTCCACCACCGCACCGGCTGCGCGTTTGGGGGTTGCTTCCGATGGTTTTGGGCAGTCGGTGCTGGGCGGTGCGAGCGCTGATGATCTTAAGCATGTGCGCTTGACCCGCGTCGACGAATCCATGCCTATGGGCGGATGGTTGAGGGCTCATGGCCTGCCGTGCCAGGGCCTCTATGTCGATTCCGGCTTCGAGGCGGGACGCGTTCGCTCGGAGGGCGGCGGTCAGCGGAACAACGATGCAATCGTTCCCGCCGACGTTGCCAAGGGGCCGACGAGGCGCGCTTTGCTGCTCCGTGATGGCAGCCAAGAACCAATTGACGACCTTGAATACGACTACCTGGTGCATCTGGCGCATGACTTTGAGCTGATTTATGAAGGCGAATCTCAAAAGCGCGAGGAGCGTCATATCGCTCAGACGCTTCAGATTGGCATGAGAAATTCGCTTGGTGACGTTCCGGGCATTGCAACCGATTCGGTATACCTATCGGCAACGAATTCTGCGTTGGTCGGCGGTGACTTCTATACGCTTGTCCGACTTCCCGACGATTGTGCCGTTATGATTTTGGGCGATGTATCCGGCAAGGGCATCGAGGCGGCATCCATGTCCGCACTCGTCAAGACGGCGCTGACGGCCTATGCCTGGGAGGGTGCGGGGCCTGCCCGTATGGCACGCTCGCTCAATAGCATGCTCATGGGCTTTTCGAGGGTCGAGACGTTTGTAACGGCGTTTATTGCCAAGATCGATCTTAAAGCGGGCCGCGCTACCTATTGCTCGGCGGGACATCCTCCCACTATGGTCATTAGGCCGTCGTCGACGCCGCTTGGCGGTGGAGAGACCTGCGGGGGAGAAGTGGAGCTCCTTGGGTGCCAGTCGGGTGTGATCGGTGCCTTTGAGAGCATGGTGTACGAGACGGGCGTGTTTACATTCGCTCCTGGTGACATGCTATTTATGTATACCGACGGAACGATCGAAGCACGCGATCGCTCGGGTGCTTTCTTTGGCGAGCAGCGCCTTCGTGACCTTTTGCTTTCTGTTTCGAGTGAGGGCGTATCGGGAATCTGCGGTAAGGTCTTGAGCGAGCTTGACCGCTTTACCGAGTCGGCGCTGGACGATGACATCGCGCTGGTTTCCCTTGAATTATTACGGGGTCGATCGTAGGCCGCGACGTTTGACGGGCAAAATCTGCGCGGTTGCAGATACGTATGCATCGAGCGAGCTCTTTTGGGGAACCATGGTCGTATGAACGAGTGGAATGACATAGCGGTTTTGACGCCACCGGGTGATGTCGACATCGCCTCGGTGCCCGTGCTGCGCCGACGGTTGGATAATTTGATCGACCGGGGCGTGCGCCGCGTTGTCATCAATTGCCAGGCCGTGGGCTTTATCGACTCGACGGGTTTGGCGTTTTTGCTTACGCGCGCCAGAGAGCTCATGAGGCGAGAGGGCCTGCTTTCGCTCGTTAACGCCTCCGATGAGGTCGTTCGCTTTTTGGAAATTGCCCGACTTGTCGACATCCTGCATGTCGCGGGCCCGGCGCGTGAGTCGATTCCCGCCATTCCGGTGGGAGAGTTGCCGCGATGGAGCAAGAGCGTCGAAGTGCAACGAGGTATCGAGAATCTCCCGTATTATCGGCACCGTGTGGCCGAGCTTCTCGAATCACTTCCCCTGAGGCGTGATGAACGTTATGACGTAGCATTGGCGTTGGGGGAGGCATTGGGTAACGCATATGACCATGCGGGCGGTGTTGGCTGCATCCTGACGGTTCAGGCCTATGGGGACCGCGTTGTGCTCGAGGTGCTTGATCGGGGCGCTGGCTATTCTATCGATGGGGCGAGCGAGCCGGTTGCATCTGAGGAACGCGGACGCGGTATCAAGCTTATGCGCATGCTCGTCGATAATGTGGAAGTTGCCCGTCGTACGGATGGCGCCGGCACGCGCGTTCGGATGGTGAAGCTGTTTGGCTCAGCATTGGAATCGTGCGCATAGCGCCTTGACTTGGCGTTATTTACCTGCGCGAACTTGCATTGAGCAACTTTTTTGAAAAAAGTACTTGCGTCTTTAGGACAACTCGCGTAAATTAATAACCCGCAAGCGGACATGGCTCAGTTGGTAGAGCACAACCTTGCCAAGGTTGGGGTCGCGGGTTCGAGCCCCGTTGTCCGCTCCATTGCATTTCCGGACCGTCTCAAGCGGTCCTTTTTCGGCGAAGTGGCCAAGTGGTAAGGCAGAGGCCTGCAAAGCCTTTACCCCCGGTTCGAATCCGGGCTTCGCCTCCAGGCAACATCCGGGCGCTCCGGCGCCCGTTTTGTTTTACATATGCGGACATGGCTCAGTTGGTAGAGCACAACCTTGCCAAGGTTGGGGTCGCGGGTTCGAGCCCCGTTGTCCGCTCCAAGCGCAACAGCCCGACTACCACGGTAGCCGGGCTTTTTCGTACCCGTCGCTTGGGCTCGAACCCGAGAGGGAGCGAGCGTTTTGGGGCGTGGCTGTGGCGTTGTTTGCCGCGAATGTCCGCTTTGGGCGTATCATCGTGGGCATCTCGCATAACCTCGTTGCAAGGGAGATACGCCCCATGGCTACAGAAAAGTCTTCTTCGCGCTCATGGATGTCCGATGCCGCGATTTATCAGATCTACCCGCGCTCGTTTAAGGATTCGACTGGTTCGGGTCTGGGCGATATCGCGGGCATTACCCAGAAGATGGACTATCTTGAGCGGCTGGGTATCGAGGCCATCTGGCTGAGCCCGTTTTACCCATCGCCTCTTGTCGATGGTGGCTATGATGTGGCGGACTACTGCGATGTCGACCCACGTCTCGGCTCGCTTGACGACTTCGATGACATGATCGCTGCGGCTCACGCGCACGGCATCAAGGTCATCGTCGACATCGTGCCCAACCATTCATCCAACCAGCACCCCTGGTTCAAAGCCGCTCTTGCCGCCGGCCCCGGATCGCCCGAGCGCGCCCGTTATATCTTCCGCGATGGTCGCGGCGAGCATGGTGAGCTGCCTCCCACCAATTGGAATGCCAACTTTGGCGGCCCCGCCTGGACGCGTGTTGCGGACGGTCAGTGGTATCTGCACATGTTTACGCCCGAGCAGCCGGACTTTGACTGGTCATGCCCCGAGGTTCACGCGTTCTTTTGCGACGTCCTGGCGTTTTGGAGCGATCGAGGCGTCGACGGCTTTCGCATTGATGTGGCGCAGGGTCTCGCCAAGGATCTCGACCGCGATGACCTCGACCGGTGGCATCTCGCCGAGGGCGATGACATGGTTGACGACGGTACCCATCCACTGTGGGACCGCAACGAGGTCCATGAGATCTATCGCGAGTGGCGTCGCGTGTTTGACCGCTATGATCCGCCGCGCAGCGCCGTTGCCGAGGCGTGGGTGCTGCCCGAGCGCCAGTATCTCTACGCGCGCCCCAGCGAGCTTGGCCAGACATTCAATTTTGAGTTTGCCAAGGCCACTTGGACCTATGATGACATGCACACTGCAATCGAGAAGGGCTTGAAGGCAGCCGTCGAATCCGATTCCGCCTCGACCTGGGTACTCTCCAACCACGACGTGCCGCGCGTGGCGACACGCTATGCCCTGCCGCAAATCAAGGCGACGCGCTACCACCAGATTGCGCTCGACTGGCTCTTACGCGACGGGTCGTCTTATGACGAGGACCGTGAACTCGGCGAGCGCCGCGCGCGGGCGGCCCTTTTGCTTGAGCTGGCGCTTCCGGGCTCGGCATACGTGTACCAGGGTGAGGAGCTCGGCCTTTTTGAGGTGGCTGACATCCCGTGGGCTGCACTCGAAGACCCTACTGCGACCAATACGCACGGACCGAAGCGCGAGAAGGGGCGCGACGGCTGTCGCGTGCCCCTGCCGTGGGTGGCGGCGGACGATCCCGCGCAAGGCGGATCGTTTGGGTTTTCACCGGCGGACGCCGATGCGGTGCCCCATCTGCCGCAGCCTGCATGGTTTTCCGATTACGCTGCCGATAGGGAAGAAGCGGATCCGACATCGATGCTTGCGCTCTATCGTGACGCCCTCTGGCTGCGGCGCAAGCTGCGCGGGTGCGCCAACGATCTTGCGTGGCTCGATCTTGACGGGCGCACCGGCCTTGCGGATGGTGCTGAGGGCGCTGAAGGCGGCGTCATCGCCTATCGCCGTGACAACGGCTGGGCGTGTGTGACGAACTTTGGCGCAGCGCTCGTGGAATTGCCGGAGGGCAGGGTCCTGCTCACCTCATCACCGCTTGCAGACGGCAGGCTCGCACAGGACAGCTCTGCTTGGATTATGCTCGGTGAGATGTAAGGACCTCTTGCGGCGAGTTTGCGTTTGCCTGCACCTTCTGTGGCGGCTGATGTCTTCGCGAGGTTCGCGAGGGCGTCGCAAAACTTTTCAAAAAAAGTTCTTGCATAGGATGCGGGCATCACGTAAGATTAATCCCCGTAAGCGGACATGGCTCAGTTGGTAGAGCACAACCTTGCCAAGGTTGGGGTCGCGGGTTCGAGCCCCGTTGTCCGCTCCATTTGGGCGTTTAGCTCAGGGGGAGAGCGCTTCCCTGACACGGAAGAGGTCAGAAGTTCAAATCTTCTAACGCCCACCAAATGTTCGCAGCTCAGAGGCTATGTCCTCTGGGCTGTTTTTGTTTTTCCACCAAGCACGCCGCCAAATAAGCCACCAAATATTGATCCAAGGTCTGTACGCGATGGTCTTCGCGTCCCGTAGAGGTGCCGGCAGATTGCATACGTCCTGGCCGATCGTGACCGCAACATGTTGGTCAAGCATAATCTTTTGGATTCTTTTGGCGTGAGCGGCTTGGTTTTGGTAGGATTTGTCAGCGGCTTGACTAAGGGGGTTTTATAACTGCCATGCAGGTAGCCGTGTTGGTAACGTTTTACCGACTTGCCAAGAACCCCTCATTTTTAATGCGTCTGCAAAATGACTAATTGCTTTGACCTGCTGAAACACTATATGTTGTGTTTGAACTAAAAAAAGAATACAGGATATAGATGCGTCTTTGTCGTATGATAGATGGCGGACAGAGAACGAAGACCTTATTCGTCCCATTTGGACACGCCTTTGAGCCGCTTGATCGGCCGCGAGGATTGTCCGCATGAGGATTTATGGTTTATCGAGAACACAGATTGCGCGACGGCGCCGCAAGACAGGGGCAAGCCCTGCCGGGCATCGTTTGGCTCTGAAGCGCAATGAGGCTACGACGCGAAAGAGGCAAGAGGATGAAGATCATCAAGCGCAGCGGCACCGAGGTTGTCTTTGACATCGATAAGATCGTCAATGCCATCCGCGCCGCCAACTTGGAGGTCGAGGAGAGCTCTCGTCTAACCGACCGCCAGGTGGTTTATGCGGCGCAAAACGTCGCCGAGGCATGCGAGAACGCGGGCCACACCGTTTCGGTCGAGGAGATCCAGGATTTGGTCGAGGACGAGATCATGCGTCTCGACTGCTACGAGGTTGCCCGCCACTACATCATCTATCGCTATGTTCAGAGCCTGAAGCGCCAGAAGAACACGACCGATGACAAGATCCTGTCGTTGATTGAGTGCAATAACGAAGAGGTCAAGCAGGAGAACTCCAACAAGAACCCGACCGTCAACTCCGTTCAGCGCGACTATATGGCCGGCGAGATTTCCAAGGACCTGACCCAGCGCGTGCTGCTGCCCCAGGAGATCGTGGACGCCCATAATGAGGGCCTGATCCACTTCCACGATTCGGATTACTTTGCTCAGCACATGCACAACTGCGACCTGGTGAACCTGGAGGACATGCTCCAGAACGGCACCGTTATCTCGGGCACGCTGATCGAGAAGCCGCACAGCTTCTCGACCGCCTGCAACATCGCGACGCAGATCATCGCTCAGGTTGCTTCCTCCCAGTACGGCGGCCAGTCGATTTCGCTGACCCATCTTGCCCCGTTCGTCGAGGTGAGCCGTCAAAAGATTCGCGGCGAGGTCGCCCGCGAGCTCGAGGAGCTCGGCGTTTCCGCATCTCCCGAAAAGGTCCGCGAGGTTGTTGAGGACCGCCTGCGTGACGAGATCCGTCGCGGCGTTCAGACGATTCAGTATCAGGTCGTGACCCTTATGACCACGAATGGCCAGGCGCCGTTCGTGACGGTCTTTATGTATCTCAATGAGGCCCGTACGCCCCAGGAGAAGCATGACCTTGCCATGATTGTGGAGGAGACGCTTCGTCAGCGCTATGAGGGCGTTAAGAACGAAGCCGGCGTGTGGATCACCCCGGCGTTCCCCAAGCTCATCTACGTGCTCGAGGACGATAACGTTCACGAGGATTCCCCGTACTTCTACCTGACTCAGCTGGCTGCGAAGTGCACCGCCAAGCGCATGGTGCCCGACTACATCTCCGAGAAGAAGATGCGCGAGCTCAAGCTGTCGAAGGGCGAGACCGCGGGCAACGGCGACTGCTATACCTGCATGGGTTGCCGCAGCTTCCTGACGCCCGACCGCTCCGGTAACGGATTTAACAACGTGGCCAACGCGCTGAACTATGACCCGAACAAGCCCAAGTACTACGGTCGCTTTAACCAGGGCGTTGTGACCATCAACCTGCCCGATGTCGCGCTGAGCTCGCATCAGGACATGGATAAGTTCTGGAAGATCTTCGACGAGCGTCTTGAGCTGTGCCACCGCGCCCTGCTGTGCCGTCATGAGCGTCTGATGGGTACGCTTTCGGATGCCGCACCGATTCTTTGGCAGTACGGTGCCCTCGCCCGCCTGAAGAAGGGCGAGACGATCGACAAGTTGCTCGTGGGCGGTTACTCCACCATTAGTCTGGGTTATGCCGGCCTGTATGAGTGCGTTAAGTACATGACGGGCCACAGCCACACCGAGAAGGAGGGCACGCCCTTTGCCATGGCCGTCATGCAGCGCATGAACGACAAGTGCGCGGAGTGGAAGGCCGAAAGCGATATTGACTTCTCGCTGTACGGTACCCCGCTTGAGTCGACGACCTACAAGTTCGCCAAGTGCCTGCAGCGTCGTTTTGGCATCATCCCGGGCGTGACGGACAAGGGCTACATCACCAACAGCTACCACGTCCACGTGTCCGAGGAGATCGACGCATTCGACAAGCTCAAGTTCGAGGGTATGTTCCAGCAGCTTTCGCCGGGCGGTGCCATCTCCTACGTCGAGGTTCCCAACATGCAGGACAACCTCAAGGCTGTCATTCGCGTGATGCAGTACATCTACGACAACATCATGTACGCCGAGCTCAACACCAAGAGCGACTACTGCCAGGTGTGCGGCTACGACGGTGAGATCAAGATTGTCGAGGATGACGGCAAGCTGGTGTGGGAGTGCCCCAATTGCGGCAATCGTGACCAGGAGAAGATGAATGTCGCTCGTCGTACGTGCGGCTACATCGGTACCCAGTTCTGGAACCAGGGCCGAACCGAGGAGATCCGCGACCGCGTGCTGCATCTCTAATAACCATCCCAGGCCGCCCCGTAGCGAGGCCCCGGGCCTTTACTCGCTATTTCGGACAGTCCTGGCTCACGACGGAGGCGCCACTGGCGCCTCCTGTTCGTGCGGAACTCATATCGAGCAAAGGCCCGGGGCCTCGCTACGGGGCAGCCAAGTTGATGTAGCTGAGATGCAGCATGCGGCCTGCTCACTCCTCGAAGTTCTTAGCGGAAATGAGTTGACTTGCAACAACGCTTTGCTTGCGATGGCGGTTGAGCTGCAACAAAGTTTTTATTGGACCTCGAACCCTATACTCGATGTTCGCTTCGTTCATTGAGTTACCCTTTGCATGAGGCCGGGACATATCGTCCCGCCCGCAGTTTCGCAGGCCGAAGGCCGAGAATGTTTGAGGACGGGATGATATGTCCCGGCCTCCCGGGAGAGTTACCTATGAACTACGCGAACATTAAGTATTTCGACATTGCTGATGGGGAAGGCGTTCGTACTTCTCTGTTTGTGAGCGGGTGCCGTCGCGGGTGCAAGAATTGCTTTAACTCCGTCGCGTGGGACTTTGCCGCGGGTGAAACGTTCGATCGTGCCGTCGAGGACAAGATTATCGAGAGCCTCGACCATCCCTTTATCGATGGCCTGACGATTCTGGGCGGCGAGCCTATGGAGCCCGAGAATCAGGTGGGGCTTGTTGACTTTATCGAACGCGTGCGTGCGGCCTATCCCGCGGGGTCGGGCAAGACCATTTGGTGCTTTACCGGCGACGTGCTCGAGGAGCTTATGCCGGGCGGTCGCCATCATACCGAGGTGACGAACCGTATCCTGGCCTGCCTCGACATGTTGGTGGACGGCCCGTTCGTTCAGGATTTGTACGATATCTCGTTGCGCTTTAGGGGCTCGAGCAATCAGCGCGTGATTGATATGAACGCCACGCGCGCCCGTGCTGTGCGCGAGGGCGTTGCGCTTTGTGATGCGGTTGAACTTTGGCGGGACGATCCAGTCTATTCGACCCATACTATGTAGCTTGTGGCCGATGCCAAAGGGCGTGGTACCATAGCGCGAACGCAAAATCGGAAAAGTGAGGCCCAGATGATCGATCAGGAAAAAGTCGAGGCCGCCATTAAGCTGTTGCTTGAGGGCATAGGCGAGGACCCAACTCGTGAGGGCCTGCTGGAGACCCCGGCGCGCGTTGCCCGTATGTATGGTGAGATCGCCGGCGGTATGGACCAGAGTGCCGAGGAGCACCTGTCCAAAACCTTTGCCGTCGCTTCGAACGATTTGGTTATCGAGCGCGACATCACGTTCTACTCGCTGTGCGAGCACCATTTGCTGCCGTTTTATGGCAAGGCCGCCATTGGCTATATCCCTAACGGTCGGGTGGCTGGGCTTTCCAAACTCGCCCGCACGGTTGAGGTTTATGCCCGCCGTCTGCAGCTGCAGGAGCAGCTGTGTGCGCAGGTTGCCGACGCTCTCATGGAATATCTTGCTCCCCAAGGGGCGATTGTGCTGATGGAAGCCGAGCACATGTGCATGACGATGCGCGGCGTGCAAAAGCCCGGCACCAAGACCGTGACGCTCGCTCGCCGCGGCGTCTTTGAGACCGATCCCGCGCTCGAGGAGCGGTTCTTTAGGATGCTGGGCCGTTAGCATGAGGGTCGTCAACGACTTTACATCGAAGACCGATGAGGGGACGTCGCGTCGCGGCTTCATGGCTTCGGGCCTGGCCCCCTTTGGTGCTATGCCTCGCATTGATTACATTTGTGCCAACGGGCTGTTTCGGCGGCACCTGGGCAACATTGCGCAGTTGGAATCGGGGCGCATCTTCTGCCGCCACGGTATTGACCATCTGCTCGATGTCGCTCGCATTATGTGGATCAAGAATCTCGAGGAACAGCTCGAATTTGACCGCGAGGTCATCTACGCCACGGCACTTCTTCACGATATCGGCAAAGATGAACAGTATGAATCGGGTATATCCCATGATGTTGCAAGCGAACGCGTCGCTGATGCGATTCTCGGCGGCATGCCCGATGATGTGGCGTTTGAGCCGGCCGATGCCGCAGCCATTAAGACGGCCATTCTGGGCCATCGAAAGCTGCGCGTGAACAGCCAACCGCTTGAGCGTCTGCTCTATGCGGCCGATAAAGCGTCGCGCGCCTGCTTTGCATGCCCCGCGCGCAATGCTTGCAACTGGAGCGATGATAAAAAGAACCTGTCGATTCGCGTGTAGTTAGTTTGCGCGGCCGGGGTTCTAAACGAAGGAGACGATCGCGATGAGCAACAAGAAACTGCCCGAGAATGCAACCAAGACTGAAGGCGCCGAGCTCGCCCGCCGTGGAAGGGGCGAAATATCCACCGCAACGGCGGTGCCCCACGTGAGCTATGACGATCTTCGCCATGCCGATCGCATTACTATCGACGGTCTCGAGGTCTTTGCCAATCATGGTGTGTATCCCGAAGAGAACACGCTGGGCCAGAAGTTCATCGTGTCCCTGGTGCTCTATGCCGACCTGCGTGCAGCGGGGGAGCACGATAACCTGGACGCCTCGATTGACTACGGCTCGGTGTGCCACGATGTCGATGGCTATCTGCGTGAGCATACGTTTAAGCTTATCGAGGCTGCGGCCGAGGGTGTGGCCCAGATGCTGCTACGTCGTTACCCCTTGCTGCTTGGCGTGCGTGTTAAGCTCGATAAGCCTTGGGCGCCCGTCGGTCTTCCCCTGGCAAGCTGCGGTGTCGAGATCGAGCGCGTGCGCTAACCGGTTCTAATACGTCTCTATGGGTGGCTGCTTGAGCCGCTGGGACAGTGCTCTATTGTTGGGGCAGTACGTGTCGAGCAGGGCGTGAAACCGCTGATTGTGGCTTGGCTCGAGCAAGTGGACGAGCTCGTGGGCGACAACCATGTCGAGACATTCGACGGGGTAGGCGGCAAGTTCTCGTGCGATGCGAACGGCGCCGGATTTGGGCGTGCAGGAGCCCCAACGCGTTTTCATGCTGCGTACGGAAACGCGGGAAACGGCGACACCCATTGCGATTTCGTATGCGTGCACCATATCGCGCAGCGCCGATATGACTTCGGACGTATAAAGCTGGTCGATGTGAATCTGGAGTTCTTTGGGCGTTAGGCCGTCGAGGGCTGTGCGCTGCTTTGCCTGCGTGCACCCACTTGGCTCGTCGGTACCCATAAAACTTGCGAAGGTAGCCTGCTTGGGCCGCGGTGCGGGTGGCTCAAAGTTGTGGTCGAGTGCATCCTGAACGGTGATGGGTTTGCCCCAAAGCGCAATGATGGACGAGGGACTGAGCGGCTCTCGCGCCGTCGTCTGACGTTGCTCGCGCTGGGCAAGTCGGCTGATAATCCAGGCGCTGTTGCGCTTCACAAACGCTTCGATACGCTCGCGGCTGGCGCCGAGCGGTGCACTGGCGTGGACCTCACCGTTCGATGTGACGCGTAGGTTGAAGTTCTTGACGCGCTTTTTGGTAACGATGACGGGGATGGGCGTCCCATCCGGTCGGGATGCGGAAATCGTAAACTGCTGCGTCAAAAGCGGTCCTTCAGATTGGGGACGGGCCGGCATGTCGACCGTTCGGCATGCCGGCCCGCTCAAGGGATGTGAAATTAATAACGCTCAAAGAAGGCAAGCGCGTTGTCGCTGCAGAGCTTCTGCATCACGGTCTTGCCAAAGTGCTTGGAGAGCATGTTCTGGAACTCGGGCATCTTGCTGGCATCGGAGAGGAAGGCGGGCGCCGTGGCACCGTCCCAGTCGCCGCCGAGCGCGATGACGTCCTCGCCGCCCAGGTCGAGCCAGTGCTCGATATGTGCCGCCAGCTGGTCGAAGGTGACGTCTGCGGCGGTCTTGTCGGTTGCGTCGTTGGAAAGGAACTCGCTGCAGTAGTTGAGGCCGACGATACCGCCCATGTCGCGAATGGTGCGGAACTGGTCGTCGGTAAGGTTGCGTTTGACGCCGCAAACCGCACGGGAGTTGGAGTGGCTGGCGACGAAGGGACGTGTGGCGTGGGCGACA
The DNA here is from genome assembly GCA_902470895.1 of uncultured Collinsella sp. Lineage (GTDB taxonomy): Bacteria > Actinomycetota > Coriobacteriia > Coriobacteriales > Coriobacteriaceae > Collinsella. The sequence continues at coordinate 13,205 of CABRID010000049.1, forward strand.
ACCTCGTCAAAGCACTCATCGTTGAGGTGGGAGACGTCAAGTACCATGCCGGCGTGCTCCATCTGCGTAAGTGCCTCGATGCCGGCGGCGGTGAGGCCGGCGTGGGTATCGTGTCCGCTCGCGAGCGGTCCCTGCGCATTCCAGCTGAGCGATGACATGAGTACGCCCAGGCTCTTAAGCACCTCGATCAGCGCGGGGTCCTCGGCAAAGAACGTGGCGTTTTCGATGGTGTGGATGCAGGCGACCTTGCCGTCTTTGAGCGCGGGGCGAATGTCTGCCGCGCTGCGTACGTTGACCATGCGGTCGTGGTTGAGCATGGCCTGGCCGCTCATATGCGCCATGATCTGTGCCTGGAAGCGCGCGGCGTGGGCGGTGGGAATCTCATCGGGGACAAACGTGGCGAAGCACTGTGCCCACGGCGTGTTGCCGATCTTTGCGAGCGAGATGGCGCAGGCGTTGCCCTCGATGAGGTCGAAATCTTGCGGATGCGTTTCGTCGCCGGGGAAATAACCGTCGGTGCCGGCGGTAAAGCGCAGGTCGAGATCGAGCGTGGCCCAGCCGATTCGGTCGGCGGTGTCGCAGTGTAGGTCAAATACGGGATATGCCATGGTTCCTCCGGTTGCAGCGTTTCTTTGCAAACTATCATTGAATTGTATGACTAGGGTATAGTTAGCGCCATATGTTCACGGCGGCCCGCGTTGTGCGCCGCCCTTATCACGGAGGTTACCATGTCCAACCAGGGCAAGAAGGTCAAGACCCATTATCGCGGCACGCTCGATGACGGCACGCAGTTCGATAGCTCCTACGATCGCGGCGAGCCGCTGGAGTTCACCTGCGGCGCCGGTCAGATGATCAAGGGCTTCGACGCCGCTGTTGTCGACATGCAGGTGGGCGAGAAGAAGACCGTGCACATCCCGGCTGCCGATGCCTACGGCGAGCACAATCCCGAGATGGTTATCACCTTCCCGGCCGAACAGGTTCCCAACATCGAGCAGATCGAGAAGGGCATGAAGCTTTTCCTGTCCACGCCGAGCGGTATGCCCGTCCCCGCCGTGGTCATCGACGTTACGCCCGAGGCCGTGACGCTCGACGCCAACCACGAGCTGGCCGGCAAGGACCTCAACTTTGATATCGAGCTCGTCGAGGTCGAGGGTTAGAGTATGCCCGAGCGCTTGGTTTCGACGACATGCTTGGGAAATCTCAACGATCCGTCCTATGAACTCCTGCTCCGCCGGAATTTGGGCGGCGTCTTTGAAGTTGACGAGCTACTGCTCGATTGGGACCAGGCTGACACGCGCGCGTTTGCGGGCGTGACGGAGCTGGGGCGCACGATCGATGTCCGGCCGGATGCTACCGACGGTGGTCGTCTTGCCGACGGCGACGTGCTCGCCATTGACCGTTCGGGCGTGGTGCCCGTGGCGGTTGTCGTGCGCCTGCGCAGCGCCGAGGTTTATTTGGTCGAAGTCGACCGCATGGATCCGATTGCGCTCGCGCATGCGTGCTGGGAGATCGGCAACATGCATGCGCCGCTCTTCCGGGGCGACTCGGACGAGCATACCGTGCGCATGTATACGCCGGTGCAGCCTGTTTTGGGCCGCATGCTCCGGGGTATCGAGGGCGTTCGCCTCTCGGTGGCTGTCTCTTATACACATCTCCGAGCCCACGAGACCGAGGCTG
>CABRID010000050.1 GCA_902470895.1 uncultured Collinsella sp.
ACCTTCATTACTCCAACGACGAATTCTAGGCGGTGTCCCCTCCCTTTCAAGAAAGGGAGGGGGCGGGGCATGCCCCGCCTCTTACACCACATCTCTGCGCGCTACCGGCGCGAGGCGCGGAAACGATGTCTGGAGCGACGGAGCGGCCTGGAATTCATCCGTAGAGGTCTTCATTGGCTGCGCCAGGAGTGTCCCTAGGTACCGGCACATAAGGAACGCCCCTAACTGCCGGAGGGGGCGTCTGCCACGGCAGACGCCCCCTCCGGATGTGGGAAGTTTGCGCTGCAGGTTACTTGTCGGTGCCCAACTTGTGCGGCTTGAGAGCGAGCGCATTGACGAGCGCGTCGGTGGCAGACTTGACGGCTGCCGGCTGCGGATCGTTGACGTGATCCTCGGGGTGTACGGGCAGGTCCTTCTTGACGGCATCGTGGATCAAGTTGAGGTACTCAGTCACGCCAGTGGTCGATAGGTGCGTGCCATCGCCATCGAACAGGTCGTTGCGGTTAGCGCTGTATCCGTACCAATCGATAACGCGCACGTTCTTGTAGCGCGTAGCGGCGTTGGCGATGGCCTGGTTGGTAGAGCCAACCCACGGCTGCGGGCTGCGCGTGTTCACAAACACCACAATACGCTTATCTCCTGCATCGGCCATGATGGCGTCGATCTGGTCGTCGGTTACCAAGCCGTTGGTGCCCAGTGCAAAGACCACGATCTTGCCGGCAAGGTTCTGCTGGATATAGCCCTCAAATGTCGCACGGCCCGCATCGAACTGGCGGCCCTTTTCGGCATCGATATGGCTGTGCGGGAACACACCGTCAAAGGCGTCCACGGCACGCAGCGACACGGAGTCACCGATCATCAACAGGTCGTAGGAGCCGTCGGGGAAGCCGTCGTTGTCCTTATCGGTGTCGTCGGCCGCTTGCTGGTCTTTCGGTGCGGTGTTTTTGGCTTCCTTGTTCAGAACCTCGGCGCCCTCGCCGCTCAGCGCAGACGTCTCGGGCACAAAGATCAGGCCGCCCAGTGCAACGACCAACACGACAGCGCAGGCTGCGCAGGCAGGGACGTGCGCGCGCACCCAGTTGGCGGGCGTGGTGGTGCCATCGCGGAACTCGGATACGGTGCGGCCGAAGGCGCCCTTCCTAAACGGCGTCTCGATAAAGCGATATGAGCATTCGGCCACGGCGACCACCAACAGCACCTGCAAAATGTACTGCCACCACGGTGTATCGTTGATGTTGGCGACCGGGTTCATGAGCAACAGCAGGGGATAGTGCCACAGGTAGATGCTGTACGAGCGCTTGCCAACCCACACGAGCGGCTCGGCGGACAGCGCGCGGGCAACCATTCCCTGGGGCTGCACGCAGGCCGCGATGACCATGAGCGTGAGGATCGAGCACAGCAGTGTGCCTCCGCGATACTGGAAGGCAGTGTAGCCGTTGGTGAGCGCGACCATGGCGGCAAGGCCAACCAGACCCACGACGCCCAACACATCGATGGATGCGGGCGAGGACCAAAAACGCACGAGGGCGCTCGGCTGTGCCGGGGCGGTCTCGGCTGCTTCGTCGGCCTTCTCGCCAGGCTTGCCCTCGGCGTTCTTGCCGTGCTTGGCGGCGCCAGCTAGGCGATTGAGCCCCAAACGACGAGCGAGACGCACCGGCGCCAGGTCGCGATCGGGGATAAAGGCCATCCAGGCACCCAGCAGCAGCGAGAACACACGGGTGTCGGTGCCGTAGTACACGCGGCTGGGGTCGGCGGCGGGGTTATAGAGCACCATCATGGCGACGGCGGAGACAGCAGCCAAGCCCAGAACCACGCGGCGCGTGTTGGGCTTGCTCACATGCATGGATACCATGGCAAACAGCAGTGGCGGCCAAATCAGGTAGAATTGTTCCTCGATGGCAAGCGACCAAAAGTGCGTGAGCGGCGAGGGGTCGCCCAGAGCATTGAAGTACGAGACGTTTTGGGCAATCTGCCACCAGTTGTTGAAGAACAGCAGCGACGGCAGGATGTCGGGGCGCATCTTGGTGAGCATCACGTGGTTAAAGATAGTGCACAGCGCGCAGGTTACAAACACTACCGTTACCACGGCGGGGACCAGGCGACGGATGCGGCGAATCCAGAAGCTCTTGAGGTCGATGCGTCCGGTCTTAGCGACTTCGTTGAGCAGCAAGCGCGTGATCAGATAGCCCGAAAGCACAAAGAAGATCGTGACGCCGAGCAGACCGCCCTGCGCCCACGTGAGGTTGAGGTGATAGAGCACCACCGCGACGACGGCAAGCGTGCGCAGGCCGTCAAGGGCAGGGATGTAGCGGGACTTAGGGCGAGCAGGCGTCTGCTCCTCGGCGGGAGTGTTGGCGCGGCCCGCGTTGTTGGCAGAAGCACGATGGGGGCTCACGGTGCGTCGCGGTTCGTTGGCACGGCGTTCGCCCTTCACGCGTTCGTGCGGCGCCGGCTCGTTGCCCGTGCGGCGTCGACCGCGCGAGCCCGATTGCGAGAGTTGTTCCATAAAACATCATCCAATGACGAGAATAATCAGCACGCCTTCATTGTAGCTGCCTGCTCCTGTGAATGCTTGCTGCTGGCGCAAGCTCAAGCGCGCGTCCACATCAAAGTGAACTAAAGTTATAGGGGGTGCGAGAGTGCACGATCGACGGCTGGCGGTGGGCATAAGGCCCGCAGATGAGGAGGTTTCCATGGCAGATCGCGGCATCGTTGCGGTGTTCGGCAGCATGAACATGGACCTTTCGGTGGCGTGCGAGCGCATACCGCGTGCGGGCGAGACCGTCGGCGGCAGCGGGTTTATCACCAACGCCGGCGGCAAGGGCGCCAATCAGGCCGTAGCTGCCGCGCGTATGGGCGCTTGCACGCACATGATCGGCGCGGTCGGTCGCGACGCGTTCGGCGCGTCGCTCGTGGCGGGGCTCCAAGACGCCGGCGTGGACTGTGACTTTGTAGTGCATCGCGATGATGTGGAGACGGGAACGGCGACCATCATTCGCTGCGAGGGAGACAACCGCATCGTGCTGTCGCCGGGCGCCAACCATGCGCTTGCGGGCGAGGACGTTGCCCGCGCGCTGAGGCGTCTGGTGGCCGATGAACTCGATAGTGACGCCAGCAAGATTGCCCCGGCTGCCGGAAGCGTCTTTATCGCCCAGGGTGAATGTGACCTTGTAGCGACGGCCGAGGCGCTTGTTTGCGCTCACGAGCTCGGGTTCTATACAGTCTTTAATCCGGCGCCTGCCTGCGATGTGCCTGCGGAGGCCTGGTCCGCGGTCGACCTGGTCTGCCCCAACGAGACCGAGTGCCAGGTGCTGGCGGGCATTCTGCCCACGGATGATGCGAGTTGCGTCGCCGCGCTCAATGCGCTGCTCGACAAGGGCGCCGGAGCTGCGGTCATCACGTTGGGCGGCGCCGGGTCGGTTACGCTCGGCGATGACGGCGAGCTGCTGCGCATGCCGGCACTTTCGAGTACGGTAGTCGATACCACGGCCGCCGGCGATACGTTTATCGGCGCGTTGGCGGCGGCTCGCCTAGAGGGCTTGCCGCTCTTTGAGTGCATGGCTGCGGGTGCTCGCGCCTCGGCAGTGACGGTGTTGCGCCTGGGCGCTCAGCAATCGATTCCCACGAGCGCCGAAGTTGAACATTGGTTTAGTTAAACGATAAAGACGGAGAAGCGGAGTAGAACAATGGCAATCAAGAAGCTGATCCTTGATCTGGATATGGGTGTGGACGATGCGATGGCGCTGGCCTATGCCATCGCGAGCTCCGAGGTGGAGCTCGTGGGCATCACCACGTGCTTTGGCAACGTGCGCGTCGAGCAATCGGCGCACAACTGCCTGGCGGTGCTCGATCTGCTGGGTCGCCCCGAGGTGCCGGTGTACCTGGGCGCCGACCGTCCTCTGCAGGCGACTGAGCCCTATACGCCGCCGGCGTCCACCGCGCTCATTCACGGCAAGAACGGCATCGGCGGCGCGAGCGTGCCCGCGTCGCCCTACGAGCCGGTGGGGGCGACCTCGGCCGACGGCAACGCTGCGGTCGATTATCTGATCGATGCCGCGCGCACTTATGGTCCCGATCTGGTCTACGTAGCGACTGGCCCGCTCTCCAACCTGGCGCTCGCCCTGGAGCGCGATGCGGCGGCGATGATGTCCATCGGCCGCGTGGTCGTGATGGGCGGCGCCCTTACCGTGCCCGGTAACGTGAGCGCGGGCGCCGAGGCCAACATGGCGAGCGACCCCGAGGCAGCCGACGCGGTGCTGCGCTCGGGCCGTAAGCTCACCATGGTGGGTCTGGACGTGACGCATCGCGTGGTGCTCACACGCCGCGACATTGCCGGCTGGACGGGCTCGGGCACCATGGCGGGCTGCGCATTTGCGAGCATGGTCGAGCACTACATTGGCTCGTACGAGATGAACGCACCCTACCTGGGTGGTTGTGCGCTGCACGATCCGCTGGCCGTTGCCGTGGCGATCGACCCCACGCTCGTAGGTGCGCTCGGCTGCAACCTGCGTGTTGATCTGCTGGGCGAGTACCGCGGTCGCACCATCTGCGATGAGCGCCGCCTGTCCGATCCGGACAAGAGCACGCTTGTGGCACTGACCGTGGATGCTCCGCGCTTCCTGTCCGAGTTCAAGACGCGTATGGCCCGTGTCCTTGGCTAAGTTGTCTTTTTGGGACGGGGCTTTTTTGACTGTTATGATTGGTGCGACCATTCGAACCAGCTAAAAGAGCCCGTCCCAAATTGACTACCGAGAGGATCTGCCATGGAGCGCATTGCGAGCTTTTCCGTTGACCATCTGTTGCTTGAGCCCGGCGTGTATGTGAGCCGCATCGACCGCGATCCGGCGACCGGGGCCGCCGTCACCACCTTTGACCTGCGCCTGACCACGCCCAACAAGGAGCCGGTCATGAACACGGCCGAGTGCCACACCATCGAGCACCTGGGCGCGACGTTCCTTCGCAATCATGCCGAGTGGTCGGGCCGCATTGTCTACTTTGGCCCCATGGGCTGCCGCACGGGCTTTTACCTGGTTGTGTTTGGCGAGGTGACGAGCGAGGAGATCCTGCCGCTCGTGCGTGAGCTGTTCGAGTTTGTCGCCGGCTTTGAGGGCGATGTCCCCGGTGCCGCTCCCGAGGAGTGCGGTAACTACCTGGACCAGAACCTCCCCATGGCCAACTGGCTTGCGCGCCGCTACCTCGACCGCGACCTGGCCGATATCGACGAGAAGCACCTGCACTATCAGCAGGCGTAAGGGCTTTATCGCCCAAAACGCGCGCATTGGGCGCCTTCGCTTGTGCGGGGGCGCCTTTTTGCTGAGTGGTCGGGACGAGTGTTTAAAATCGCTTATGTTTGTTCTAGAATGTTCATACTGTCACATAAACGAACAGGAGCGAACATGCATATCTACTCTGTCAACGATCCCGAGTTCAAGTCCTATGGCAACGTTTGGGATAACGTTCCGTCCGAGCTTACGTCGCCCGTGCTCGAGGCGCTCTCTGCCACGCCCATTCCCGAGGGCAGCAAGTACGTTGCGAGTGCGCCGGAGCTCGAGGACGTCAAGGATGCCGACAAGCTTGGCTTTCTCATGTTTGGTGGCCGTCCGTTCCAGCTGGGCTGGTGCAACGGCCACAACACGAAGCTCAACTGCTTGGAGTATCACCGCGCGAGCGAGTTCAACCTGGGTGCTCGCGACTTTATTCTGCTGCTCGCCAAGCGTGAGCAGATTGTCGACGGCAAGCTCGACACCGCGCAGGTCAAGGCGTTCCGCGCGCCCGCCGGCACGCTCGTCGAGGTCTACGCCACCACGTTGCACTACACGCCGTGCATGGTCGACGACGGTGGCTTCCAGGTGATGGTTGCGCTGCCCGCCGGCACCAACGGTCCGCGCCCCGAGGCTGCGGCCGACATGCCCGCGGCCGGTGATAGCTACTGCTACTGGAAGGCCGACAAGTGGGTTCTCTGCCACGCAGATAGTCCCAAGGCTGCCGAGGGCGGCTACGTAGGTCTCGTCGGCAAGAACCTCGACATCGCCTGCGACTAGAATCTTCTGTCTCGATCTGTAACATCTAGCGGGCTAAATCGTCTCTACCTGTTACAGATTTAGACAAACTGCAGGGACAGACCGAACAATCTCAATCTGTAACACCAAGCCCGATTTTGACGGCCTGGCTGTTACAGATCGAGACAAAACGGGCCCAAACCACCACAAAGGTGCCTGTCCCCATTGCGGTGGCTGCCTAGAGTTGGCTGCGCAGATAGTCAGCCATATATGGAACGGCGAAACGCACGTAACCGCGGCGCGCCTGTTCGATTACGCCGGCGTCGATGAGGCGCCGGCGATACTTTTGCGCATAGTCGGGTGTGACTGACATACGTTTCGCTACATCGGAAATGCGCGAAACGGCGTCTTCGTCATCAGTCATTGCGTCGAGAAACGCGACGTCTTGGTCCGATAGCGCGGCGAGCGTCGTTTCACAAACATCGTTTTCGAAATCGGCTTTTGACGCTTCGATAGCTCCGTCGACTTGCTCTGGCGTTACGTGTTCTCCTGTCTTGCAGCGATTGCCGATGTTATAGCCGATGAGCTGCAGCATATAGGGCGAGCCTTGGGTTGCGCGAGCGGCACGGAGGCGAAGATCGCCTGGAATATCAAGGTCGAGCTCTTCGAAAGCCCGCTGATAATAGGCATCGACATCTCCGACTGAAAGCGGTTCGAGCGTGACCTTGCGAGCGCGGTTGAGAAATGTCAGCACGCGGTCATTGAGCGTTGCACAGACGGCTCCCGGGAGACCTGCCATAACAAGCGCGACGTTGAGTCCCTCACCGACCAGCTCTTGATAGGCGGTGACGAGCTGTCTAATCTCAGGTGAATTAGCTTGGAGCTCATCGATAAGGATGAGGATGCCGTGCCCCTGCTCGGTCAGCTTGCGCGCCAGCTGCGTGAGTTTGAACTGGAAACTCTTGGTCTCCTGCACATCGCGTGTGAACTCGAGACCGGCTGAGAAGCCGAAGACGCTCAAGCTACCGCCAGAAAGTTTGGGGAGATGACGCTTGCTGACATAAGGCTCGCCTGCTTCTTGGATTTTTTCAACAATGCGCTCAAGCATATCTTCGGAGGCTACGGTGGGTGTGGCGACAACAAAACCGAGCTTGCGTGCGCGGTCGGCAAGTTCCCACAGAAGAACCGTCTTGCCGCTGCCTCGCTGGCCGAGCATGAGCATGGCTCGGTCTCGATTGCCCGGCTCCTGCTCAAGACCGGAGATGAATGTCGAAATCACGTTCCCGCGACCCACCAGATAGGACGGGCGATTTCCAAATGAGGGGGAGAAGATGGTTTCAGTCATAAGTCTCCTTTCCTTTTTTTCCTATTTTTTCCTTTCTTTCCTATTCAGTCAAATGAATTGCTGAGCGAAGGCGGTTACGTAGGCCTCGTCGGCAAAACCTCGGCATCACCTGCGACTAGAATCTTCTGTCTCGATCTGTAACATCTAGCGGGCTAAATCGTCTCTACCTGTTACAGATTTAGACAAACTGCAGAAGCTGACCGAACAATCTCGATCTGTAACATCAGGCCCGGTTTTGGCTGCCTACCTGTTACAGATCGAGACAAACCGCCCCCAACCGCCACAAAGGTGCCTGTCCCCTTTGTGGTGATTGGCAGGCGGGTATCAAAAAGTGTCAGACGGGGCGGCTGTCGAGCACCTGCGTGCGAAAAGAAGTATCGGCCTGCGTCGCTGTCGTTGAGCGAGGCCCTATTTGCGGGGATACTGAAACCACGACAAACAGCGTGCGAAGGGATTGATACATGGCTTTCCGCAATGACTTCCTGTGGGGCGGCGCGACAGCTGCCAACCAGTGCGAGGGCGCCTATAACGTGGACGGCCGCGGCCTTGCCAACGTGGACGTGGCGCCGCACGGCGCTGAGCGCTACGCGGTGGTCTCCGGCCAGCGTAAGATGCTCGACTTCGAGGATGGCTACTACTATCCCGCGCAGACCGGCATCGATTTCTACCATCACTACAAGGAGGACATCGCCCTCTTCGCCGAGATGGGCTTTAAGACCTTCCGCATGAGCCTGGCATGGACCCGCATCTTCCCCAACGGTGACGAGGCTGAGCCCAACGAGGCCGGCCTGGCTTTCTATGAAGATGTGTTCCGCGAGTGCCAAAAGTACGGCATCGAGCCGCTCGTGACCATCACGCACTTCGACTGCCCGATTCACCTCATCAAGGAATACGGCGGCTGGCGCAACCGCAAGCTCATCGACTTCTACAAGAACCTTGCGACTACGATCTTCACCCGCTACAAGGGCCTGGTGAAGTATTGGCTCACCTTTAACGAGATCAACATGATCCTGCACCTGCCGTTTATGGGTGCCGGCCTGGTTTTTGAGGAGGGCGAGAACAGGGAGGCCGTCGAGTATCTGGCCGCCCACAACGAGCTCGTCGCCAGCGCTTGGGCCACCAAGATCGCCCACGAGATCGACCCCGAGGTCAAGATTGGCTGCATGCTCGCTGCCGGCACCTACTACCCCTACAGCTGTCGCCCGGGCGATGTGCGCCAGGCCCAGCTCGACAACCAGGACAACTACTTCTTCGTCGACGTCCAGAGCCGTGGCTATTACCCGGCCTATGCCGTCAAGAAGCTCGAGCGCTTGGGCATCGATGTGGGCATGACCGACGAGGACCGCGAGATCCTGGCCGACAACACCGTCGACTTCATCAGCTTTAGCTACTACAGCACCCGCTGCTCCGCGGGCGCTGACAATCCCGACGTCGAGAAGACCCAGGGCAACGCCTTCGCCGGTGCCAAGAACCCCTACCTGCAGCAGAGCCAGTGGGGCTGGGCCATCGATCCGCTAGGCTTCCGCATTACCCTCAACGACCTGTACGACCGCTATCAGAAGCCTCTGTTTGTGGTCGAGAACGGTCTGGGCGCCAAGGATGTTGTCGAGGAGGACGGCTCCATCAACGACGACTACCGTATCGATTACCTGCGCCAGCACATCGCCGCGATGCGCGACGCGGTGACCGAGGACGGCGTCGACCTGCTGGGTTACACCACCTGGGGTCCGATCGACCTGGTCTCGGCCGGCACGGGCGAGATGTCCAAGCGCTACGGCTTCATCTACGTGGACCGCGACGACGCCGGCAACGGTACCCTCAAGCGCTCCAAGAAGAAGAGCTTCGACTGGTACAAGAAGGTAATCGCTTCCAACGGCGAAGATCTGGCCTAGGCTTTCCCAGCCACCGTACCTTGGGCCTCATTCGTCGCTTGCGTACCTTAAGTACGCGGCGCTCCCCATTCGACCCAATCTACGGCACCTGGAAAACCCTAGACTCAAATCTTACAGACCTGTCCTAGGCTTTCCCGGCAATCATAGTCTCCTAACCAAAGCGCCCGGCGAGCAGTTTGTGCTCGTCGGGCGCTTTGCCGTCTACGGATTTTGGGACATGCGGCCCGTTTTTTGAGCCTGCCTGTCGGTACACTAAAAGCACTATGGGTACCCGCGAGCGACATATCGGCCATGCGGCCGCCCGATCCGCGCCGGTTGCGGATCCCAGGGGTGGCAGGCTCTTCGCCATGCCGCGATTCCTTGTTGGCATAACACATCAGGTGTACCGTCACCGCGTCTTTGCTATCGCCGGCGCCATCACCGCGCTGTTCCTCATGCTTTTGGCGGTCTTGCCGGCGCTGTTCGCCTTCGACCCCAAACTTTCTAACGCCGTGCCCGCCTATAGCAAGGTATCCGAAGAGGTCGTGGATGCGCTCGCCCATTCGAGCTCTCTCCCGCTGCTTGTCGCCGCAATTGTATTTTCGATCTGGGGCGTATCGGTCTATCTGCGCTGTTTGGACTATGTGTTGCGTCGCCGCCTTGTGGCCATCGCCACCATCTGCGCCCTGTGGATGATCGAAGTCATTCTCAAGTACAAGTCGTTCACGCCGTTCTATGCCACCGTGCTGTGGTACCTGTACTACGTGCCCATGACGCTCATTCCGCTGCTCTACCAGCTCTGTGGCCTGCGCCTTGCGGGCCTGGAGCAACACCGCCTGGGGCGCCGCTACTGCGCTGCGCTGTGGATTGCGGCCATCCTGCTTATCGGATTTGTGCTCACCAACGATTTTCATCAGCAGGTCTTCCGCTTTGACCGTACAAGCGACACCTGGAGTAACGATTACACGTACGGCTGGGGTTATTTTGTCGTTCTCGTGTGGACGGTCTTCGACTTCGTGGCCTTTTTTATCCTGGTTGGTCGGTCCTCGTCCTTTCGCATCCAGCGTTTCTCGGGCACGGCGGCGCTCGTACTGCTGGGTGGCGCATTCTTTGCCGTCTCGTATGCGTTGCGCGTGCCCTGGGCATGGAGGCTCAACTTTTCGCTCGTCTATTGCGTCCTGTGCGTGGTGGCGATGGAAATCTGTCTCGATTGCGGTGTCATTCCGTCGTATCACGACATCGCCGGCATCTTCGACACCTTGCCGCTCGACCTCAAAGTCCTAACGCGCGACCTGCAGGAGGTCTATGCCACGCCGGTGTCAAAGCCAATGCCGGTAGGCGTGCGCGAGGAGTTGCGGACCCAGGAGCACGGCCGCGCCCATGCCTTTGCCGTGGCGTCCGATCCCAATGTGATGTACCGTGCCTTTCCGCTGCTGGGTGGATCGGCGCTGCTTGCCCAAGACGTGTCGGATCTCAACGAGCTTAACCGTGAACTGGCACATCGTCGTATGGAGCTGCAGCGTCAAAATGAGCTGCTCGCCGCCGACTACGACCTTAAGACGCACCTGGCAGACCAAGAGGCCGAGACCTTGCTGGTCCAAGACGTGGACCAGGCGCTTGCCCGCGCGCTCGAAGGGATGTACGACCTGCTGAGCTCGCTGCCGCCGTTGACCGATGAATCGTCTTCGCACGAGCGTTACCGCATGCTGCAGCGCGCCAAGATGCTCGTCGCCTATTGCAAGCGCAAGGGGTCGCTCACGTTGGCACAGCACGGGGAGAGCGGTTTTGATCGCGACCGCATTCAGCTCATTGCCAACGAGCTCGCAAGCGACCTGCGCACCATCGATATCGATTGCGCCTCGATTATCGCCATACGGCGCCCGTTGCACGCCAGTACGGTAAGCGCCCTGTACGACTGCGTGTATGACTTTGCGTTTTTTGCCTACACCACCGACCATCCGGCGCTTATGTATCACTTGGGCGACCATGACCGATGCAGTGTCGAGCTACGCGCCACGCTTTTTTCCAACGATGATGCAGATCTTTCGCAGACGCCCGCTGCGCAAGAGCTCGAAGGCGCTCTGCAAGGGCGAAACGTGGCATACCGCCTTGAGGGCGAGCCCGGTCAGCTGCGCATGATCGTCTTGATGCCGAGGGCGGGTGAGTGACGATGCAGATTTCGCTCATCCTTCCCCAAATCGTTGCGCTCGATGTTGTCTTTGCCTTGGCTGCGTGTCTGCAGACGATCCACGTCCCGCTCATTTCATCGCGCCGCTCGTCCTATAACCGTAAGGTGATTTGCGCCTACGAGGCGAGCCTCGTGGTTCACCTGGTGGTTTCGGCGCTTATCCTGTTCGCGTCGTCTGGCTCGTATCTGGTGGCGCCGCTTGACGTTTGCGCCAGGGCAATGGGCGGAGCGTTGTGGCTCAATGCCGTGATCTTTGCCTACGGCATGGTGCTTATGGTGCACTATCGTCGCCCCGTCATGCTGGCCGAACTGTTGCTCGTTGCCGCCGTGACACCGCCGGTGGTGCTTGCCATGGGCTCGGCGTGGACCACGGTCCTTATCGCAGAGGGAGCGTTTTTCCTGTTCCGCTCCATTGCGGCGCTCTTGATGGATGTCCGCAACCGCCAGGAGGATATCACCGCGTTCTCGACGATCGAAACCATCAACGTGATTCCCGTGGGCATCCTGTATCTGGACCCGAGGGGCCGTCCGCTGCTCATGAACCGCTGCATGCGAAAAAACCTGGTGGAGCTTCATATGCCCACCGACCTAGGCGATATGAGCGGTACATGGAACGACCTGCGCAAACTCAGCATGCAAATGCCCGAAAGCAGCCAGAACCGCGTGCGGATTAATCTGGACCGCTTTGGTGAGGCGCGGGCGGTGGTCGAGGTTTCTCCCGCCGAGATTCGCTTGTTTGTGCACGATGACGTTATGGTTTCGGGCCGCCTCTTCGAGCGCATTATCGGCCTGGATGTAACAGAGTATGCGCATGCTCATGATCGCCTAGCGCAAGCCAACCACCTGCTTGAGCTTGCGGGCCAAGGGCTCCAAGCCCAGATCGAAGAAGTCAAAAAAGTTGCTGACAATGCGGCCTATCTGCGTATGCGCGCTCGCGTGCACGACGTGATCGGGCAGCGCCTGTCCATTCTCCATCGTTATCTGGAGGAAGGGCGCCTGGATGACGAGTCACTCGAACAGATCGACCCGCTGCTGCGCTCAATCGCTGCCGATCTGCGCAGCGGGGGCGACACCGAACCGGCAGAGCAATTGGGCGATATCGTCCATGCCTTTGGCCTGGTGAGTGTGCAGATCGATGTGGAGGGCGAGCTGCCAAGCGACGCGCGTGTCGCCGCCGCATTTTTGCAGATTATCCGCGAGGCCTCGACCAATGCCACCAAGCATGCACAGGCGCATCGGGTCCACGTGCGTCTGTGGCAGGAGACGTCGGAAGACGGTGCTGTTGCGCGGATGACCGTTTCTAACGACGGCGCGCCTGCACCCGTATCGTATCGCGAGGGAACGGGTATCCCAGGTATGAGGCATGTCGCACAGAATCTGGGCGGCAGCCTGGAAGTCCACACCGCCCCGCCCTTCACGCTTACGGTGTCCATCCCGCTCGCCTCCAACGCCACGGTCCAAAGGAGAAGTTCATGATCCGCGTCCTTATAGTCGAAGACCAGGCCATCCTGCGCGAGAGCCTGGCGCGCTCCGTTGGCGACCAGCCCGATATGACCGTTGTTTCCGCCATTGCCGATGCTTCCGAGGCCTTGGGTGTCGCGCTCAAGGAGCGCCCGGACATGATACTGATGGACGTATGTACCGAGCATGATTCCAACGGCATCGTGGCGGCGGCGCGCATCAAAGAACAACTGCCCGAGTGCCGCGTCATTATCATGACGGGTATGCCCGAAATCACCTTTGTGGACTAGGCGCGCGAGGCGGGCGTCGACAGCTTTGTGTACAAGAACGTCGGTATCGACGAGCTATTCGCCGTGATGCGCTCCACGCTGGCGGGTTACTGCACGTTTCCCAAGCCGCCCGAGAGCATCTTCTCGGGCACGGCGGCCCTCGACGATGTCGAGCTGTCGATCTTGCGCCTTGCCTGCGAGGGTAAAAGCCGCCGCGAGATCGCGGCCGAGCTGTTTATGAGCGAGGGCACCATCAAACGCCGCATCTCGGAGATTCTCAATAAGACCGGCTACGACAACATCATGCGCTTGGCCGTGCGCGCAGTAACGGAGGGCAGCATCGTTCCCAACATGGAGCGCTAGCGCTCGTTACGCATCGGCATAAAGCGGCGGGGCCGCAGGATCAACTCCTGCGGCCCCGCCTGGTGTGCGCGGATGTGTCCGCCAATCCGCGGCTGTCGTGGTCTGCCGCTACGCGATGGTCGCGGTGTAGGAGGCGACGTCCTCGTAGGAATCGGTCAGGTAGGCGTCGATGCCGATGGTCGTATTGACGAGGTCATCAAGGCTATCGAGCGTGCCCTTCGAGAAGGTGAATTCCTCGGTGGCGTTGGTACCGGGCATCAGGTGAGCCGAGAACCAGGGTTCCTTCATGGTGCCGTTGACGTTGGTCTTGCCGGAAGGAGCGTAGAAGGTCAGGTCCTTGTCGCTCTTGTTGGTGATGTTGACGACAAAGCCGATGTCGCCCCAGTCGTCCTTGAACTTCTCGGTGATGGTGATGGTGCACAGGTCGTCATCGGCGACGGTGACGGCGGGGGAGATTTCGATGCTCTGGACGTCGTCGTCTTCGACGGCCTCATCGATCTCTTCTTCCTTCTCGGCCGCCTCGCGATCCTTCTTCACCGTACCGGACAGATCCTTGTCGGACTTCGTAAAGATAAGCTTGTCGCCTTCCACCTCGAGGACGAGCTTGTCGTCCTTGAGCTTCAGGTCGTGCGACTCATCTTCGGCGGTAATCGTTACGGTGGTGGCGTCCTTGGCCTCCCATTTCAGGTCGGCGACCTCAAGGAACATGTCGAGGACGCCCGTGCCGTCTTCGTCGAGGATCAGGATACAGTTGAGGCCCCACTCCTTGAGCATATCCATGTACTCATCGGTGAGCTCTTCGCCGTCCAAGGTTCCACCCGAGTACTGCCAGCTGCCAACGAAGTTGGCCTTGGGGTCTTTGCCGCCGCCGCTGCAGCCCGTCAGGGCAAAGGCGAGCGCCAGGACGCATGTAAGAAATGCGAGTACGGACTTTTTGAACGTTGTCTTCATGGTGTCCTCCTTTATCGAACGAAACCCATAGAAGCAAATGCGGGGGTGGCGGATCCCCCGCCAATTACCAGATGGAGGGGCTAGGGCCTGGGCTGTCTCTTATACACATCTCCGAGCCCACGAGACCGAGGCTGATC
>CABRID010000051.1 GCA_902470895.1 uncultured Collinsella sp.
AGTCCGTATTTCACCGCAACTTAGGAGGGGATGGGGTTAGCTGCGGGGGCGGTGACGGAGCTTGTCGATGGTGGAGTCGGTGCTGCGGCTGCGGGATTCGGCGGCGCGGTCGCGGGCGTCGGCGGCGGTTTGGCGCTGGCGGCGGTAGTCGATCATGCCTTGGATGATGGGCTTGCCAAAGCTCACGACATCATCGTTGTAGATGGCGGTTCGGGCTGCGAGGAGGCAGTCGGTAAAGTCCATATGGGTCTTGCCGAAGAGTTTGATGGCAAGGGCGACAACGGTGGGTTCGTCGACCATGACGTCATCGAGCAGCCTTTTCATGGCCGCAGTAATCTCAACGCGGGGAACCTTATAGACGTCGCGCAGCGTGACCACGACGCGCGTGATGATTTCGGGGTAGACGCGAGCGGTGCGTGTGGCGATGACCTTGGCGGCGCGCGGTGACAGAACTTCGTCGTCGTCAAGCAGGTAGCGTAGGATGACGGTCTCGTCGATGATGGTGCTACTCATGGATATCTACTTCCTCGGGACCCAAAATCGAATCGTCGTTTTCTGTAGCAAGGTATTCAATCCAGGCATTGCGCTCCTCGGAGCGGCGATTGGGGTCCCCATAGGCTTTGAGCGATCCATAGGCGGCGGTGCCGTCCTTTGAGCGCACGGCGACCGGCTGAAAGGGGAGCTTGCGCATCAAAATGCTCTGCGCGACAAAAAGGCGCACGGCCTCGGCGAGCGATGTGCCCATGGCGTCGTAGAGACGCTCGGCATGCTGCTTGTCTTCCTCGCGAATGCGCATCTGCAGGATGGCTCGTTTTTGAGTCGATGACATCACTGGCCCCCCTTAATGAGCGTGCAATTTGAATAGTCAAATACAGCATTGGCTACTAATAGCCAATCTTACAACCACTACTTTATTGCACTAGAGTAAGTGAGTGTAAACGATATTACAAACGTACTACATCCTTCAGAAATGAGCGTGAAATCTTTCTTGGGCGTACGCATGTAATACACTCACCTTTATAGCTTCTAGAGAATAATTCCAACCTGCCAAAACCCCTGCAATACACCCGTATTGCAGGACCTATGCTCACGTTTGCCCCCTGCAACTGCGTATATTCAATCTGTATACCGTTGGAGAAACTCTACCGAGTGCATGTTTCGCCGCATGCATTCGATTCGTCGATGCCAGGCCACGGGCGGCTTGGGTCAATGTCGACAGGGTCTCTCCGGCAAGGGATTCAGGAGGGAGTGAACAACATGGGTAATAAGCGAGTCGTAGCCGATTCTTCGCGCTGCATTGGGTGTCAAACCTGCATGGCGGCGTGCATCGAGGCGCACGACATCCCCGGTAACATCGCCGCGCCGCGCCTGCGCGTGACGCGTACGTACGAGATCTCCGCACCGGTGGCTTGCCATCACTGCGAGGATGCCCCGTGCGCGAAGGCCTGTCCTACGGGCGCCTTGTTCTTTGATCCAAAGAACCATCGCATCGGCGTCAACGAGGACAACTGCATCGGCTGCAAGAGCTGCGTCATGGCATGCCCCTTTGGCGCCGTGAGCGTGGCGACCACGCAGGTCCCCGTCTTGATGGGCGACGTTCGCGTGGGTTCGCAGACCAAGAGCTTCGTGCTCAAGTGCGACCTGTGCGTGGACCGTCCCGGCGGTCCGGCGTGTGCCGAGGCGTGCCCGACCAAGGGCCTCACCCTGGTAGACGAGGAACGTTTGGCAGAACTGACTGCCGAGCGTGCCCGCGCCACCATCGAAAACGAGGCGTAAGCGTTGGGGCGACAGGCCCAATGATTGTCAAATAAGTACCGAGCATTCGGTAGCAGAAAAAGGAAGGAGGGTGTCATGGAGAAGCATAAAGTGATCTGCCCGTATTGCGGCGCCGGTTGCCAGTTTAACCTCCTGGTCCAAAACGGCCAGGTCGTGGGCACCGAGCCGCTCAACGGCATCACCAACCAGAGCGAGCTGTGCCTTAAGGGCATGAGCGGCTATGACTTCATCAACGACACTAAGATCTTGACTCCTCGCGTACTGCACCCGATGATCCGCCGCACCAAGGGCGCGGATCTTGAGCGCGTAAGCTGGGACGAGGCACTGGATTTCACCGCATCTAAGATGCAGGCCATAATTGACGAATATGGTCCTAACGCTGTCATGACCACCGGCTCTTCGCGAGGCGGCGGCAATGAGGCGAACTACGTCATGCAGAAGTTTACGCGTGCGTGCATCGGCACCCACAGCGTAGACAACTGCGCCCGTACTTGACACGGCCCTACTGTCCTCGGTCTGATGGACACGGTTGGTTCAGGTTGCATGTCATGCTCCATCCCCGGTATGGAGGATGCGGGCTGCATTTTCCTCTTCGGCTATAACCCTGCCGATTCGCACCCCATCGTCGCAAGGCGTATCGTGCGAGCCAAAGAAAAGGGTTGCAAGATCATCGTCGCCGACCCGCGCCATATCGAAACCGCGCGTATCGCCGATCTCTACCTTCCGATCAAGAACGGTTGCAACGTCGCGTTCCTCAACGCCTTTGCCAACTGCTTGGTCAACGATGGCCTCTACGACAAGGAATTCGTCGCCGAGCATACGAACGGCTTTGACGAGTGGTGGGAGACCATCAAGAACTACACTCCCGAATCCGTACAGGACATCACGGGTGTCGAGCCCGCGTTGATCCACCAAGCTGCCGAGATGTACGCCACGGCGAAGCCCTCTGCCATCATTGGCTGGGGTATGGGCGTATGCCAGCAGAAGCAGAACCTGAAGACGGTGCACACCATCGCCTCCATCGCCTGCGTTGCCGGCCAGATCGGCAAACCCAATTCCGGCCTCGCGCCCGTGCGCGGTCAGAATAACGTCCAGGGCTCCTGTGATATGGGCATGCTGCCCAACCTGTACCCTGGCTACCAGAAAGTCACCGACCCGGCAGTGCGTGCCAAGTTTGCCAAGGCTTGGGGCGTGCCCGAGGAAAAGCTCCCGCTCGAGGAGGGCTACAAGCTCACCGACCTGGGCCACCTGGTCGACGAGGGCAAGGTGCACTGCTTCTACAACTACGGCGAGGACCCGGTGCAGACCGAGCCCGATTCGGCCGGTATGCGCAAGACGCTCTCCGAGCTGGATCTGTTCATTTGCCAGGACATCTTTATGACGCAGACGACCATGCTCGCCGACGTCATCCTACCCGCTACCTCTTGGGGCGAGCACGAGGGTGTCTTTACCGCATCCGACCGTAGCTTCCAGCACTTTGACGCGGCTGTTCCGCCCAAGGGCGAGTGCCGTCACGACTGGGAGATCTTCGCGGACCTTTCCACGCGCATGGGTTACCCCATGCACTACGACAACACCGAGCAGATCTGGAACGAGTGCATTAGCCTGTGCCCCAACTTTGTGGGCGCGACCTACGAGAAGATGGCTCCCGAGGGCGGCTACGCCCAGTGGCCCGTCAAGAGCACCGATGTGAACGACCACGGTACGCCCGACATGTTCGCTGGTGGCAAGTTCACCACCAAGGACGGCCGCGCCAACCTGATGGCGCACGACTGGGAGGCGCCCTCCGAGCTTCCCGATGATGAGTACCCGCTCATCCTGTGCACCGTCCGCGAGGTCGGCCACTACAGCTGCCGCTCGATGACCGGCAACTGCAAGACGCTGGCGCTGCTCGCCGACGAGCCCGGCTTTGTCCGCATGAATCCCGCGGACGCCGAGGCACGCGGCATCAAGAATGGCGACATCGTCTCGATTCACAGCCGCCGCGGCCAGGTATACAGCCGTGCCGACGTGAGCGATCGCATCAACAAGGGCACGGTCTACATGACCTACCAGTGGTGGATCGGCAAATGCAACGAGCTGACCATTCACAAGGTCGACCCGGTCTCGCATACGCCCGAGGACAAGTTCTCCGCCTGCCAGGTCGACGCTATCGCCGACCAGGTCTGGGCCGAGGGCGAGGTCGAGCGTCAGTACACCGAGCTCAAGCAGGCTCTGGTGGACGCCGCCGCTCCCCAGGACGTTGAGCCCGGCGCCGCCAAGTTCGACGACGAGACGCACGTGAACCAAATCGTGTAGTCCCGTTCTCGTTGGCTATTTGGGCCGGGCGTCCCGTACGTTCGGGAGCCCGGCCCGTTATTTTGAAAGGAAGTGGGGATGAACCGCTTCATCGACATCAACCCGGAGAGGTGCATCGGCTGCGGAACATGCCAGTCCGCCTGTGCCGACGCCCACCGGATGCAGGGTCTTCAGGATACGCCGCGCTTGGCGCTCGTGAAGACCGGCGGTATTTCGGCCGCCCTTGCCTGCCACCATTGCGAGGGTGCCCCCTGCGCCGAGGTTTGCCCGGTGAATGCCATCGAGCACGATGGCGATCGCATCCACGTCAAGGAGCAGGAGTGCATCGGGTGCAGGCTGTGCGCCATCGCGTGCCCCTTCGGAGCCATCCATCCCGATGGCACGTCTATCGCCGGTGTCGCAGGCATGTGCGACCCGACGCCTTCGTATCCTAAGTCCCTGAGCAGCCTGCTTACGTGGGCTCCTGGCCAGTACACCTGCGCTGTCAAGTGCGACCTGTGCGCATTCGATCCGGACGGCCCGCATTGTGTGGCGGCGTGCCCTACCAAGGCGCTGACCGTCATGGGTGGCGCGGCCGATCGCGAGCTCGACGAGGCCAAGCGCCTGCGCTCGATCGAAAACGGTCCGGTCGTCGACGTTACCGCTGTGGCCCAGGGCCTGTCCGAGAAAGCAGAAGGGAGCGTAAACAATGGATAGCATGACGCTGTTTATCGCATCGCTTGCCGTCTCGTGCATCGGTGCGCTCGCCTCGGTTCTGCTGATCAAGGCCGATAACGCCGCCAAGACCGCCGGCTGCCTAATCGGCGCCGTCGCCGCGGTGCTTTCGTTTGTGGCCGGTATCCAGGCCGTGCTGGGCGATGTCACGTCGGTCGACACCATCGTGTTCTTCCCGTTTGCCCATTTCCAGCTGCTGCTCAACCAGCTGTCCGGCCTGTTCGTGGCGCTCATCTCGGTGCTCGCGTTTGCCGGCTCGATCTACGGTCTCAACTACTTTGATGAGTACCCGGGCAAAAAGGGCCGCGCCGGCTTCTTCTTTAACACCTTCGTGGCGTCCATGATGCTCGTCATCACCGCCGACAACGTGTTTTGGTTCCTGGTCGCCTTTGAGCTCATGTCGCTGACCTCGTACTTCCTGGTCGTGATCGAGGAGAACGAGAACTCCATCCACGGCGGTTGGCTCTACTTCGTGATCGCGCACGTGGGCTTTGTGCTCATCATGGCGAGCTTCCTCACCATGACTAACTTCGCCGGCGGCTCGTTTGCCTTTGCGGATTTCCGCGCTACGCAGTTTAGCCCCGCGGTCGCATCCGTGTGCTTCGTGCTCGCCTTCTTTGGCTTTGACGCCAAGGCCGGTATCATCCCGCTGCACGGCTGGCTGCCTAAGGCACATCCCGAGGCGCCGTCCAACGTGTCGGCCCTCATGTCCGGCGGCATGATCAAGATCGGTATCTTCGGCATCCTCAAAGTGGGCCTCGACCTGCTCTCCGCTTCGGGCGTTCAGGTCTGGTGGGGTCTTATGGTCATGGTCTTCGGTGCGATCTCGTCGGTCCTCGGCGTGGCCTTCGCCCTGCAGGAGCATGACATCAAGCGCCTGCTGGCCTATCACTCCGTCGAGAACATCGGCATCATTCTGCTCGGCGTCGGCGCCTCCATGGCCGCTATGGCGCTCAACTCGGTCGGCATCGCCGTCCTGGCTCTGATGGCCGCCCTCTACCACACGTTTAACCATGCGATGTTTAAGGGTGAGCTGTTCTTGGGCGCCGGTGCGCTGCTGTACTCCACGGGTACGCGCAATATGGAGAAGATGGGCGGCCTGTTCCGTCGTATGCCGGCAACGGCCGTCTGCTTCCTCGTTGGCGCGCTTGCCATCTCGGCCATCCCGCCCTTCAACGGCTTTGTGTCCGAGTGGTTTACCTACCAGTCGCTGTTTAACGCCGCCATGCAGGGCGACAAGGCCGTCATGATCGTGGCCGTGTTCGCTGCCGTCGCGCTTGCCATTACCGGCGCGCTGGCTGTTACGTGCTTCGTCAAGGCCTATGGTGTCTCCTTTGCCTCCGCGCCCCGCTCCGAGGCCGCGGCCAATGCCAAGGAGGTTCCCGCCCCCATGGTGTTTGCGCAGGGGCTGCTTGCGGCCATCTGCGTCGTGCTGGGCATTGGCGCTCCCGTGATCGCGCCCGTGCTGGTCGATGTCGCCGCGTCCGTGCTGCATCCGTACGGTGGCGTGTTTGCCGCCGAGGGCATGGAGCTCATGAACCAGTACTCCGGCGCCGCCACCTCCACGCCCGCGATCGCCATTGCGCTCGTGGTGCTTGTCGGCCTTGCTTGCGGCTACCGCAAGCTCAAGACCGTCGGTAAGGTGCAGAAGTCCCAGCCGTGGGCATGCGGCTATGCTCCCAACGAGCATATGCCCGTCGTGGCCACGACCTTTGCCTCCGAGGTGTCCTGGTTTATGCAGCCGCTCTACACGCTGCGCGACCGCTGCACGGCCATCTGCTGGTCCATCGCGCACTTCTTCCAGAAGCTCACCGGTGTGGCCGAGGCTGTGGAGCCCGTACCCGACAAGGTTCTCGTCGATGCCCCGCATAAGGGTGTCGAGAAGCTCGCCGACCTCGCGACTAAGCTCGAGGGCGGCAACTACAGCATCTATATCTGCTATATCGTCGCGGCACTCGTGGTGTTCCTCGTGCTCGCCGTGCAAATGGGTTAAGGAGGGGAGAGCATGAACAACATCGTACTTGCCGTTCTGCAGGGCGTGGTCGTCATGGCCGTCGCACCGTTCTTCTCCGGTCTCGGCCGCGTGATCCGCGCCAAGATGCACAACCGTCGCGGCCCCAGCATCATGCAGGACTACCGCGACCTGGCCAAGCTCTTTGCGCGCCCCGAGTCCCAGAGCGAGGATGCGAGCTTTGCGCTGCGCATCATGCCGCCGCTGTTCTTCGCCGTCGCCTTTATGCTCGCGATGGGTCTGCCGCTCTTTACGGCA
The DNA here is from genome assembly GCA_902470895.1 of uncultured Collinsella sp. Classification (GTDB taxonomy): domain Bacteria; phylum Actinomycetota; class Coriobacteriia; order Coriobacteriales; family Coriobacteriaceae; genus Collinsella. Next base: position 7,058 of record CABRID010000051.1, read on the forward strand.
CAAAGCCCCATCCCGGTCTTTGGTGACGCCATCACCATCATGTACAGCCTGGCGCTCGCCCGCTTCTTCTTCGCCCTCTGCGGTGTGGATTCGTCCAACGCCTACGCCGGTATCGGCGGCGTCCGCGAGCTGCTCATGAGCGTGCTCATCGAGCCGTCCATGCTGCTGGCGTTGTTTGCCGCCGCCCTGGTGTGCGGCTCCACCGATATCGCCACCATGGGTCAGCACATCATGACGGGCGCCATCGACGCGCCGGTCGCCGTGATCCTCGCCGGCATCGCCTTTGCGATTGCCTGCTACATGGAACTCGGCAAGCTGCCCTTTGATCAGGCCGAGGCCGAGCAGGAGCTTCAGGAGGGTCCGCTTGCCGAGCTTTCCGGCCCGTCGCTCGCCATGGCCAAGCTTGCCATGTCCATGAAACAGGTCCTGGTCGTCGCTTGGTTCTGCGCGATCTTCATCCCTTGGGGCGAGCCCGCGACTGTGGGCGCCGCTGCCGTTCTGGGCGCCGTCATCTTCCTGGTGAAGTGCCTGGTCGACTTTGTCGTATGCGGCGTGATCGAGAACTCCTGCTCGCGCTCGCGTTTTAAGGTACTCGGTAATCAGACCTGGGCCGTTGTGGGCATCGCCGTTCTGGCGTTTGTCTTCGTGGTCGTAGGCGTGTAGGAGAAGGGAGAAACAATGTCATTTGCAGTCAGTCTGTCCCTTCTCGGCTTGGTCGCTATCGCGGCCCCGATGGTGGCCTCGGTGCTCGTCGCCCTGTTCCCCCGTCCGTACGCCAAGTGGTTCAGCGTTTTGGGTGCCGCCGTCTCGACGGTCTGCACCATCGCCCTCGCCGCGAATTTCGCTGGCGCCGGCATGCCCGACACGCAGGTCCCCCTGATCTCGTTTGGGCAGACCCTCGTTATGGGATTCACCTTCGATCGCATGAGCACGCTGCTCGCGCCCGCCTTTGTGGGTATCGGCCTGCTTGTCGTGATCTATTCGATTCCCTATATGAGCGAGAATAACCGTGAGCATCCCGATGCGCCGCGTCGTCGCTTCTACGCGTACCTCGCGACCTTCATCGGCGCCATGGCCGGCCTCGTGTACAGCTCGACCCTTTTGGGCCAGCTCGTGTTCTTTGAGATCACGGGTGCGTGCTCTTGGGGCCTCATTAGCTACTACATGACGCCTACGGCCAAGAAGGCCGGCATGAAGGCCCTGATCATTACGCATATCGGTGCGCTCGGCCTGTATCTGGGCGCTGCCATCGTGTTTGCCCACACCGGCACCTTCGCCATTACCGCGATTGCCGGCCTCGACGCCAAGCTCAAGGCTATCGTCCTTTTGCTCGTGCTGTTTGCGGCCTGGGCCAAGTCCGCACAGGTTCCCATGTACATGTGGCTGCCTTCGGCCATGGAGGCGCCGACGCCTGTTTCGGCCTACCTGCATGGTGCCTCGATGGTCAAAGTCGGCGTGTGCGTGTTCGCGCGTGCACTCGTCTCTGCCGGCGAGATTCCCGAGATCGTGGGCTGGGTTGCCATTATCGACGCCATGGTCACCATGCTCTTTGGTTTCCTTATGTACCTGCCGCAAAAGGACATGAAGCGTCTGCTGGCCTTCTCCACGATCGCTCAGCTCTCCTATGTGTTCTTTGGTCTGGGCCTTTCGGTCTTTGGCAGCCAGCTGGCCTTTGATGGCGCCGTGTGCCACATCTTTAACCACGCTTTCGCCAAGACGCTGTTCTTCCTGATCGCCGGTTCGTTCTCCTTTACGCTCGGCACGCGTATGCTGCCCAAGCTTCGCGGCATCGTAAAGAAGTACCCGATCTCGGGCGTGGGCTTTGGTGTCGCGGCACTCGCCATTGCCGGCGTGCCGCCCATGAACACGTTCTTCTCGAAGTTCCAGATCATCGCCGGTGGCTTCTCCGTGGGTGCCGGCAACGTCGCGATCCTGGTGCTCGTGTGCATCATGGTCGCCGAGACCGTCGCCACCTTCGCCTGGTTCCTCAAGTGGATGGGCTATTGCCTGCCCGGCGAGCCGAGCGAAGAGGTCGCTGCGGGAGCCCCGCTTCCCCGCGCGATGGCGTTCGTGTTCATCGTGCTCATCATCATGGTTATCGTCAGCGGCCCGCTTTCGGCCAGCTGGATCGGTTAGGAGGTAGAACGACATGGGTTATTCGATCGTCAACATCCTTGGCGGCCTTCTGATCGTCACGTCCACCATGGTGGTTGTCTCCAAGAACATCAAACATGCCATCAACTGGTATGCGGTGCAGTCGCTGGTGCTCGTGGGGCTTCTCGCCACGCTCGGTGTCACCACCGGTGCGCAGGAGCTGCTTATGTGGGCTGGATCTGCCTTTATCACTAAGGTCGTCCTGGTCCCTTACATCCTCAACCGCGCATACAAGAAGATGGGCGAGCCGAGCGACGCATCGCTCAAGGCCGGTCTTAAGCCCGCGTGGGCCATTTGCATCATCGCCGTGGAGGTCGCGATTTGCTTTGCCGTCGTGACGCAGATCAGCCTGCCCACGGCCGAGGTCGCAACGCCTGCGCTCGCTATTAGCTTCGCTCACTTCTTTGTGGGCCTCACCTGCATCATTTCGCAGCGCAACATCATGAAGCAGATCTTTGGATACTGCCTTATGGAAAACGGCAGCCATGTGACGCTCGCGCTTTTGGCCCCCACCGCTCCCGAGATCATCGAGATCGGTATCGCCACCGACGCCATTTTTGCCGTCATCATCATGTCCATCGTCGTGCGTCGCATTTGGGACGACTCCCACTCGCTCGATGCGCGCGACCTGTCCGAGCTGAGGGGGTAGTCCATGGAAACGTTGATTCTCGCCCTGCTCGCGACTCCTTTGGTGTTCTCGCTGGTCATGGCGTTTTTGCCCAAGAACACGTCCTATAACGTGTTTGCCGGTCTCAACCTGGTCTCCGTCGCAGCCGTTCTGGTGCTGTCGATTATGACGGCCGGTGACGTCCTTATGAGCGGCGACGCCGCGAGCGCTCTTGGCCTGTGGTTCCACCTCGATTCGCTGGGCGCCATCTTTGTGCTGCTCATCGGCTTTATCGGTTTTCTCACGGGGCTGTTCTCACTGCCCTATGTAAAGGCCGATATCGAGGAGGGCTCCATGCCCGCCGAGCGCGCCAAGCAGTATTTTGCGCTGTTTAGCCTGTTTGTGTTCACCATGCTGCTCGCGTGCCTGTCCAACAACATGATCCTCACGTGGGCCGCCGTCGAGGCAACCACGCTTTCCACCGTGTTCCTCGTGGGTATCTACAAGAACAAGACGGCCCTCGAGGCTTCTTGGAAGTATGCGATGGTCTGCACCGCCGGCGTGGCCTTTGGCCTGTTCGGTACGCTGCTGATCTACGCCAACGCCGCCGACGTGATTCCCAACGCCCACGAGGCCGCATTCCTGTCGTGCGCGCTGCCGTATGCCGACCAGTTCGACCCGACGCTCATGCGCCTCGCCTTTGCGTTTATCGTGATCGGCTTTGGCACCAAGGCCGGCCTGTTCCCCATGCACACTTGGCTGCCCGATGCCCACTCCCAGGCCCCGAGCCCTGTCTCGGCCCTGCTTTCGGGTGTGCTGCTTAAGTGCGCCATGCTTGTGATCATGCGCTTCTACGGCTTTACTATCCAAGCCGTGGGTGCCGAGTATCCGCAACTTTTGCTGTTGATCGTCGGCACGCTGTCCATTTTGGTGGCGGCACTTTCGATGTTTCGCCAGGACGACCTCAAGCGTCGCTTTGCGTACTCGTCTGTGGAGAACGTGGGCGTTATCGCCCTGTGCCTAGGTATCGGTGGCCCGCTGGGTATCGCCGCGGCCCTGCTGCACTGCGTGTTCCACGGCTTTACCAAGACGCTTGCCTTCTGCGTGTCCGGCAACATCCAGCACGCCTTTGGCACGCGTAGCCTGGCCAAGATCCAGGGCGTCGTCGAGGTTGCACCCGCAACCGCCGCGCTTGCCGTCCTGGCGCTGCTCGGTCTTGGCGCCTTCCCGCCCTTTGGCATGTTTATCTCCGAGTTCCTGACTTTTGTCGCCGGTGTTACCGCCGGTCCCATGTGGCTGGTCGTCGTGGTCGCCCTCGGTCTTACCGTGGCCATCTCCGCGCTCACCCGCATCGCACTCAAGTCGGTATTCGGCCATGCGCCCCAGGGCATGGATAAGCATGAGGCCCCGGCGCTCATGCTTATCCCCGAAATCATCCTGGCTGTCATGATCTTGTGGTTTGGCATTGCCACCCCGCTGCCCCTCGTGCACGGTGTGGAGACCGCTACCGGCATCGTGCTCGAGCAGAGCACCGAGGAACTTCACGCGACGCCGATGTACCGCGCTGTGTTCGGTACCGAGACCGCTCAGAGCGAGGTGGAGTAACGAATGATTGAAACTGAGAACAAGGTGTATGCCCGCCGCTGCGAGAGCCATATCGAGGCCCTGCGCCGCGCCGTTCCGGGCTGCATCGAGAAGGTCGAGTGGCAGTGCGAGGACCAGCTGACGATTACCGTCAAGCAGGACAAGCTGCCCGAGGCCGTCCACTACCTGTATTACGAGCGCTATGGCTGGATTCCCGTGATCATCGGCAACGATGAGCGCAGCCTGTGCGGCCGTTACGCCGTGTACTACGTCATCTCCATGGAGGGGGAGGACCCCGGCTGGGTGACCGTGCGCACCGAGGTCGATCCCGCCAAGATGACGTTCCCGTCCGTGACGCCGTTCGTCCCCGCCTGCGTGTGGGGCGAGCGCGAGCTGCGCGACATGTTCGGCCTGATTCCCGAGGGCCTTCCCGATCGTCGTCGCCTGGTGCTGCCCGACGATTGGCCCAGCGGCCTGTACCCGCTGCGCAAGGACTCCATGGACTACCGTTTCCGTCCCGCTCCCGCGAGCGACATGGAAAACTATGAGTTCTTGGCCGATACCAAGGGCAAGGAGACGACGCTCGTCCCCATGGGCCCGTTGCACATTACCTCCGACGAGCCCGGCCACTTCCGCCTGTTCGTTGAGGGCGAGACGATCGTCGACGCCGACTACCGTCTGTTCTACGTGCACCGCGGTATGGAGAAGGTCGCCGAGACGCGCCTGAACTATGACGCCGTCACGTTCCTTGCCGACCGCATCTGCGGCATCTGCGGCTGCGCCCACTCGGTGGCCTATGCCGAGGCCGTCGAGCGCGCCCAGGGCATCCATGTCCCGCCGCGCGCCCAGTACATCCGCGCCATCATGCTCGAGGTCGAGCGCCTGCACTCGCACCTGCTCAATATTGGCCTCGCATCGCACTACACGGGCTTCGACTCCGGCTTCCAGCAGTTCTTCCGCGTCCGCGAGAAGTCCATGGACCTGGCCGAGAAGCTCTCCGGTCACCGCAAGACCTACGGCCTCAACGTGATCGGCGGCGTGCGTCGCGACATTTTGGCCGAGCAGAAGCTCTCCACGCTCACGACCATCCACCAGCTGCGCTCCGAGGTTCAAGAACTCGTCGACGTTCTGCTCTCCACGCCCAACTTTATTGAGCGTACGAGTGGCATCGGCATTCTGGACCGCAAGATCGCACGCGACTTCTCGCCGGTCGGCCCGCTCATGCGTGGCTCGGGCTATGCCCGCGACGTGCGCTTTGACCATCCCTTCGACGGCTACGCCGATCCGGACGTCCAAAAGATGCACGCCGCCACGGCCGACACTTGCGATGCCTTCGGCCGCACCGCCGTCCGCATCCAGGAGGTCTACGATTCGATTGACATGATCGAGACCATGCTCGAGAACTGCCCGTCGGGCCCCATCCTCACCACGGATTGGGAGTACACCCCGCACAAGTACGCCATCGGCGCCACCGAGGCGCCGCGCGGCGAGGACGTGCACTGGGCCATGCTCGGCAATAACCAGAAGTGCTACCGCTGGCGCGCCAAGGCCGCCACGTACAGCAACTGGCCGGTCCTGCGCTACATGTTCCGCGGCAACACCGTGGGCGACGCTGCGCTGATCGTCGGTTCGCTCGACCCGTGCTACTCCTGCACCGACCGCGTGACGGTGACCGATGTCGCCGCCAAGCGCGACCACGTGCTCGACAAGGAGCAGTTCGAAAACGTCTGGCGCGACAAGTCGCCGCTTGCGGGCGAGGGCACCATGGCCGCCCCGCTCGATGAGGAGGCGCTCTAATATGCTGAAGCTTTGGAAGGTCAACGCCAAGGCCGGCGACGCGACGGTCAAGTACCCGTTTGCGCCGTTCCCCACCAACAAGGACATGCGCGGCAAGCCCGAGCACAATGCCGAGCTCTGCATCGCCTGCGGTGCCTGCGGCGTGGCGTGCCCGGCCGATGCCATTCGCATGGACACCGACCTTGCGGCCGATACCATCACCTGGTCGATCGACTACGGTCGCTGCATTTTCTGCGGCCGTTGCGAGGAAGCCTGCCCCATGGAGGCTATCAAGCTCACCGAGGAGTTTGAGCTGGCCGTCATGAGCAAGGACGACCTCACCAGCAAGAGCGTCTATACGCTCGAGCACTGCTCGCGTTGCGGCAAGCCGTTTGCCCCGCACAAGGAGATCGACTACGCCAAGCGCTTGCTGCAAAAGGCCGGCGGCATGGAGGCCGAGCAGGCCGCCCGTACCGTCGGTATGTGCCAGGAGTGCAAGCGCGAGCTCGACGCCCTGCGCGCCGCCTCGGCCGTAAAGACCGGCAACGCTGCCGGCATGGCTGCCAACGAGACGCTTGCGTCCGGCGAGCCCCAGGGTCCCGGCATGGAGTATCTGGGCGGCCACGGCGTGAACCCGGAGTATATCGACCGCGAGCTCAACCCCGATGCGCCCGAGATTCCCGCTGGTCCGGCGCCGGTCGAGGGCATCATCATGGATTTTGATACGAAGGAGGAGTAACCATGGCCGAACCCACGCTTTTGCCCGAGCGGCTTCAGTACCGCCCGACCAAGATCGAGCTCGACGAGAGCATCGAGAAGGCCAAGGCGACCCTTCTTAAGAAGATCAAGCGCTCGGTGTACGTCTACCGTGTTGACTGCGGCGGCTGCAACGGCTGCGAGATCGAGATCTTCGGTTCCATCACGCCCGTCTTTGACGTCGAGCGCTTTGGCATCAAGGTCGTGCCCTCGCCCCGTCACGCCGATGTGCTGCTGTACACCGGTGCCGTGACGCGTGCCATGCGCATGCCGGCCCTGCGCGCCTTTGAGGCCGCACCCGATCCCAAGATCGTGGTGTCCTATGGCGCGTGTGGCTGCACCGGCGGCATCTTCTACGACAACTACTGCGTCTGGGGTGGCACGGACAAGATCTTGCCGGTCGATGTCTATATCCCCTGTCTCTTATACACATCTCCGAGCCCACGAGACCGAGGCTGATCT
>CABRID010000052.1 GCA_902470895.1 uncultured Collinsella sp.
CATGCGAACCTCCAGTCCGGACCGCTTCACGGTCCAACTTTCTGTCCGCACCCCCGTTTGGCCGTATGACGGCCGCAAACAGTCCGTATTTCACCGCAACTGCGGAGGGGACACGGCATCTTTGCTGCTAGCGGGGCACGTAGCGGCCGGGTTGGGCTCCGGTGGGCTCGCCATCGCGCGCCACCAGCACGCCGTTCACAAACACGGCCTTGGCGCGACCATGCGCCTCAAAGCCCTCGAGCGGCGTGTAGTCCACGGCCTGATGCTGTGTCGCGGCGCTGATCGTCCAACGTGCGCACGGATCCCACACGCACACGTCGGCATCGGAGCCCTCGGCAAGACAGCCCTTGCGCGGATACATGCCAAAGACGCGCGCCGGGTTCTCGCTCATCAAGCGGCACAGATCCTCGGGACCCAGCTGTCCCTCAAAGCTCGTAGCGATCGCGACGGGGCGATGCTCCACACCGGGCCCGCCGTTGGGAATCGCGCGGAAATCGTCGCGCCCGCGGTCCTTTTGCCCGTGCAGGTTAAAGCTGCAGTGGTCGGTTGCAATCGTATCGATCTCGCCGGCCACAAGCGCCTCGCGCAGGGCCGCACGGTCACCGGCATGGCGCAGCGGCGGGCTCATCACGTACTTGGCGCCCGCAAAGCCGTCCTCGCCCTGCTCCAGATAGCAGGTGTCGTCGAGCATCAGATACTGAGGGCAGGTCTCGACATAGATGTTCTTCTGCCCGCGCGCTTTGGCAGCGCGAATGGCCTCGAGCCCCAGCTTGGTCGAAAGGTGCACCACATTGACTGGAGCGTCCCCGGCTAAGTGCGCCAGATACAGCAGACGACTCACGGCCTCGGCCTCGCACACGTCCGGACGGCTGAGCGCATGCCCCTCGGGCCCATGAATCCCCTGCTCGTACACGCGCTTCTGCAGTTCATTCACCAGCGTACCGTTCTCGCAATGCACGCAGAGTATGCCGCCCACGCGCTTGAGTTCCTCCAGCACCTCGAGCGTCTCGGCGTCGTCCAGGCGCAGGTGGTCATAGGCAAAGTAGGTCTTGAACGACGACACGCCCGCCTCGCGCATGGCCGAAAGATCGGCGCGGTTGCGTTCATTCCACTCGGCGAGTGCCATATGAAACGCGTAGTTGGCCGTGCAGGTTCCGTCGGCGCGGCGATGCCACTCGGCCAAGGCATCGGGCATGGTCACGCCGCGATCGGCCGTCGCGTAGTCCACGATGGTCGTCGTACCGCCGCAGGCAGCCGCACGCGTACCGGTCTCAAAGCTATCGGCCGTCCAATCCATGCCAGTCCAGCACTGCATGTGCGTGTGGCCGTCGATAAAGCCGGGGAACACCCAACAGTCGGTGGCGTCCTGGACGGTATCGCCCTCGCCCGGCTCGATTGCCGTGGCAATCCGCACAATCTTATCGCCCTCCATGGCAAGATCGGCGCGGCGAAGCCCCTGGGGCGTCACGAGCGCGCCGTTTTTGATGATGATCATAATTGCTCCTTATTGATTGATGCAGTTGGCCACGCGATCAAAATACGAGCAGGCGGCGATATGCTCCGTTATGCGTTGCTGTCCCTTGGCGGTATCGACGTCCCACAGCTCGTAGGCACGCGCCTCGACCAGCACCACGTCGGTACGGTCCTTGAGGATCGAACCGCCGCCGTCCTTGCCCTCAAGACACATAAGTGCATCGAACAGTTCCGCCGGAAAGAGCACCGGGCTCGAAGGCTCACCGTTGCACGCCAAGCGCACCGGATGTTTGCGGCCACGCTCGTCAAACGCGCGAACCATGGCCTCAAAAGAATCCGAACTCACGAGCGGCTGGTCGCCCGGCAAAAAGAGGCAACCTTTCCAGTTGCGTTCGACTCCCCACGAAAGGCCCGCACGGACGCTTTCGCTGCGCAGCTCGCCATCGTGCAGCACGCACGGGCAATGCTTGTCCTCGCAAATCTGGACGACCTCGGGCCAACGCGTCGAAACCACGACGTCAAAGCCCCAGGGAACCGAATCGATGGTCCGGGCAATCAGCGGCTCGCCATAGATATCGGCAAGCATCTTGTTAGAGCCAAACCGCTTGCCCTCGCCCGAAGCCATAATGACGCATCCAAGTCTCATGGTGATACCTCCCCTGAAACCATCGTACCCATAACTCGCGCTGCGGGCATCCACATCGAAAGTGCTTATCCCGCACGCCCGCGATGCAAAAAAGGGGCACCCCGCCGGTTGGCAGAGCGCCCCCTTTACATGGCTTACCTCAACCCGGCTTTAGGCCTGGAGCCAACGGGCGGTGTTGCGCTCGTCGAGGGCCTTGAGGGTAGCGGCGGGATCGGCAACCTTCTGCAGGAACATCATGGCTGCGATGGCATACGGCTTGTAGCTGGCCTCCTTGTACATGCCCACGCGGTGCATGTCGAAGACGTCGGCGTTAACCTCGCCGTGCTCGCAGGAGACACCGGAGATGTCGGCGGGCAGCGGGTGCATAAAGATGGTGTCCTGGCCGTTGGCAGTCTTCTCCATGAGCTCGGTCGTGGAGCACCAGTCCTGATGGGTAGCGTTCTGGGCGAGCAGCTCCTTCTCGAGCGCTGCGATGCCGGCGTCGTCGCCCTCGGCGTACAGGTTGGTACGCTTCTCCATGGCGGCAAACGGAGCCCAGCTCTTGGGGATCACGATGTCGGCGCCCTCGAAGGCCTCGGCCATGGTGTTGACCTGCTTAAAGGTGGTGCCGGACTCGGCGGCATAGCCCTTGGCGCGCTCGACGACCTCGGGCATGAGGTCGTAGCCCTCGGGGTGGGCCAGGGTGACGTCCATGCCAAAGCGGGGCAGCAGGCTGATCAGCGACTGCGGGCAGGACAGCGGCTTGCCGTAAGAGGGCGAATAGGCCCAGGTGACGGCAACCTTCTTGCCCTTGAGGTTCTCGAGGCCGCCAAACTCGTTGATGAGGTAGAGCATGTCGGCAGAGGACTGCGTGGGGTGGTCGGAATCGGACTGCAGGGAGATGAGCGTGGGACGGTGATCCAGAACGCCGTCCTCGTAGGCCTGCTGGACAGACTCGGAGACCTCGGCCATGTAGGCGTCGCCCTTGCCGATGTACATGTCGTCGCGGATGCCGATGACGTCGGCCATGAAGGAGATCATGGTAGCGGTCTCGCGGACGGTCTCGCCGTGAGCGATCTGGGACTTCTTCTCGTCCAGGTCCTGCAGCTCAAGGCCGAGCAGGTTGGCGGCCTTAGAGAAAGAGAAGCGCGTACGGGTGGAGTTGTCGCGGAACAGGGAGACGGCCAGGCCCGAGTCGAAGATCTTGGACGAGACGTTGTTCTCGCGCAGCTCGCGCAGGGCGTCGGCGACGATGTAGAGAGCCTTGAGCTCATCGGTGGTCTTGTCCCAGGTGTGCAGGAAGTCGCTGCCGTACATACCCTTAAAATCGAGGCCGTTCAGCTGCTCGACGAGCTCGGTAAACTTGGCGTCCATGTAAATGTCCTTTCTAAAGGTGAAACGATCACAATGAGTAGATGTGCTCCGGCATGCGCGTGTGGCTAGAACATGCAGAGCACCATGACGAGGACCCGCCACCGTTGAGGAAGCATGGGAGATAACGACCGCGGGCCCCAAGTCAACAGGGGGTGCCGGGGACACGAGCGGCCCCCGGCTCAACAAAATCGAGGAATGGGACTAATCGATCTTGTTGTTAGTCAGACCGGCACGGAACACGGTGGCGTCGCCATCGGCCTGGCTCGGATCGTAGAGGTTCAGGGCAGCCACGTACATGGCGGCAGCGGTGACCAGGTCGTCCTTGTAGGTGACCTCGTTGGGAGCGTGAGCCTGAGACTCGGCACCCGGGCCAAAGCCGACGCAGGGGATGCCATAGCGGCCCTGGATGGAAACGCAGTTCGTGGAGAAGGTCCACTTGTCGCACAGCGGACGGCCGGTGCGCTTGTCCATGCTGGGCCCGCAGCCGATGCGCTCGTCACCAAACATGGCCTTGTGGGCGTCGACGAGGGCCTTGACGTGTGGAGCGGTCTCCTTGTTGATCCACGTGGGGAAGTAAGCCTCGGTCTCGTAGACCTCGCCGGTCCAGGACGGACGGTCGTACATGTACATGGAAACCTTCACGTCGTCGCCGTACTTCTTGGCGGCCGGCAGGTTGCGGATCTCGTCCAGGCAGGACTCCCAGGTCTCGCCGGCGGTCATGCGACGGTCGATGGAGATGGCGCAGGAGTCAGCGACGGCGCAACGGCTGGGGCTGGTGTAGAAGATCTGGCTGACGGTGCAGGTGCCGCGGCCCAGGAAGCGGGCATCCTCGTAGTGCTCGGGGTTGTACTTGGGGTCGAGCATCTTGACGAGACCCTTGATGTCGGTCGACTCGTCGCAGCCGTTGTTGTTGAGGGCGCGGACGTCGGCGATGATGTCGGCCATCTTGTAGATGGCGTTGTCGCCGCGGTCGGGAGCGGAGCCGTGGCAGGAGGTGCCGTGAACGTCGACGCGGATCTCCATACGGCCGCGGTGACCGCGATAGATGCCGCCGTCGGTGGGCTCGGTGGAAATGACGAACTCGGGCTTAATGCCGTCCTTGTTGTAGATGTACTGCCAGCACATGCCATCGCAGTCCTCTTCCTGGACGGTGCCGACGACCATGATCTTGTAGCCCTCGGGGATGAGGCCCATGTCCTTCATCATCTTGGCAGCGTAGGTAGCAGAAGCCATGCCGCCCTCCTGGTCAGTGCCGCCGCGGCCGTAGATGATCTCGTCGGTCTCGTAGCCCTCGTAGGGATCGGCATCCCAGTTCTCGATGTTGCCGATGCCGACGGTGTCGATGTGGGAGTCGATGGCGATGATCTTGTCGCCCTCACCCATAAAGCCCATGACGTTGCCCAGACCGTCGACCTTGACCTCGTCATAGCCAAGGCTCTCCATCTCGGCCTTGATGCAGGCGACAACCTCACCCTCCTCGCAGGACTCAGAGGGGTGAGAGATCATGGCGCGAAGGAAGCGAGTCATATCAGCACGATGGGACTCAGCAGCAACCTTGATAGCGTCGAAATCGAGTTCTTTAGCCATTGTTCATAACCTTTCAAACGAAGGAATCTACCTGTGAGGTGGCGGAGCGATACCTATTTACTCCGCCCCAACGATTAGCAAGTGGGATATTCGCCTTCCCAGACGATGCGGCGATACTGGTCGGGGTCCGTGTCGCCCTCGGTGGAGAAGCAGAGCACGGAGCTCGTCTTGTCCAGGCCGATGAGCTCCTTGAGCTCGGCGTACTCGGGATCGAGCATGAGGGTCTCGACCAGGCCGGTGGTCACAGCGCCGGACTCGCCGGAAATGACGCGCGGGTCGCCCTTCTCGGGAGCGCCCAGGGTGCGCATGCCGCGAGCGGTGACCCAGTCGGGGCAGGACACGAAGGCGGTGGTGTGGTTGCGCAGGATATCCCAGCCCAGAATGTTGGGCTCGCCGCAGCACAGACCGGCCATGATGGAAGGCATGTCGCCGTCCACGATACGCGGATCGCCATCGCCGGCGGCAGCGCCCTTGTACAGGCAGGCAGCAGGCGCGCACTCAACCACGACGAAGGTGGGCGGGTTATCGGGATACAGGTTGGTGAAGTAGCCCACCACGGCGCCGGCGAGCGAACCCACGCCAGCCTGGACAAACACGTGCGTCGGGCGGTTGATGGCCATCTCGCGCAGCTGCTCGGCAGCCTCGGAGGCCATGGTGCCGTAACCCTCCATGATCCAGGACGGGATCTTCTCGTAGCCCTCCCAGGCGGTGTCCTGAACGATGACGCCGCGCTCGCAGGCGTCGGCCTCGGCGGCGGCCATGCGCACGCACTCGTCGTAGTTGACCTCTTCGATGGTCACCGTGGCGCCCTCGGCGGCGATGTTATCGAAGCGGGGCTTGGTGGAACCCTTGGGCATGTGCACGACGGCCTTCTGCCCCAGCTTGTTGGCAGCCCATGCTACGCCGCGGCCATGGTTGCCGTCGGTGGCGGTAAAGAAGGTAGCCTGGCCAAAGTCCTTGGCAAGCTGATCGGAGGTCAGGTAATCGAAGGTGCAGTCGGCAACGTCCTTGCCGGTCTCGTCGGCAATGTAGTTGGCCATGGCAAACGAGCCGCCCAGGACCTTAAAGGCGTTGAGGCCAAAGCGATAGCTCTCGTCCTTAACGCACAGGTTGGACAAGCCCAGACGCGCGGCCTGGCCGTCCAGGCGGGCAAGCGGAGTGACGGTGTACTGGGGGAACGACTGGTGGAAGGCGCGGGCCTTCTTCACGTGGTCGAGACTCATGATTCTCAAGTGCTTGTCATCGCTCTTGGGCATCGCGTTGCTCGCCCACTGGATCTTATCGGCCATACGGTGAACTCCTTAAGTTCTCTCTTGCCGGCCCCCGCATACGCGTTTCAGCCCGATCCCATTCACACGGCTGAACTTTTATGTGGATGCCAAACAAAAAGTTTGTTAGTAATGTTCTATCACACTTTTTGATTGGCATACCTAACGAATTGTTTGTTGCCGTAATCGGTACTTTTTCGCCGCCGAACGGTCACACAACGCAGCGGCGCTTTCGTTATTTGCGAACAGGTGTGGTTTATGGCACAGTGAGCCCAAACTAATTTTTAGGAAGGTACCCATGACCCCCGCACAGATTGAGTTTTACAAGCGCCTCGCACACGGCCTGGCGCTCCAATTTGGCCCCAACTGCGAAGTCGTCGTCCACGATCTGGAGACCGAGGACGTAGACCACTCCATCGTAGTGATCGAAAACGGCCACGTCAGCGGGCGCAAACTGGGTGACGGCCCCAGCCATATCGTGTTTGAGTCCATGCACGAGGGCGCCACCGATGTACACGACCGCGAGCCGTACCTCACTAAAACCACCGACGGTAAGCTGCTCAAATCGTCGACGATCTTTATCCGCAACGACGAGGGCAAGCCCGTCGGCATTTTGGGCATCAACTTTGACATTACGCTCATGAAGGCTTTTGAGCGCTCGCTCGATGCCTTTACCGGCACCGGCGGCACGGGCTATACCGAGCCCGAGCCCATTACCAAGAACATCGGCGACCTGCTCGAGGACCTGCTGCACGAGTGCGAGCAGTTTGTGGGCAAGCCCGCGGCGCTCATGACCAAAGACGAGCGCATTCGTGCCATTGGCTACCTCGACCGTCGCGGCGCCTTCCTCATTTCCAAGTCGAGCGAGCGCGCCTGCGAGTTCTTTGGCATCTCCAAATACAGCTTCTATAGCTACCTCAATGAGGCCAAGGCGGCGGCCGGCGACAAGTAGGCACTCGCCTGGATTGCCCTCCCCTTTTGGGCGCGAGTTCTGGAAAGCACGAATCCAAGACCGAGCCGCTTGGGAAGTTCCATATAATCGATGTCATTAGTATTTCGAAAGGATGGAACAGAATGGCGTTGAGCAAGGCATCATGCACCGGTCGCGGATTGATTCCGGCAATTGGTGGACATGTGCACCGCATGTTCGATGAGGGTGAAGACGACCTGTTTTCACTGAGCCTTGACGACGTAATGGATGATCGCCCGTGGACCGCCGACGAACTCATGGGCGGCGGGGCTCGCCCGTCAAGCCCCAATCCCGCACTTGCGCCTAAGTCCACACCTGCGCCGACTCCTGCGCAGTCGCCTGTTTCGACGCCCGCGCCTACGCCCGCACCCACTTCGGCGCCCACACCCGCTCCCCGCCCCGCAAGCGACCCGTCCGAGACGGCGGCATTTCTCGCTGCAGCGACGCAGGGCAAATCGGCCGACAGCACTGTTATGTACAGCGCCCAGCAGTTGCCTGTTCCTGCGGCACGCAAGCCTCCGGTCACAAGGCTCGATGAGCCCGTTGCCCATCAGGTTGTCCACGATTCCTGGGCTGCAGCCGATCTGGATGAGACCTCTACCGGCATGCCGGCGCTCGATGTTCCAGTTAACCCGCTTTTTGCCGCCAACACGAGCGCCGCGGACTATGAGGGCGGTGCGGCATATTCCGATTATTCCGATGACTATGCTGGCACCAGTCGCATCGAGACCGAGGATTATGGCACCGCATCGAGCGATTATCTCAATGATTCGTACGCTGCCACGCCTGCACCGGAATATGACCCGGAGGCCGCGTCCGCACCGGCGTATACCAAAAGCACGGGCGAAGAGCGCTTCGCCGATTATTACGCCGAGGAAAAGGCGCTGCGTTTCTCGGAATTTCCGCAGGCAGTCAAGGTCGCCTTTATCGCCATTGTCATTGCCCTGCTCGGCGCCATTGCGTTTGAGGGATTCCAGCTGTTCCGCGGCCCCACCCAAGCGGAGTCGGAGACCCAGCAAAAAGAGGACGATAACCAGTACCTGGACATCAACACCCTCAAGGGCGACCCCAACGACGGGGACGATAAGTAGCGAGAGCTGAAGGCGGCCGCAGGATCCCGCATCCAGCACCAGCTTCTAAGTGCTGTTTTGTCATCCAGCTACACTTTTCCGAAGTTTTAAGGTGCCTATTTCGACACTTTTCCGTACTTTTACACGGCTGATTTCGACACTTTTCCGAATGAAAGCCGAATAATCACTTGGGAAACCAACGCCATCCGCGCGTCATTTCGCGGATGGCGTTGGTTTCTGTCCGTACACGTTGATAGACTCCATCGTGCCTGCAAGGAGCGGGCGCGTTTTATCCAGAGTCGGGGTAGAGAGTTGGCTCCACGATCCCGACGCCAACCGGCCAAGAGGCACGGTGGCCCTGCCAACATCGATGAAAGGAGTCCGTATGGACAATTTCTCCGTGCGCAGCGAGCGCAACTTCCACAACCTGGCAGCCAAGCCAAAACAAATGCATCTTCTGGATAAGCCAAATGGCTACGCCTCGGCCATGGTCAAGAGCAGCCTCTCCCACCAGATGCGCTTTACGGTACAGAAGCTCGAGGAAGAGCTCTGTGCTGTTGGCAATCCACATGTGTTGCAGATCAAGCTGCTCGGAGACGACTCGCGTGAGCCGTCCAGCTGGAAGCTCTTCGCCGACGGCGTGTGCGTTGCGGACGGATCTGGCACCTTTGCCCGTGAGTGCTTCTGCGAGGGCGCGGAGGTGTTCCTGGACCTGTGCCGCGACGCCGTACGCACAGCCGAGCTGCGTCAGTGGAGTCAGAGGGAGTACGAGCTGCTAAGTGCGGCTCGCGGGATTGCGGGGGGGGTGTAGGAACAGAAGCCTCATGACGGTGGCCTCAGCTGGAATGACGTATCGCTCGATAAATGATCTCAAAAACGTAGCCGATGCGCCGCACTTCACCTCAAAGGCATTGAGCGATCGGGCGGCGTCCAGCATTTCTTTGGTATCCCCAATTGATTGTTCCGAGAAAGTCTCTTCATGCCCTCACAATCGCCCTTACGAGAAACTTGGACGAGACAGGCGTCCATATGCCGTCTCTAAACTAACGAGCCGTTCGCGGAAAGAACATCTGGCTAGCATGGGCCAAAGATATACTGGTATCGCTGCAACAATTATGGAAGATCGGCACCACCAATGACCTCCTTGAAATTCTCCAGGCGCTTCGCGCTTAGCCTGCTCGCCTCGCTGTCCGCCACCGTAGCGCTTGCTTTGCCCTCAACCGCCCTAGCCGCGTCGGACCCGAACCCGCCCAGCATCTCCAACGTGACGATATCCGCGACGACAGTCACGGCCGGCTCCACGCTGCATGTCGGCTATAGCGTCGATGACCCTGACGGGGTACGGTCCGTCACGCCCATAGTCGAAGTCGTTGTCGAAAACGATACCGGAGACCATGGAATCAGTTCCCGTCTCGCCTTCTCGTCGACCGGCAACACGACCGCGGGCTTCGATATCTCCACCTCCCCGAGCGACCGGCCCTGCAGGTACCGGATCATCGGCCTCGGCGTGACCGATAGTCTTGGATGGGTTACCGATGTCTACGACACGACGTATGCCGAGGAGAAGGGGCTCGACTGTCCGACCTTCACCACCGACCCCCTCGAGTATGAGGTGACCGAGGGACCCGAGGACCAAAACCCGCCGACCGTGTCCTCCGTGTCGCTCTCGAGCAGGGAGGTCGCAACCGGTGCCGACTTCCACATCTCTTGGACCGTCTCCGATGCCGGCGGCGTTCGCTCCGTTTCCCCCATACTGCGGCAGGGCTGGGAGAATTCGGACGACGGCTGCTCTGTTTCGTCAGCCTATTATCACGGAGGCTCGTCTATCGACGGGTTTGACCTCACATTCGACAGCAATAGGATCGGAAGGCACAGGCTGATCGGCCTTTCGGTCACCGATGGCCTAGGGTTCGAGACCGATGTGTACGAGAGTTCCTACGCCAGGGCCAACGGCATTTCGGGCGCGACTTTCTCGGTTGGCGACCCGAGCGAGCTGTGCTTCGAGGTGACCGGCAGCGCGATCGACCGGAACCCGCCCACGGTCTCGAACGTTTCCATCTCCGCGAAGAGGGTCCCCGTCGGCGGGGTCCTCCGTATCTATTGCAATGTAGGCGACGCGGACGGCGTAAAGTCTGTCTCCCCGATCCTCGGCGACCCCGGCTATGTCGAGGACCCGAACTCTTTAAAGACCCGCAAAACGTTGAGCTGCAGCTACGATGCGGCAAGGGGCTATATCGAAATCGAGTTCCCCACGTCGCTCTCGATGGGCTCGTTTGAAATCCAAGCCCTCGCGGTCCTCGACAAGACGGGCCACGAGACCTTCGTCTACAGCTCCGCCTACGCCGAGCGTAACGGCAAGACCGGCGTTCAGACCTTTGATGTCGACGACGCGGGGGACGTCACCTTCGACGTGACCGCTCCGCTGTATGCCGCCACCAAGGGCGACGGGCAGGCGTATGCAAAGGACGGCGAGGCCGGTCTGACCTTCCGCTTCAGCGGTCCTCTCGATGAGTTCACGCGTCTCCTCGTGGACGGAACTGAGGTCTCCGCCGAGAACTACACCGCAACCAGGGGCAGCACGATTATCGAGCTCAGGCCGTCCTACCTGGACACGCTCGCCGGCGGCGGACACACCGTCACGGCCGTCTGGAAGGACGGGACGGCGACCGATGCGTCCTTCACCGTGGAGGGGAAGGCCCAAGGGGAGCAGGCGGGCGGAAAGACCGACGTAGATTCACCCGGCGACAACAAAAGTGATCCTGCCACTCCTGAAAAGGACGCCGACGAGGCGGCTACAAAAAAGTCGGGACGCACGACAGCCGATGAACCAAAGCTCGCTGCAACCGGCGACTCCACTTGGATGGCCAGCATCACATTGGCCATGGCGGCCACGGCCTGCTTCACGGCAGCGAGAAGGCTTGAGCCCAAGCAGCATAGGCACGAACAGTAGCTCAAAGCGAACTCAACTGGGAAGGGCAGATGGATAGCCGTCCTTCTCTTATAATCAACCCAATCCGCTGAAATGCAATCAGTTAACGAGTTTCGCCAGACGCTCGGCCTCTACCCCGCTCTAGCAAGCCACCAGGCGATGAGATAATGCCCACGACTATCAACGTAAGCAAGGAGCGCGCTATGGCAGACAACGAGACCAAACCCTCGGCGAACGACGGCCGAGAGGAGCTCGTGGCAAAACAGCTCGCATCGACCAAAATCCACCTCGCGCTCACTCAGAAGCGGGTGGACGTCTCCGGCGCCATCAAGCTACCGCTCGAGCGAATTCCCCAACTCGGCGTGGCGTTCGCCTCGCTCCCCTCGATGTTTCGCACCGTCACCAACACGGTGAGCGTGCCCACGCTGCTCCAGGCGACTGACAAATATGGTAACCCGCTCGATCCGTCGAAACTCAACTCGTTCAAGGACGGCAGCGGTCTCACAGGGGGCTACCGCGACGCCGCCAAGGGCCTTGGGCAGGCGCGCTTCCACGTAGTCGAGGGCGACATCGCCACGAGCGTCACGCAGGTGCCTTACGATCCAACATCGCTATTCATGGCAGCCGCAATCGCGCAGATAAACCAAAAGCTCGACTCCATCCAGGAGTCCGTCGACGAAATGTTCGAGTACATGCGTCAGCGCGACAAGGCCAACATGCGTGGCAACCTCAAGACGCTCGCAGACATCCTCAACGGTTACGGCCTCAACTACGGCAACGCCACCTACATGGCAAACGCCCATATGAAGGTGCTCGACATCAAGCAGTCGTCCGCGCAGGACATGGAACTCTTCCGCTCGCAGGCACAGGCGGATCTGAAAAAGAAAGGGTTCATCGAGGTGCGAGACGGCTTGGGCAGACGCCTCGACAAGGTGCTCGACTACCTCAAAGACTGCCAGCTCGCCACCTACATCCACGCGTTCTCGCTGTTCCTCGAACCCATGCTCGCCCAGAACTTCGAGCCCGCAAAGCTCGCGGACGCCACCGCGAAGATCGAGGCTGATTCGCTCGCGTACCGCGAGCTCTACACCGACTGCTACAACGCACTCGAAGCGGGGGCTGTCGACACCGTCGATGCGGCACTGCTGGGCGGTATCGCGTCCGCGGGCAAATTGCTCGGTCACGCCATCGCAAAGACCCCCGTGGGCGACCATACACTCATCGACGAGGCGCTCGAAGGCGCAGGAGAGAGCATCGGAAAGTTCAACGACAAGCAATCCGAGAAACTCCTCGAAAAGCTCCATCAGGCAAAGACGCCCGACGTCACGCCGTTCAAGCAGAGCGTAAAGGAGATCGACACCCTCTACAACCGCCCCGCGCAGATCGCCGTGGACGCCGAGAACGTCTACATCTTGCCTGCCAAGCAGCAGGAAGAGTAACGATACGCGACAGGCACGCGCCATGCAGACAGCTAACGCCCCTACCTTCCCGCCGCCTTCAGCTTCAGCAGCAGGTCGCCCAGCTCGGGGCACTTGCTAGAAAGGCGCGTCTGGGCTCGCTCGCCCATCCCCCAGGGCGCGGAAGCCTGCTACAGCTCCACTTTCGCCAACTCGAAGCATTTCTCTAAGAATTATTCAACGCCCATTCCAAGCTCAAGCTGCATCAGTAGCTGTCCAATTCGGAACTCACAAGTTCCAAATTGGACAGCTCGCAGCATTGGAGCCGCAGACGCATCGGCACAGGCCCAAAGGACACCAAACGAAACAGTAGAACAAGAAAACCAGCCCATTCATATCCACGCACTCGATGTGTTAAATTCACGCGAGAATGGCTCCCTATATGTCCATATGAAAATGGAGGATAAATAAAATAGTTGGCCCCACAAACCCACTAGCGGCATCTTTGGCAATTTAGTCTCACGGTAATACGGCTTATGAAAACGGCACGCAAATAGACGTAGGCGTCCTAAGGTGAAAGCTGCCGCCGATCCGCAGCCAAAAGCCCAGCAGCCGCTACAACTCAACCTTCACAGGCGCGGGATAATCCGCAAGAAACGCGTCCAAAGGCAGGTCATGATCACCATACAGAAAGTCCGCCGCCTCAGGACAAAGCTGCCCGAACAGGCTCACGGCATCAGCATCTACCTTCCTAGGCGAAAGTTCATCACGCTTAGGGTCGAAGAGCCGCTCGTTATGGGCTACGCGATTTCGCACACGCAGTATCCCGTAGAGCTTTTCCTGAAGTTCGGCTCGCTTTGTTCCCTTTGGCCACGCAAGATAGAGTCCTGATCTCCAAATCACCGCTTCACGACTGCGGTCTGCCAAGTGCACCCAAAAGCCGAGCGTGAGGCCGGCAACCAGGCTTCCGGTCGTAAAGTCACTCGGCAAGCTACTCGCAGCAGCATCGATAGTCTTTCGATTAATGCGATTCGAGTCGAGCATTCCGTTGGCAGACTTCCTCAGCACGGGCCTACGCGCGGGAGAAGCATCGTCGAGGAGCCAATGTTCCTCGCCATCCCAGCGGGACTCCATAATGTCGTTGTAGGCGTTGCGCAGCGCCACTTCAAAATGAGATATGTCGCGCATAAGGAACTGGCCTAGAGAGGCGTTCCACTCGTAGAGCTCTAGAGCCTTGTCGATGTCTCCATTGCATTCTTCGAGATACGGGGAAAGCCGTTCAGCCGAAAGCCATTTCTCGGCCCATAGGCGCGTTGTCGCATCATGGCGCCCTTGAGCCGCGCACTTCATCGTCTGGTGGTTGTTGCGCTCGTCAGACAAGAAAGCTCCTATAAACACAAATTGAGCCCCGGTGACTTGAATCAGAGGTCATTCCCGGGGCCATCGATACGGAGTATACCCATTGGCGGCAGAATTAACAAATGGATTTTCGGCAACTGAGCCCTGGGGCTCGCTCCTCTCTAAATCCTTGATTCTCATTTTCATTGCAACAGCCTCAGGACTCAGCGCAACGCGTTGCGC
>CABRID010000053.1 GCA_902470895.1 uncultured Collinsella sp.
ACCTTCATTACTCCAACGACGAATTCTAGGCGGTGTCCCCTCCCTTTCAAGAAAGAGAAGAGGCGGGGCATGCCCCGCCTCTTACACCACATCTCTGCGCGCTACCAGTTCGAATGGGTTGCATTGCGTTTTTGGCACTAGTTAATCCACACACTTAATAAAAAACGAGGAATAACTATTTACAAGACGGCCTTTTCACACTAAAAGCCCGCCAAATAAGCAGTTGATTTGATGTCTCCGTCGGGGAAATTGCAGAATACTCCGTTTTTTGCACGGCCCGAGGGGGACCACCTGTCGTTTGAGGCTGCGATAAGTGGAACTGCCTTAGGGACTACGCCATCGGGATGCGGTCGTGGTTGACTTGGCTGTAGAACAGGCGCTGGATTTCGGCGGCATCGCGTGACTGGCCGAGTGCCCACATGGTCTTGGCCACAAGCGTCTCGGTGGTCATGTCGTCGCCGCGCAGAATGCCCGGATGATCGGCGTAAGCACGGCCGACCTCATAAATGCCCAGATCGAGGCCCTCTTCGGGGACCTGCGTGGTCATAACGACGGTGCGACCCGAATCGACCCAGCGGAAAATTGCCTCTTGGAACGACTCGCCCGACTCGCCAAACTCGGGAATACCGCCAATGCCAAAGGTCTCCAGAATCACGGCGTCGTAGCTATTGGCAAGGGCGTCGAGGATGCCCGGGTTTACGCCGGGCGTAAGCTTGAGTACAAATACGCGCGGGTCGATGCTGTCGTAGAAACGCACCGGGTTTTCGCCCAGATGAGTGCCGTGGAGCCCGTTGCGCACGATACGGTCGTTGCGGATGTAGGCAATGGGCGGGTAGTTGACGCTAATGAACGCGTTAAAGCTCATGGTGCGCTGCTTGCGGGCGCGCGTGCCGGCAATGGCGACGCCGCCAAACACAATCGACACATCGTGCGAATGCTCATCGAGCGCATAGAGCAGGCTCTGATACAGATTGAGCTTGGCATCGGTAAAGGGGTTGCCCATGGGCTTTTGCGAGCCGGTGAGCACGATGGGCTTGGGGCTGTCCTGAATCAGGTAGGAAAGTGCTGCCGCGGTGTAACTCATGGTGTCGGTGCCGTGCAGAATCACGAAGCCGTCGTGATCGGCATAGCCTTCGACGATGACATCGCGGATACGCATCCAGTCGCTCGGGCGCATATTGGTGCTGTCGATGTTCATGGGCTGCACCACGTCGAGCTCGCAGAGGTCCGAGATCTCGGGGACGCTCTGGGCGAGCTCCTCACCGGTCAGGGCGGGGGAGAGGCCGTTGCCGTCCTCGGTCGATGCGATGGTGCCGCCCGTGGCGATGAGAAGGATGCGCTTCATGCTGGTATTCCTATCGTATTTGCCGCCGCAAGGGCGGAGTCGTTCGGCAGTATTGTGGCACAGGGCGTCCAATGTTCAAACGTATTACATCATCTGTAACGTTTGGTAACACTTCAATTGCCGTCAAATAAGGGCCTAGGTCGTGCGTTTGCCGTGCGCTGATGGCTGCGAGGGGCGAGAAACCCCATATAACGTGTACACTATGAAGGCTATTTTCGTTCATTCACGCGGGTGGGCACCGGCTCCCCGCCAACAAGAGGGGGAACCATGGATCAAAAGGCTTCCGCAAAGGTCCTCGTACTCGACTTTGGTGCGCAGTACGGTCAGCTCATTGCCCGTCGCGTCCGCGACCTCAACGTGTATTCCGAGATTGTCCCCTGCGACATCTCGGCCGACGAGATTCGCGAGATGAACGCCTCTGCGCTCATCCTTTCTGGCGGTCCGGCTTCCGTGTATGCCGAGGACGCTCCGTCTATCGATCCCGCCATCTTTGACCTGGGCCTTCCCGTCCTGGGCTTCTGCTACGGCCATCAGATCACGGCCGTGACGCTCGGCGGCAAGGTCGGCCACTCCGAGGTGGGCGAGTACGGCCGCGCCACCATCACGCGCACGGCCGGCGCCAAGCTCTTTAACTCCACGCCCATGGAGCAGACCGTGTGGATGAGCCACCGCGACGCCGTTTCCGAGGTGCCCGAGGGCTTTACCGTTACCGCCAGCACTGACGTGTGCCCGGTTGCTGCCATGGAGTGCGTCGAGCGCAAGATTTTCACCACGCAGTTCCACCCCGAGGTCAAGCACTCCGAGTATGGTCAGCAGCTGCTGAGCAACTTCCTGTTTGAGATCTGCGGCCTGGAGCCCAACTGGAGTATGGACAACCTGGTCGAGACCATGACGGCCGAGTTCCGCGAGAAGGTCGGCGACGACCGCGTGATTCTGGCCCTGTCCGGTGGCGTCGACTCCTCCGTCGTGGCTGCGCTGGGCGCTCGCGCCGTGGGCAAGCAGATGACCTGCGTGTTCATCAACCACGGTCTGCTGCGCAAGGGCGAGCCCGAGCAGGTGGAGGAGGTCTTCACCAAGCAGTTTGACGTCGACTTTATCCACGTCCACGCCGAGGACCGCTATGCCGAGCTTCTGGCCGGCGTGACCGAGCCCGAGGAGAAGCGCCGCATCATCGGTACGCAGTTCTGGAAAGAGTTCTTCGCGGTTGCTCAGCAGCTCGAGACCGATGGCAAGCCGGTCAAGTACCTGGCTCAGGGCACCATCTACCCCGACATCATCGAGTCCGGCGCTCGCAAGACGGGCGGCAAGACGGCCACCATCAAGAGCCATCACAACCTGATCCCGTTCCCCGAGGGCGTGCACTTCGACCTCATCGAGCCGCTCGATCACTTCTTTAAGGACGAGGTCCGCGCGCTTGGCCTGGCGCTGGGCCTGCCGGGTCACATCGTGTTCCGTCAGCCTTTCCCGGGCCCGGGTCTGGCCATCCGCATCATCGGTGCGGTCGATAAGGAGAAGCTCGAGATCCTCAAGAACGCTGACGCTATCGTGCGCGAGGAGCTCGACGCCTACAATCAGCGCCTGTTTGAGCAGACCGGCGAGCGCAACTCCGAGCACAGCTGCTGGCAGTATTTCGCGGTCCTGCCCGACATCAAGTCCGTCGGTGTTATGGGCGACGAGCGCACCTATCAGCGCCCGATCATCCTGCGTGCCGTCGAGTCCAGCGATGCCATGACCGCCGACTGGGCCAAGCTGCCCTACGACGTGCTGGCCCGCATTTCCGGCCGCATCGTGGCCGAGGTTCCCGGCGCCAACCGCGTGTGCTACGACATCACGTCCAAGCCGCCCGCGACCATCGAGTGGGAGTAAACGATATTCGTTGATTTCAAGCCTCTGACCTGCGAAAACAGGTCGGGGGCTTCTTATTTTGCAACCTCTGTGCAACCTTTGCGGTTTCGCGCCCCGTGAACAGGGGACGTAGCACTGTTCACGTCTGGGCCCATATCCGCACCGATCATTGCCCGCGCTGCTTCTGCTTGCGCTTCAGCTTCCGCTGCTCGAGGCACGTCGCCCGGTGTTCCTCGCCAGAGGAGAGCTGGCCGTTCCTTGCGAAACCGCGAGGCCATCTATATCCGCTTGCTGCGGGCTTGCTTGAACCAGTTCCTTTTGAAAGAGCCTATACCTCCGAAGAACTTGTTGTACGTCTCACCGTCCTCCTTGGCCTCGTACTTGACCAAGGCAAGTTCGATAGTACAGAGGTAATCCGCCACTTGCTCGAGGCGGTAGTCGGTCATCGAGGTCTTGCGGCGTCGGACGACCCCTTTTGAGAGGACCTTGCCCACCGAGTCGTCTCGCCCGCGGAACAGAAGGAGCGCATCCTCGCGACCTTCGGCGACCTGTGCTGCGAGATGGAGGGCTGCACCATCGTGCAGGGCCCTTTCCAAAGCGAAGTGTCGAGCCGAAGTGTTGAGCGTCGGCCCTGAATGTTCAATGGCCGTTGTTTTCTGCCCCTCAAGTGGTGAACTTCTCCTCGGGGCTGTTGATTCCCCCACGCGCCCCCTTCCGTTCTCTGTGTTCCCCTTATACTCCTTGTACAAGGAGGTAAGAAGTCATGGACAAGACCGCACAGGACAGCTTGGCAAAGAAGCCCGTCGACATGAGGGACAGGATTCTCGAGCATCTCGAGGCCCTCACCTCTGCCGTCTCGCTCGACGACCTTGCCCGTCTG
The DNA here is from genome assembly GCA_902470895.1 of uncultured Collinsella sp. Taxonomy (GTDB): domain Bacteria; phylum Actinomycetota; class Coriobacteriia; order Coriobacteriales; family Coriobacteriaceae; genus Collinsella. Next base: position 4,071 of record CABRID010000053.1, read on the forward strand.
TCCACCTCCGACATCGCCGAGACGCTCATCATCTCCAGGAGTCTGGCGAGCCAGTACCTCAACGACCTTGTTCGCGCCGGCCTTGTGGTTAAGGTGGCGGGCAGGCCTGTCCGTTATTTTCATCGCCGCGCGTTCCAGAAGCGTTTTCAGGTAAAGCTCTCTGCAAGCGAGTACGCCTCGCTCGCCGACCTCATCCAGGCGACGGGAATCGCCGATCACCGTGACTTCGCGCGTGCCGTGGGCTTTGACCTGAGCCTCAGCTCCGTTGTCGAGCAGTGCAAGGCTGCGGTTCAGTACCCTCCGTTCGGCCTGCCCATCCTCTTGAGCGGCGGCGTGGGTGTCGGCAAGTCTTTCCTTTCTCGTCTTGTGTACGAGTACGGTAAGAACCAGGGCTTGCTGCCCCGCGACTCCTCCTATGTGCGCATCGACTGCGCCGGGGTCCCGGACGCCGCCTCGTTCAACGGGCTTCTTGACGAGTCGATCGCGAAATCGCGCGGGGGTGTGGTTTTTGTCAACGGCATCGAGGCACTCTCTCCCTCTGCGATGGAGCACTGCCTTGCGACGGCCCTCGGGCTCGATGCCTCCCAGGATGCGCCGCGCGCTCGCCTCGTTCTTTCGACGACGCTTTCCGCCGATGACCTGAAGGTTTCCTCGGCCTACAGCAAAATGCCCATCTGTGCCCGCGTCCCCTCACTCAAGGAGCGGACCCCCGAGGAGCGCGAGGATCTCATCTTGAGCTTCCTGCGCAGCGAGGGGTGCCGAATCGGTTCTGATGTGAAGATTAGCCGCGGCGCATACCGTTGCCTCGTGAACGCGGACTTTTCCGATAACATCGCCGGCTTGCGCGCCTGCGTGACGAACTGCTGCGCCAAAGCGTTCCTCAATCGCGAGGGCGACTACGTCGTCGTTCGCCCGTATCTTCTTCCCAGCGGGCTCCTCTCCTCCGCGCAGATCGATCAACAGCCCGATGATGGCGTTCTGATTGACGCGTCCCTGGATGCCGCCGAGAGCACAGGGCCGGTCGAGCAGGCGCTCGATGCCCTGTGCTCTCTCGATGAGCGATTCTGCGCCGGGGAGCTCTCTGTCTCCGAGCTCGTCTCGCAAGCTGTCTCCGCTGTGCGCGGCGTTGAGGATCACTTGATCTTCGGCCGCGGCGTTACCTCCTCGAGGTCGCGCGCCTTCGAGCGCATCGTGGGCGCGGTCCTTGCCGACGCAGGCTCTTCTTATGGCATCGAGCTTTCGAGGAAGGTCGCTTTTCTACTGGCCCAGGAGATTTGCCTGCAGTTGTGGCCGGGCATCGGCCTGGCTAAGCGAAAGTCTGCCTGTGCGGAGCAAATCTCCCATCTCCTCGGTGCCGTGACCTCCGAATTACCGTTTGCCTCGAGCGTCTCCGATCAGGTCGCCGCAGACGTGGAAGGGGCGCTGGGAATCTCGCTCGATCGCTTCACGAAGACGCTTCTGACGCTGTGCGTCGCATCGGAGTCTCGCGATGCGAAGGCCCTTCGGACGCTCTGCGTCATCTTGTCCCACGGCTACTCAACGGCGACGAGCATCGCCGACGCGGCGAACCGTATGCTCGGCATGCATGTGTACGAGGCTGTCGACATGCCCTACGACCAGCAGCTGAAGGAGATCGTCGGTCCGCTCCAGCGCCTCGTCGACCGCCATTCCTACTGCACCGGGGTCGTGTTCCTCGTCGACATGGGCTCCTTGGAGGAGGCCTATAAGGCCCTCGAGAACGTTACCGACTCCACTATCGGCGTGGTGAACAACGTCTCCACCGGGCTCGCGCTCGAGATCGGGGTCGGGCTGCTCGGCGGCAAGTCCATCGCCGAGGTTCTTGGCGATGCGACCGCCGCGTGCGTGACGCACTGCAAGGTGATCGAGCGCGTCAACCGTGAGGACGCCATCGTCTTCTGCTCCGAGTCCGGGGTCGACGCCGCGGAGAGGATACGCCAGCTCCTCTCGCAGAGCCTCCCGCGCACCATAGGCGCGCGCCTGCTCACGAGGCCCTTCAAGCAGCTCGTCGCGAACGGGTCGAATGACGCCGTTTTCTCCGAGCACCGCGTCTGCGCCGTCATCGGCACGGGAGACCCCGGGGTCGCCTCCGTCCCCTTCGTCGCCCTCGAGGACATCATGTCGACGGCGTCCGCCTCTAAGGTCGATGCCGTGTTCGGCAGGTGGCTTGACGCTTCCGAGCTCTCTTCTTTCCACGAGAAGCTGCTCTCGAACATGACGCTGCAGAACGTCATCCGCTCCATCACCATCCTCGACCCGGAGCGGCTATTCCACGAGATCGAGAGCGCCGTGCACGAGCTTCAGCGCAGGACAGGCGAGAAGATCGGCAGCAACGCCATCATTGGGCTCTACGTCCACCTCTGCTGTCTCGTCGAGCGCCTTGTTACCAGAAACCCCATTGAGACCTACGTTGGCCAGGACCGCTTCGAGGAGGAGCGTGCCGATTTCATCGAGTCCTTCAGGCAGAGCTTCTCGAGCATCTCGACGCGCTATCGCGTAGAGGTTCCCGTAAGCGAGATCGCATATGTCTTCGACTACATAAGCGTGAGCGCCGCCCCGGCGCGAGAAGAGCGCCTCGGCTCCTCGGACCTCCTGCTCGACGAGTGACCTTCCCCGCGCCGCCGCAAGCTGACTGCGCGTCCTCAATAATCCGATAACCCCTTGCCCGGCGCGAATCCGGATAGCGCCGAGGCAGTACCGAACGTAAAACTTCATTTGATAGGAGCAAACATGAGTGTTGTTATGGCACGAATCGACAATCGCCTGCTTCACGGCATCATCGTGACGCAGTGGGCCCCGGTGTCGGGCGCGACCCGAGTCATGGTCATCGACGACAAGGTCGCCGGCGACGAGGTCCTGAAGTCCACTATGAGGATGGCGCGCCCCGCGGGCATGGCCGTCTCGATCATCTCCGAGCAGACCGCGCTCAAGAACTTCGCGGCGGGCAAGTACGACCGCGAGAAGGTCTTTGTCATCGCCAAGGAGCCCGAGACGATCCTTCACCTGGTCGAGTCGGGCATCGAGCTCCCGTCGCTGATCGTCGGCGGCTCGCTCGTCAAGGAGGGCGGCGTCCAGCTCACCCAGCGCGCCTATGCCTCCGCCGAGAACGTCCAGAGCTACAAGGCGCTCATCGCCCGCGGCGTCAAGGTGACGGCACAGTTCGTGCCCGCCGACAAGCCCGTCTCCGTCGCCGACCTCATCTAAGGAGGGATCATGGTCAACTTCACTATCCTGCAGGTCGTCCTTTTGACCCTGCTGGCCTTCATCAAGCACGTGGACTACTACGGCATCCCGATGATCTTCGTCAACTATGCCGTCTTCTGGGGCCTTATCACCGGCGTCGTCATGGGCGACTGGCAGACCGGCCTCGTCATCGGCGGCACCATCCAGCTCATGCAGCTCGGCGTCGCGGGCTTCGGCGGCTCGTCGATTCCCGACTACGGCACGATGGCCATCATCGCCACCGCCTACGGCGTGACCCTGGGCGCGGACACGGGCCTCGCCATCGGCCTGCCGGTCGGCATGCTCGGCATCCAGCTCGACGTCATCGTCAAGATCCTCAACGGCTTCGTCGTCGAGAAGTCCCAGAAGTTCTGCAACGAGGGTAAGTTCAATCAGATGAACGCCATCCTGTGGGTCTGCCCCGCGCTCTTCGGCCTGTGCGCCGCCCTGCCCGTCTTTGTCTCCGTGACGCTCGGCCAGCCCGCCGTCAACTGGCTCCTCGAGGTCATGCCTCAGTGGTTCCTCTCCGGCCTCACCCTCGCCGGCAAGATGCTCCCGGCCATCGGTATCGCCATGCTGCTCCGCTACATGCCCACCGGCAAGTACTTCCAGTACCTGCTCGTCGGCTTCTTCCTCTCGGCCTTCCTGAACGTGCCCATCATCGGCGCCGCCATCGTCGGCGTTGCCCTCGCGATCGCGTTCTACCAGCGTGCCGAGAGGGACACCGAGCTCGCCGCCCACGCTTCCGCAGACGCCTTCATCGGAGAGGATGAGTAACCATGGAAAACGAGAACATCACCGCCGTCGCCGAGGGCAAGCCCTCCGGCTACAAGGTCACCAAGAAGGATCTGCGCAACGCGAACTGGCGCTGGCTCATGAGCGTGTGCACCTTCAACTACCAGACCCAGCAGGGCGCCTCAGTCGCCTACGCCCTCTCGCCGGTCCTGAGGAAGATCTACACGAACGACGAGGACTATAAGCAAGCGCTCAACAACCACTTCCGCTACTACAATACCCAGCCTTGGCTCGCCGCCATCATCCTTGGCGCCTGCGTGGCCATGGAGGAACGCGACGGCCTAGCGGCGGCGGACGCCGTCCAAGACCTGAAGATCGGCACCATGGGACCGCTCGCCGGCGTCGGCGACTCCCTGCTCATGACCATGATCCCGACCATCATGGGCTCCATCGCCGCCTACATGGCCATCGAGGGCAACCCCGTGGGAGCCGGCATCTGGTTCGCGCTCATCCTGGCCATCTTCTGGGTCCGCATGCACGCCCTCGAGTTCGGCTACAAGCAGGGCGTGAAGCTCGTCACCGACTTCAGCGAGAAGCTTCCCAACCTCACTGCCGCCGCCTCCGTGCTTGGCCTCACCGTGGTCGGCTGCCTCATCGCCTCGGTCATCGGCGTCACCTGCCCGATTAGCTTCAGCTTCGGCGACGTCTCGATGGAGATTCAGCCGCTGCTCGACAAGATCCTGCCTGCCATGATCCCCGCCGCCATCACGGGAAGCGCGTATTACCTTCTTACCAAGAAGAACGCGAGCATGACGGTCCTCATCCTCGTGGTGATCGTCCTCGCGATGGTCGCCTCCGCCGCTGGCATCCTCGCCTAGCTTCGACCCAAGAGATTGGTGAATCAATGAGAAAGATAGTTGTGGCGAGCCATTCCCTTCTCGCCCAGGGCTTCAAGGACACCCTCGAGTTCCTTACGGGTAAGAGCGACGCCGTCAACGCCGTGTGCGCCTACGTGAACGACAACGGCGAGGGGCTCGACGCGGCGGTCGAGGCGGCTCTTTCGGGCACTGACGAGGTCGTCGTCCTCACCGACGCGCTCGGCGGCAGCGTGAACCAGCGCTTCTCCCGCTTCGCCTCCGACCGGATCCACGTGATCGCGGGTGTCAACCTCCCGCTCGCCATGACGGTCGCGCTCGCGCGCCCCGACGAGAAACTCGACTTCGACGCCCTCGTCGACGAGGCGCGCCAGCAGATCGTCTACGTGAACGGTGCCAGTTCCGCCGAGTGCGAAGACGACGAATAGAGGAGGTCGACGATGAGAGAGTTCCTTAAGGACGTGTGGATGCACGGCGGTGAGGAAAGCCGCGCCATCACCCCCGAGAACATCACGGGCGAGAAGGGCCGTGCCGCCATGTCGGCCAGCCACCTCGGCGTCGGCCGCAAGGGCTCGTGCTGCGTGCCCCTTGAGTCCGGCGAGACCATCACGCTCGCGGACATCGAGGGCCCCGGCATCATCCGCCACATCTGGATGACCGTCCCCGACAAGACCGCCGCCGGCAGCTTCGTCATGCGCGACCTCGTGCTGCGCTTCTACTGGGACGACGAGGAGACCCCCTCGGTCGAGTGCCCTGTCGGCGACTTCTTCTGCAACGGCTTCGGTGAGCGCGCCATCGTCAACTCGATGCCCATCTGCGTGAACCCGACGGGCGGCATGAACTGCTACTTCGAGATGCCTTTCAGGAAGCACGCCAAGGTCACGCTTACGAGCGAGCACCCCGGGTTCATTAAGTACATCTTCTACACGTTCAACTACGCGCTCACCGACGTGCCGGACGACGCCATGTACTTCCACGCCCGTTTTAACCGCGAGCGCAGCACCCGCAGGGGCGTCGACTACACCGTGCTCGACGGCGTGCGCGGTAAGGGCTACTACGTCGGCACCTACATGGCCCTGTGCGCCCTGGAGCGCTATTGGTGGGGCGAGGGCGAGATGAAGTTCTTCCTCGACGGCGACGAGGAGTTCCCCACGGTCACCTCGACGGGAGCCGAGGACTACTTCGGCGGTGCCTGGGCCTTCCTCGACAGGCCGCCCCACGCGCTGCCCGAGGCGCAGTGCTTCAACACGCTGTTCGCCGGCTACCCGTACCGCTCGACGCGCGACGCCACGCGCGACCGCTTCAGCGCGGGCAAGCCGAACCCGAACCCGATGCTCGCGACCAACGACGACGCGCTGCCCAGGCACGGCCTCTACAGGTGGCACCTTCCCGACCCGATCTCGTTCAAGGAGGACCTGCGCGTGACGTTCCAGGACCTCGGCAACGACGACATCAAGCTCTACGAGCGCGAGGACGACATCTCCACCGTCGCCTACTGGTACCAAAGCGAGCCGCACGCCGTGCTCGCCCCGTTTGCCACAAGGCAGGACCGCGTGCCCAGGTAGGGTCGCCTCGAAACAAGCCAACGTTATGGGCGCCCGCGGTTGACCATGACTGCGGGCGTCCCTTTGTAAGGAGGATCACATGAGCGAAAAGCAAATGAGGCTCGGCGCCCTCGAGGCCGGCGGGACCAAGATGGTCTGTGCCGTGGTGTCCGGCGACGGCGAGGTTCTCGACCGTATGGAGACCCCGACGCTTACGCCCGCCGAGACCGTCCCACAAATGGTCGAGTGGTTCACCGCCCGCGATGTAAACGCGTTGGGCATCGGCGCCTTCGGCCCGACCTGCGTCGACCCCAACGATGAGCGCTACGGTTCCATCCTCCAGACGCCCAAGCTCGCGTGGCGAGGCTATGGTCTTCGCGCCGCGTTCGCCGACGCCCTCGGGATTCCGGTGACCTACGACACGGACGTGAACGTTGCCTGCCTCGGCGAAGTGGTCTTCGGCTGCTGCAAGGGGCTCGAGGACGCCGTCTACGTGACCATCGGCACCGGCGTGGGCGCGGGCGTCATGTGCGCGGGCAGGCTCCTTCACGGCATGCTGCACCCCGAGGCCGGCCACATGCTGGTAAGGACCCGTCCCACCGAGGAGGGACGCTGCGTCTGCCCGAGCCACGCGAGCTGTCTCGAGGGCCTCGCCTCCGGCCCCGCCATCGCCGCGCGCTGGGGAAAGCCCGCGGCCGAGCTCGCGGACAACGCTGAGGTGTGGGCGCTCGAGGGGGATTATCTGGGGCAGATGTGCGCGAACCTCGTGCTCATGTACTCGCCTCGCCGTATCGTCCTCGGCGGCGGCGTGATGCACCAGGAGCAGCTCTACGGCATCGTCCGCAAGAAGACCCTCGAATATCTGGGTGGCTACATCCAGACCGCCGAGCTTAAGGACATAGAGAGCTACATCTGCGCTCCGGGCTGCGGCGGCGACCAAGGAATCCTTGGCGCGGCCGAGCTGGCAAGAAGGGCGCTCGCGTAACTTGCGCTCTCTCCGCCATACGACGCGTTAAGAAAAGACGAGCGCTTCTTGCCAATTGAGCGGCAAGAAGTGCTCGTCTTTTGCATTTTTGCCTCTCAAAATCTTTTTTTCACGATTTGCATTTTCATCCCGTTGTCACCGACCCTTGCGAGAAACCGGAAAAAGCCGCTGACAGAAGGGTCTCTCAAATCGTTATAACCCAGCATATAGCCGCGACTTGTGACCTGCAGACGGCTGTCCCACGCGCCGATTTCCTTGGCGGCATCCGAAACCGCAAAATATGCCCCAACATCCTTGATTTTTGCAGTCTTAAGCCATGTTTTTGCGATCATCTTTACTGCCGTCCGATTGGCAGCATCAAAGACCAGCACACCGCCGGGGAAAGCGTCCGCCATCTCCCGCACCAGTTCCCGGACCTGCTGGGTCAGAAAGTAATAGAACACCCCGGAGGCAAAGAACACCACCCCGCCGGAGGCATCGATTTTGCTAAACCATGCGGTGTCTTTCAGGTCACAGGGGATATTTTGTTCTCGATTCCCGGCGGGCAGTAGCTGCTGCCGCAAGGCAATCACATCCGGGAAGTCCAGACTGTAGATCTTGCATCTACCGTTGTCGCAGGTTCTGCCGGTGTTGTCCAGCCCGCAGCCCAGATTGACCACCGCCGCATTGGGGTGGCCTTTCAGGTAATCCCGCACCTCGAAAGCAAGATCACCCTGCCGCATGGCCACCTCCAGCGCACCAAAACGCTGCATCAGGCTGCGGGAGTTTTTCTCTGCCTCTGAAAAGTCGTAGTCGATCTGGTCGAGCAGACGAACCGCTGTTTCATCCCTGTAAAGGTTCGGGTACAGCTCCGTACACAGCTTTCGGGAATACAGCGGGAGGATCAGCGTCTCCTGCACGGTGTTTTTCTCAATTTTACATTTCATAGGTTTCTTCCTCAGTGAATAAGAACTGTCATAATTGCCGCCAGCACAGCCGCTATGACCGTCATGCCTATCGCCATGTGCAGGATGGATGCAAAAACACCCGTGCTTGATGCCCTTACTTCCGCGCCGTGACGCAGAGCCACTTTTTCTTTTTGTGTATCTGCACCTCGTGAAAACCCGCCTGCTCCAGACAAGCTTTTAATTCAATGTCCTTGTAGATGGTCATGCCGCCGATGATCTGCGTCCACCTCTCGTCCTTGTCCGTATCGCCATTGCTCTCGTTGCAGATAAGAATTGTCCCGTCTGGCTTCAGCGTCCGCCAGACCTCACGGAAGCATCGGGGCAAATCAGGCCAAAAGTAGACGGTCTCAAAGGCCGTGACTGCATCGAAGCAGCTATCCTCAAATGCCATATCCGCCACACTGCCTTGCAGAACGGCGCAACGCCCCTCCTGAATTGCGGTTCGGTTGAGCTTTCTAGTCTTATCCACGCTGACGGGCGAATAGTCGATGCCCTTGACGACGCCATGCGGGCATTTTTTCAGCAGCCGTTTTATGTTCGCCCCGCCGCCGCAGCCGCAATCCAGCACCTTGGCATTTGGCGCAAGTCGTAGAAATCGAAGTCCCCACCGCGCCACAGGGCTGTGCCCCAGATTCATCATGGCAACCATAAGTTTTCCGCCGAGGCCCACGGGCTTGCGGGTGTTTTCAAAGAACGACATCTGGCCCCTCCGATTTCGTGCATTCCGCATAGGTCAACGGGAACGAGGCCTTCAGCACCGCGCTTTTCTGCACTGCCCAGCCGTTTTGACGCAGGAAACGTAGGTATTCCTCGCTTGTCCACCTGCTGTGGAGGGGGAATCCCGCCATACTCATGAAATAGGCTTTTGCCTTGCCGGAAACCGAGCTCCCCGCGTGGGTGAAGGTTGGCGCGATGAGCACGCCGTCGTCCTTCAGCACCCGCCTGATTTCTTGCAGGGCCTTTTCCGGATGCGGCACTATGTGAAGCGCGTTGGACGCGATCACCACATCAAAGGACTTCTGTGCATAGGGCAGGCGGAACATATCTTGTACGGAAAAGTGCAGCTTTGCGGATTGATTGTCCCGCTTTGCTTCAAGGATCATCTTTGCAGAAGCGTCCGTAGCTTCGATGTGCGCCGCCGCATTTACGATGCTCTTTGCGATAAGCCCCGTGCCGGTGGCAACCTCCAGTACGGTTTTTGCTTTTACCACCGGCCTGATCAGCTCATACATCTTCTCATACGCCGCCCGGTCCTTTCGCATGAAACGGTCGTACCGACCGGCATTCTTGTCCCAGAAGCCCTTGCATTCGCGCATTGCTATCGCCCCCAAATAGTTAGAGACATCTAACTATAACACACGAATCATGCAGTAAGATAAGGCTAACCTTATTCTCGGCTAAGACGCATCTCTCCGACCCTTTGAATCACCCCTTTTCACGCCTCCCGCTACGAACCCCGGCGGAAACCAGGGAGTGATTAAAGGAGCGGCCTGAGGTTTTGCGAATCAATTGAGTCATTCCCGAAATCGCGAATCAAGGGCCTGAGTCGTCAGGCCCTCACAGGGGGACCGCGATGGTGGCCACCGCGCCGCCCGAGGGGCTGTTGGCGAGCGAAACGGAGCCCCCGTGGGCGCTCGCGGCCTCGGAGGCGGCGTGGAGGCCGAGCCCGTAGTGGATTGGCTACACTGATGTGGACAGTTCCGGGAGGGGCGCAGGAGACGGGAGG
>CABRID010000054.1 GCA_902470895.1 uncultured Collinsella sp.
GGCCCGTGGGTTATACCCTAAGAGCAAACCACCCTTTTTAAGGGTGGTTCTGATTTAGATTATCTTGACAAATATGAGTTGTCGAAAAACAATAACAACCATGGAAAACGATAAAGGAAAGAAGGAACGATATGAGCGGTTTTGCTATCAAGCAGAACGGGAGGCCAATGAACGCATCGGCGATAAAGCTATCAAAGCTGTCAAAGCGCTACGGGAAACGGCGCGTTTTGCATGACGTTTCCTTCGAGGTGCATCAGTCTGAGCTCTGTGCCCTTGTCGGTGCAAACGGTGCGGGCAAAAGCACGCTTATTAAAATCGTCTTGGGCCTCTGCGAGCCATCGTCGGGGAGCGTGGAGCTCTTTGGAGGCAAATCAAAAAGAGAGCTTGGCCTGATGCGGACGCGTGTCGGCTATGTGCCAGATTCCTGCGGAGCATACCAATCTCTCAGCGCGGTTGAGAATCTTCAAATCCGATGTGCGGAATGGGGGCTTGATGAGAATCGTGAGATTCCTCGCGTTTTGAGCCTAGTCGGGCTGGACGTCGAAGAAAAAAAAGAGCGTAAGCAGTTTTTCTCTGGGAATGAAACGGCGGCTGGATATAGCTACGGCTTTGTTGGGTGACGCTGACTTGCTAGTTTTCGATGAGCCAGCAAATGGATTGGACCCGCTGGGCATCGAGAGTATATGGACCCTTATCGGCCGATTGAATCGAGAACAGGGTAAGACCATGCTCATCTCTAGCCATGATTTGGATGAGTTGGCATCAGTTGCAACAAGTTGCGTGTTTATTCATGACGGCGAACTGCTGAAAAAGGAATCGATGGATGTCATAAGGGATGAGGCGTCGTCCCTAAAAGAGTATTACAGGCGCTTGATGAAGGCGGTCTCGCTATGAAGTGGGCGATCCATCCCATAAAGGCAGATACGATGCGTTTGCACAGGATGTTTCCGGCGAAGTTTGGTCTTGCGCTTATGCTGGCGTTCGGCCTTCTCTTCGGTGTCTTTCTAAAAAACGGAACAACGTTGCTCGCCTTTGGCAATAGCGTTTTTGGGGAGGATATTGGTTTCTGCTGGAATGTAATCGATCCTTCTGCACCCGATAAGTCTCTTGTGCGCAGTGCTTTTGCCGGCACATCTCTGTTCGTTCCGCTCATCGTTTGCCTGGCGATTTTACAGGAGCGCGGCCATGAAGAGGGATACCGAATTTCTTCAGCAAGAGGTCTTACCCGCTTTAATGGAGTCCTAGCACATGTGCTTTCGTCTGCTTTAATAATTGGCGCAGCATATAGTGCGCTTTGCCTTCTTCTTTTTGCAATAGCCATAATACGTGGTGGGCAAAGCTGTACGCACGACATGCTGGCTGCATTTTTGCCTGCGATGATGATCAATGCCGTATTGGTGATATCGGTTGCTCTGGAGACGGTGACCATCTATCGGATTACAGACAGCGTTGTATTGAGCGGGGCTGCGATAATTATTGGATTTGTCATGAGCTTGACGCTCTACGGAACCCTCCTTCAGGCGCCCATACCATCCTTGCGATGGATCTTCTTTCTTCCGGGGCCGTACCTTGGAGTCGGATGTGCCCTTGGGTATAGCGATATGGGGCAGCTGACACTTTTGGGATATGGCGCGGCAGCCAGCTGTCTATCGGTATTGATTTACGCTCTCGTGAGCTTTTGTGCTGGGGGTGTGCTCAATGGCTCGTCAGATTAAAGGGTTCCTCCATTCAGAATTGAAGCATGTGAGCAAATGGGCATACGCCTTAATCCTGGCAATTTATGCGTGCATGGTGGTATTGCAGCTTAATTCTTTCCCGATGTGGTTCTGTAGCCTCCGTGAGAACAGTTTCTTGGGCTTTTTCCCAGACCCGACGCTTCGGCTATCGGCAGAGGATGCTCTTCTATTTGGTAATGCAGAGGTTTTTCGCGGTCTGCTGTTCAACGTAGCCCCGTTGGCTCATGCATTGTTCTTTCCGTTCATCGCGGCTTGCATTGTGCCGCGCTTTGTCAGTTCGGGCTTTATTGAGGAACCGTGGGGGTTGTCAGAGGCTCGGGGAGGGAAGCGTGTGTGCGCTATCGTTGCGCGAGCGGTGCTGTCTTCTTTTGCCCTTTTGGGCGCGTTTATCCTGTCGAGTGTCGTTTTGTACTGTCTTAACTGCTCGATCGTTTTAGATGCTCAACAGTATTTCAACCTGAATATTTTTTGCTATCGACTTCTTCTGGCGAGTGTCGTCTGCCTTGCATACGTGGTCTCTTGCGTGATTGCCGTTTCCTATTTTGGGTCCGGCTTCGGTCCAATTGGCATGCTGCTGCTTGTCAACGTTGTAGCGATCTACATACAGCTCGGGGCCAACTCCATGCTTCCGCTTCCAGCCTCGATGCTCATGTGGATTTGTGGCGTGACCCCGTTGGGGAATGGTCAATGCGCCTCGATTCTAATTGACTGCCTAATCAACGTAGCAAGCGTTTTTGCCATTTGCTTTACCGTAGACCGATTGCAGTCGAGATTTCTTTGATAGTTTGTGAGGGATAAACATACCGAGCATACCAAATACGGGGGGGGCGGGCACCGTGGCTGGTGTCCGCCCCCCCCTGGCATGGAAGGTTTAAGCCTGTGTGATTCGCGAGCTAGCGAGCCTTCTTAACCTTGGCCGCTGCCTCGACAAACGACTTCCACAGGTTAAAGTCGGTCTCGAGCGTCTTCCACGTGTACTCAGGGTGCCATTGCACGCCTAGACAGAATGGCTGGCCTTCGACCTCGATGCACTCAGGAACGCCGTCGGTTGCCTTGGCGACCAAGCGCGTGCTTTTACCCAGACGCTCCACGCAGCAGTGGTGCGCGGAGTTGGTCTGGATCAGCCTGTGCCCGCCAACCGCGCGCTCCAGCAGCGAGCCCGGCACGACTTCGACGGGATGCACGGGGTCGTTGAGCACGTGGGTATGGCGCCACTGCGTGCGGCCCTCGCGAGCGCCCAGGCTCGGCACGTCCATGCACAGGGTGCCGCCGGTGGCGACGTTGAGCAGCTGCGTGCCGCGGCAGGTGGTAAAGAGCGGCTTTTTGGCGCGGAGCACCTCGCCGACCAGCTTAAACTCAAAGCTATCGCGGATCTCGCAGCAGAGGGTGGGGTCGTAGGGTCGATCATCGCCCCAACGTTTGGGATTGACATCGGGGCCGCCGGGAATGGCGATGCCGTCGGCGATATCGACGTAATGACGGATAACCTCAATATCTTCGGTAATGGACATCTGCAGCGGCAGGCCGCCGGCGGCAAGGATGGCATCGACAAAGACGCTCGCGATCTCCTCGTTGGGGGAGAGCGTCTCGCTCAAAAACGGCTTCGCCTCTTCCCAGCGCGGCGCCACCAGGATGAGCGGACGGTCGGCGGGGGCGACGTCGACATGCGGGGTGTAGGACGATGAAGTGCGAGTTCCGATCATAGGTGTAGCCTTCGAGTTTGGATGGTCAGGGCGAACGAAGATGGCAATTGGGTTAGTGACCCTTGATGGAGTTGAGGAAGTCCTGGGCGCGCTTGGTTTGGGGGCGGTCGAAGAACTCGTCAGGCGTGCCGGTTTCCACGATCTGGCCGTCGGCCATAAACACGACGCGGTCGGCCACGCGGCGGGCGAAGTTCATCTCGTGCGTGATGACGATCATCGTCATGCCCTGCTGGGCCAGACGGACCATGACCTCGAGCACCTCGTTGATCATTTCGGGATCGAGGGCGCTCGTGGGCTCGTCGAAGAGCATGGCCTTGGGCTGCATGGCAAGCGAGCGAGCGATGGCTACGCGCTGCTGCTGGCCGCCTGAGAGCTGTGCGGGTACCTTATCGGCCTGTTCGGCCACGCCCACGCGGCTCAGCAGGTCCATGGCGCGCTCACGAGCCTCCTCCTTGGACACGCCCAGCACATCGACCGGCCCCAGCATGACGTTCTGCAGCACCGTCATATGTGCAAACAGGTTGAACTGTTGAAATACCATGCCCAGCTCGGCGCGCATGCGGGCAAGGTCTTTGCCTTCCTGCGGAAGCGGCTGACCTTCGATGAGGATCTCGCCCGAGTCGATGGTCTCCAAGCGGTTGATGGTGCGGCACATGGTCGACTTGCCCGAGCCCGAGGGCCCGATCACGACGACGACCTCGCCGCGGTCGACCGAGAGATTGATGTCGTTGAGGACATGTAGATCGCCATAGTGCTTATCGACGTGTCTGAGCTCGATCAGCGGCTGATTGCCGGTTGAAGAGGTGCTCTGTGCCATGGTGCTCGGCTCCTTATGATTCGAAATGGTAAAGCGTTAGCGGATGATGGTCGCACCGGTCTTGTGCGAAACGTAGACAGCGGCCTTGTTGATCGCGACGTTGATGAGGATGTAGATGACCGCGATAACCAGGTAGACCGACACGAGGGCGTCGTAGTTGGTAATGAGCACGCGGGCATTTTGCATGAGGTCGGGGTAGCTCACCACATAGGCGACGGTGGTGTCTTTGACTACGACCACAAGCTGCGAAATCAACGACGGAATGATAAACCGAATCGCCTGGGGCAACACGATTTTAAAGGTGATTTTAGCCTTGGAGAGACCGAGCGCCTGGGCGGCCTCGACCTGGCCACGCGGCACGGCGTAGACGCCGGCTCGGAAAATCTCGGCCAACACACCGGCTGCAGCGAGCGCGACAGGGAGCGTGAGCATCCAAAACGACGGCAGCGCAATCCTGTACTGAGGCAGCACCAAAAAGAAGAAGTAGATGAACAGAAGGCTCGGTACGCCGCGGAAGAAATCGGTGAGCACGCGGCAGGCCAGCTGCAGCGGCTTAATGTCGCTGGTGCGGCCGAGCATAAGGGCTAAGCCCAGCACCAGCGCGATGGCGCCAGCGGTGAGTGCGACTTTAACGGTGCCCTCAAAGCCGGCAAGCAGGAACTTCCAGGTGGTGAGGTGCGTAAAGAAATACCAGTAGTGGACCGAAAGCTGGTCGGTCACATAAAAGCGCTGCAGTACCAGGACGGCGAGCGCGGCGACGGCGACGAGTGAGATAGCGGTGCCGATGCGAATCTTGGCGCGCATCTTGGGGCCGGGAGCCTCGTAGAGCGCATCGCGCATGGTGAGCGCGGAGGTGGAGTGCTTGCTCATCGGAGGATCCTCACCTTCTTATCGATATAGTTGCCAATGTGGCTTACCACAAAGGCCGTGCCCAGGTAGCCGAGCGCCGAGATAAAGAACGCGGCGACGCCGCCGAGCGAGCGCGTGTTGATGTAGCTCACCACGCCGGTGAGCTCCTGCGGTTTAAGCGGCACCTGACTGCCGAGCGCGGTGGTGAGCATGACGGCGATAAAGAGGTTGGTCATGGGTAATACGCTCGAGCGCAGCGCCTGCGGAATCACGATTTTGGCGAGGATACGGCTGAAGCCCATGCCCAGCGAGCGGGCGGCTTCCACCTGGCCGACGCCGACGGTGTTGATGCCGCTCATAAAGTTCTCGGAGCCAAAGGCCGAGCCCAAAAGGACCGTGGCGACGATAACGCAGGTGCGGTAGGGCAGAACGACCTTGAGCGGCGGCAGTGCGTAGACGACGATGATGAGCAGCGCGATGCCGGGGATGTTACGGAAGACCTGGACATACAGGTCGCCAAAGACGCGCAGCGGCTTGAGCGGCGACACGCGCATCACGGTGACGGCGACGGCCAGCACCATGGCGATGGCAAACGACTCAAGCGTCATGCCCCAGGTTGCTAGCAGCGCGTCGATATAGTTCTGGCCATAGAGCGACCAGAGTTCGGAGAGACTCATGCGGACCTCCCGTCGATAAGGAAAGGGGCTCCCGTGTGTACGGAAGCCCCGACAACTCAGTGAGGAAACAGTTTACCGCAATAAAGCGCATCATGCGTTTCCGTATGGTTTCGTTGCGGTCGTTACCAGGCTCGCTGCCTAGGCGCCGATCTCGGGCAGCTCGGGAACATTGGTGTCGCCCGTACGGTCGCCGATGCAGATCTGCCACAGCTCGGTCCAGGTGCCATCATCCTCGATCTGCTTAAGGAAGTCGTTGACAAAGGCGACGCCGTCGGAATCGAGCGGCAGACCGATGCCATAGGGCTCCTTGCTGCCGAAGGGCTTACCGGCAATCTTGTACTTACCGGGCTCGCGGACCAGGGCGCTCTGCTGCATGTTGTTATCGATGACGTAGGCATCGACGCGGCCCTGCTGGAGTGCCTGGCGGGCCTCCTCGTCGGTCTTGAACTCCTGCTGGCTGGCCTTGGGGGCGAACTCCTCCAGGATGGCGGGGCCGTTGGAGCCGGACTGGACGGCGACGTTCTTGTCGGCCAGGTCGTCGACGCTCTTGATGTCGTCGTTATCGGCGAGCACCAGGATGGCCTGCTGCGTGTAGTAGTAGGGGCCGGCGAAGGAGACGAGCTTCTTGCGTTCGTCAGTGATGGTGTAGGTGGCAAAGACAGCGTCGACCTGGCCGTTCTGCAGGACAGACTCGCGCGTGTCCGAGGTCACCTGGGTGATCTCGACCTTGTTCTCGCCCAGAATGTAGTTGGACAGGAGCTGTGCGATACCGGCATCGAAGCCGCGGGTCTGACCGTCTTTCTCGTTGAGGAGGGAGAAGAGCGTGGAGGTCTGAACGCCACCGATCTTAAAGACGCCGGCGTCCTTGACGGCCGTGGCCCAGGTGCTGGCGGCGATAGCATCGTCATCGGCCTTGGGGCCGTTGTCGACGAGCTTGTCGAATGCCTTGGCATCGAGCGTGGTGGAAGCCTCGGTATCATTGGAGCCCTTGGAGGAGCCGGCGGCGGAACCCTTGTCGGCCTCGGCGCTGGTGTCGGAGCAGCCGGCAAGACCAAGGCCGGCGACGGTTGCGAAGGTGGCGGCAACGAAGCCGCGGCGGTCGAGAACGACCTGCTGGGAGAGGTTCTTGCTCATGGTAGAACACCTTTCTCAATAAAATCCCTAGCGGTTGAGTAGAGTTATACCCTATCGCGCTCAAATGGGTCAACACGAAATAACTCAGAAACATACTTACCTTATGGGTTATTCTACCTACCAAAAAGGGACAGGCACCTTTGTGGTTCTTGCAGATGTGGTGGCATGTCTCGCTGCTTTGTCTCAATCTGTAACAGGTAGACGAGGAAATGGGTTCTTACTGTTACAGATTGAGATTTTCTCTTCAGGGGAATTCGAATGTCTCAATCTGTAACATCTGGACGGCCAAAAGGTCTCTATCTGTTACAGATTGAGACAAAGGTCTGGGACTAAGATATCTTATCTAGATCTGTAACAGTTAGACGGGAATTCGGGCCCTAGATGTTACAGATTGAGATAATTGAGCTGTGAAAACAAAAACCTCCGCAGGGGTGCTTCCCCTGCGGAGGTTTTTTACTCGTTGAGTAGCCTTACGGCTTCGGCGGCCATATTCTCGACCGTCATGCCGTTCTGAGCCAACAGCTCGTTGGGATCGTAGCGGTCGGGGAAGCCCTTGGCGATGCCGAAGGTGCGCGTGCGCACGGGCGTGCAGGCCAGGTAGCACGCCACGCGCTCGCCCCAGCCGCCGTCCAAGATGCCGTCCTCGAGGGTGACGACAACACGATGCTCAGCAGCAAGGCTATCGAGGAACTCGCGGTCGAGTTCGGTTGCAAAGCGCGGGTTGACGAGCGTGGCCTCGATGCCGTACTCGGCGGCCAAGCGGTTTGCCACGCGCTCGCCCAGCTCAAAGAAATCGCCGAGTGCGAGCACGGCAACGTCGCGGCCCTGACGCACCACGTTGTAGCGAACGGCACTGTACTCGGTGTCTTCGGCGGGCGCCAGATCGGGACGGCTCACCAGGCCAATACCAGGTACACGAATCGCCACGGGATGCTTGCGGTGGTCGAGCGACCAGCTCAGCATGGACAGATATTCCTCCATGCAGGCCGGCGCTAGGTAGTGCATGTTGGGAAGACCGCCCAGCATGGAAATATCAAAGAACGAGAGGTGCGTCTCGGACGTGGTGCCAAAGATTGACGCACCAAACACCAGGATGGTTGCAGGGGCGTCGTTGAGGCACAGGTCGTGCCACAGCTCGTCGTAGGCGCGCTGCAAAAACGTGCCGTACACACCAAAGACTGGTTTGGCGCCCGAGCGCGCAAGCGCGGTGGCAAAGGTCACGGCGTGCTCCTCGGCAATGCCCACGTCGACAAACTGCTTGCCGGCGGCAGCGCGAAGCTCGGGTGTAAAGCCCATGATGTAGGGCGTGGCGGCCGTGATGCCCACGACCTGCGGATCGCGCTCGATGGCGGCGCTGAGCGCCTCGCCCGTAATGTCGGCATAGGTGCGCGGCGCAGGCTCGCTCGGATGGCCCGGGCAGAGCTTGCGGCCGGTCGCCATGTCAAAGGGGCCTACGTGATGCCAGCGCTCGGGGTCGTTTTGGGCTGGCTCAAAGCCCTTGCCCTTGGCGGTCGAGACGTGCAGCACGATGGGGTGGTCGATGTCGCGCAGCTCCTGCAGCGCGTCGACGAGGGCCAACACATCGTTACCGGCGTCCAGATAGCGGTAATCGAGCCCCATCGCGCGGAAAACGTTGCGCTCACAGGCGCCGTTGCTGGCGCGCAGCTCGGCCAGATTGCGATACAGGCCACCATGGTTCTCGGCAATGGACTGGTCGTTGTCATTGACGATGATGATCAGGTTGCTGTCGAGCTCGGCGGCGTTGTTAAAGCCCTCAAACGCCAGGCCGCCCGAAAGCGAGCCGTCGCCAATAACGGTAATGACGTTGTACGTATCGCCCGCCAGGTCGCGCGCGTGGGCAAGGCCGCAGCCCAGGCTCACCGACGTGGAGGTATGGCCCATGGCGAACAGGTCGTGCTCGGACTCGTCGGGATTGGCAAAGCCGGAAGCCTCGCCATAGCGTGCTGGATCGATATAAGTGTACGCGCGCCCGGTCAGCGCCTTGTGGGCGTAGGTCTGGTGCGAAACGTCAAAGACAATCTTGTCGATGGGGGAGTTAAACACGCGATGAAGCGCAACCGTAAGCTCAACGACGCCCAAGTTGGGGGCAACGTGCCCGCCGACGGCGGCGGAGCTTTCGAGGATTGCCTGACGGATCTCGCCGCAGAGCAGCGGGAGCTCGGCGCGGTCGAGAGCCTTGACGTCCTCGGGCGTTGTCGTTTGCGTAAGCAGCATCGTTGTGGGTTACTCCATGCGAATCGAGCACCGGCGCTCCCTCGGCCGGCACAATTGCACAAAACAGTCTCGCACATTTTGGCGTTTGATATGTGACGGCGGCGCGGTAATTCGCCAACTGGCGGGGCAAAACGTTTTGTCCGATGCCATACTGATGTGTTCCATGATGTTTTTATCGATTGTGCGCAGGCCGTGGCTTGTCGCCGTGAGTCGCTGGAAGGAGGCAGCATGTCTGATGTCGTTCGTGCCGAGAAAATCGCGTGCGAAGTGGACCATGCTGCCCGTCAACTGGCACAGGCGGGCCGTTTGGACCTGACGCGCGAGTTTATCCAGCATGGCGATGTGACGGTGTATACGCATGTGACCTCGGTGGCGCGGGCAAGTCTGTCCTTTGCCGAGCGCTTGGGCCGCGTCGGTGTCTCGGTTGACCGCGCCTCGTTGCTGCGCGGGGCCCTGCTGCACGATTACTTTCTCTATGACTGGCACGATCCCGACCCAAGCCATCGGCTGCATGGCTTTCGCCATCCGTTTTTTGCCCTGGCACGTGCGGAGGAAGATTTTGAGCTGACGTCGCGCGAGCGGAATATCATCGTGCGGCATATGTTTCCGCTGGTGCCAGTGCCGCCGACGTGTCGTGAGGCTTGGATTGTATGCCTGGCAGATAAATGGTGCGCGCTGCGCGAGACGGTCGCCGGCCGTCTACCGCGCAAAGGCGGCGCGAACGATTCGAACGAGGGCTCGAACGAAAAGAGGAGAGGGTAGACGGTGGAAACCGCGATTGATATGGCGTTCGGCGGCGCGACGCTTGCCGCCTGTCCGCTCTCGGCGCTGGTGCTCTCGTTTGCCTTCTACGGTTTTTGCGGTTGGGCATGGGAGTCGACAGTATGCGCCATGCTCAACCACGGACGCTTTGCCAACAGCGGCTTTTTGCTGGGACCGTGTTGCCCCATCTATGGCGCGGGCGGCATTGCCTGCTGGCTGCTGTTGCGCGGAATTCCTGACGCGTCGAGCCAGTTTGTCGCTGCAGCGCTCGTATGCAGCGTGATTGAGTACAGCGTGGGCGTGCTGTTGGAAAAAACAACGGGCGCTCGCTTTTGGGACTATTCGCATCTGCCGTTTAACCTGCACGGGCGCATCTGCCTGTACTGGGCCTGCGCGTTTGGCTTGGGTGCGTTATGCATTTGCCGTTTAGTGGAGCCGGCATTGCTGGGGCTGCTTGGCCATCTGCCGGTGCTGATTGTGCGGCTGTCCGCCTTTATCGTCGCGGTCGCGATGATGGTCGACGCGGTGTGCTCGTTGGCGAGCTGGCGGCGTCTGTCCGATCAGCTGGAGCGCGTCCGGGCTGACCTTGCCGACCGCATCAACGAGTCGCTTGCCGATGCCTCGGACTCAATGCTCGAGCGCATTCCCGATTCGACGATTGACTCGGTGACACAGACGCATATCCGTAGCCGTGCCGTTAACGCATGGCTGGCCGAGCTTGGCGACGCCGCGCTCGATGCCCTGCGCGAGAAGGCTTCGATGCCGACGTTTATCGCGGATGGTGCTCGCGGCCTGGCGCTCGCTGCCCGCCGCGTGGCCGATGCCGCGCCGAGCATGCCGCGTCCGTCGCTCAGCCGTCGCCTTGCCGGTAAGCGCATGAGCCGTCCGGTGCCGAGTGTATCGCTCAGTCGTCGCGACCTGCGCTTCTTCAATGCCTTCCCGCGCTTGCGCATCAACCGCTACGAAGGCGTCATCCGAGCTACCGACCTCCGCGACCGCGCCCGCGAGCTGTTCCGACGCTAGCCGGGACAGGTACGCTCGCGGCTTCCTTGCTCGCGTATTTCCCGTTCGTTTCGCGCCCGTTGCCGCGCCGTTTCCAAGATTGCGGCACCGTTTCCATTCGACAACGCAGCGTTTAACAACGCCGTATCTGGTCTACACCAGTTGCCCCTCGGCCGCATTATGGGCGCCGACAACGTTCATGCGATCAAGGGGGAGCGAATGTACGATACGGGATCGACAACGTTTATGCTCATCTGCACCACGCTCGTGTTTTTAATGACACCGGGTCTGGCGTTTTTCTATGGCGGCCTGTCCAGGCGCAAAAATGTCATCAACACCATGCTCATGTGCTTTGGCGCCATTGGTCTGGTTGGTGTGCTGTGGATTGTTGCCGGCTGGTCGCTGGCCTACGGCGGTGACGGTTCCAGCCCGTTTATTGGAGGCCTTGACCAGCTGCTGTGCCTGCCGGTGCTCGGCCAGGTGCTGCAAGCGGCCGAGGGCACCGCGTCGGACGGCGCCGTCTACCCGGAGATTATCAACATCGCCTTCCAGATGGCGTTTGCCATGATCACGGCCGCTATCGTCACGGGTAGCCTGGCAGGTCGCGTTAAGTTTGGCGCTATGGCGGCCTTTCTGGGCATTTGGCTGCTCGTGGTCTATGCGCCGCTCGCCCACATGGTCTGGGGCGGCGAGGGCTCCTTTATCGGCGACATCATCGGCGCACTCGACTTTGCCGGCGGCGACGTGGTACACATTTCGTCCGGTCTTACCGGCCTGATCCTCTGCTTAATGCTCGGCCGTCGTCGCGGCTTTGGCATGGTGAGCTATCGCCCGCATAACGTGCCGTTTGTGGCGTTGGGCGCCGGCCTGCTTTGGTTTGGCTGGTTTGGCTTTAACGGCGGCAGCGAGTTCAAGGCCGACGCCGTGGCGGCACTCGCCATCCTCAACACCGTGACGGCCAGCGCGGCGGGTATGGTCTCGTGGCTTGCCGTCGAGCGCATGTATACCGGCCGCCCCACGCTGGTGGGTGCCAGCACCGGTTTGGTTGCGGGCCTTGTGGTGGTCACGCCCGGCGCGGGCTTTGTCGAGCCGTGGGCGGCGCTGGTCATGGGCCTGATCGTATCGCCTGTCTGCTACCTGGCCATCAGCCATCTCAAGACCAAGTTTGGCTACGACGATGCGCTCGACACGTTCGGTTGCCACGGTATCGGCGGCATCTTGGGCGGCGTGCTCACGGGCCTGTTCTGCGTGCCGGAGCTTTCGTGGACCGGTAAGGGCGGCCTGTTCTACACGGGCGACGTGTCGCTGCTCATCTCGCAGATCTTGGGCATTGTGGTGACGGTCGTCATTGTGCTGGTGCTCGATTTGGTGATCGCCGCGGTGGCCAAGATGCTGTTCCA
Organism: uncultured Collinsella sp.; assembly: GCA_902470895.1. Taxonomy (GTDB): domain Bacteria; phylum Actinomycetota; class Coriobacteriia; order Coriobacteriales; family Coriobacteriaceae; genus Collinsella. The sequence continues at coordinate 12,316 of CABRID010000054.1, forward strand.
CGGCAGCCTGCGTGTGGACGAGGCCGACGAGGCGCTGGGCTTGGATGCGAGTCAGCACGGCGAGAGCGCGTATCCCTCGTTCTCCGGACTCGATTAGCAGCACGGCTTTCCCAGGCACCCGACCTTGCCCCTCAAACCGTCGCTTGCGTACCGAAGTACGCAGCGCTCCTCTTTCGGGGCAATCTCGGGCACCTGGAAAACCCGTGCCATGTGAAGGACAATCAATTTCTTTTATTAAAGAGAGGAATTCACTATGAAGAAGATTACGGCAATCGTTCGTGCCGAGAAGCTTGAGGTTCTTAAAGACGCGCTGTTTGCTGCCGATGTTCGCGGCATGACGATTGATCAGGTGCAGGGCTGCGGCGCGCAGCATGGCTGGAAGGAATATGTGCGCGGCAACGAACTGCTCGTCAACACGATTCCTAAGGTACAGTTCACCCTCATTTGCGCCGACGAGCATGTCGACGGCATTGTCGACATCATCTGCAACGCCGCTCGCACCGGTGCCGTTGGAGACGGCAAGATTTGGGTCGAACCGGTCGAGGAAGTTATCCGCATCCGTACCGGCGAACACGGCCCCGCCGCGGTGTAGAACCGACCGTTTGCCATCCGCAACGTTAAAATATCGCAGTGAGGCATAAGGCTTGCGTTGCGGATGGGCGGATTATGGGTCGCAATAAATATCCCGAAGAGACGGTCGCGAAGATTCTAGACGCGGCGCTGGAGCTATTCTGCGCACAGGGTTATGAGGGAACGAGCATCCAGGATATCGTTGACCGTCTCGATGGCATGACCAAGGGCGCTATCTATCATCACTTCAAGAGCAAAGAAGAGATTTTCAACGCCGCGTTTGATCGAGCGATGGCTCCGATTGTTGAACGCCGCCGCGCGACGCTCGGTGCTGGCAATATGACGGGCGCCCAAAAGCTCAAGCGACTTTATGCGCCTGAGTCTGTCGTACCACAAATTGAGCTTTGGGCGCGCATACATCCTGCGGCGGATCCGGTAAAGAGTTCGCGTCTGCTGGCGATGCAGTATCAGAGTTCGTTTGACGAGTCGGCCGATGGATATCTCTTGCCGGTAATCGAGGAAGGCGTCGCCGACGGCTCCATTGCGTGCGAATGCCCGCGCGAAGCAGCAGAGGCCGTATCGTTGCTAGCGAATCTTTGGCTGCTGCCATTGTTCCGTCCGCTCGAGCCCAAGGAGCGAATGGTCGCTCGCGCGCAATGTTTGACGCAGATGGCGGCCGCAGTGGGTCTCGATTTGGGGGAAGAAGTGCTTCAAACAACGTGCCAAATTTGGGACGTTTGGAACCGTGTCGGGTGGTAATATACATACTAACGGTATATATATTGATGTAAGAGGGTGGCTACGGTCGCCCTTTTCGAGCCGTTAAATACATACCAATAGTATGTATAGGAGGCAAAGCTCTATGGACGGGATGAGAGCTGTCTCTTATACACATCTCCGAGCCCACGAGACCGAGGCTGATCT
>CABRID010000055.1 GCA_902470895.1 uncultured Collinsella sp.
CACAAGGAGTATCGTCGGCAGCGTCAGATGTGTATAAGAGACAGGGTCTTGTGGGCGCAATAGACCGAGAAGTTCTGGAGTCCGCGTGCATCGGCCTCCAGGATGGCGGCGGCGATGGTGGGCGTCGTAGTCTCAAAGCCCACGCCCATAAAGATGACCGGGCGGTCGGGGCTGTGTTTGGCGATATCGAGCGCGTCGAGCGGCGAGTAGACGATACGGATGTCGCGTCCGGCTGCCTTTTGCGCGGCAAGCGAGGTGGACGATCCGGGCACGCGCATCATGTCACCAAAGGTAGTGATGATGGCGCCGTCCATCTTGGCGAGTGCGATTGCGTGGTCGATGTCGCGGTTTGCGGTAACGCAGACGGGGCAGCCCGGGCCGCTCAACAGCTTGAGCCCCGCCGGCATAATGGAGCGAAAACCATAGCGGCCAATGCTCACGGTATGCGTACCGCAGACCTCCATCAGGTTGATGGTGCGGTCGCCGACAAGCTCATGAATGCGGTCGATGAGCTCGCGAGCGAGCCGTGGGTCGCGAAATGCCGAAAAGTCGATACCGGAGTGAACCGGTTGCGCCGCCGCCACTAGTATGCCTCGGCCGGGTTGGTGGCGAGCTGGTCCTCTTCGACCAGCTCGGTCATGGCGTTGACCAGCTCGAGCGTCTCCTGGGCTTCCTGCTCGTCGACAATCTGGATGCCAAAGCCGGCGTGTACGAGAACATAGTCGCCCACCTGTGCCGTCGGCACAAGTCGCAGCGATACGGGGCGCTCGATGCCCATCATGTCGACGATCGCCTTTAGGTCGTCGTCGCGTTTGACCACTTTACCGGGAACGGCAAGGCACATAATGTTTCCCTTTTATACGCTTTGCGCTGGATGGGCGCTTAATAATCCATCAGTTGATGGTAGCGCTCGCGGGGGTTGCGGGCAAACGCGTTACACCTGTGAGACGGCGGCGCATGGGCTGGCCAAGCAGCCTACCGCGATGCGATCTGCGTGAGGCGAGCGCGGGCGACCGCCGCCTGGCCGTAGGCGATGCAGCCGTCGTTGACGGGCACGGTGTGGGGAACCAAGACGGCAAGACCGGCGTCTTTGAGCTCGCGCGTGAGGAGCCGAAGCAAAAGTCGGTTCATGAACACGCCGCCCGAGAGCACGACGGTGTCGATGCCTTCACGGACGCAGATCTCGCTTGCGATGCGGGCCGACGCGCGTGCGATGGTGACATGGAAGTCGAGCGCGAGCTTGCCGGCGGGCACGCCGGTCCTGATTCCCTCCAAAAGCGCCTCAAAAAGCGGTCTGGAGTTCAGAACATGGCAGTCGTCCGGACGGGATGATTCGGTTACGGAAAAGCTGGCCATATTGCCGGTGGGGCAGGCACTTTCACTGCTGAGCGCGCGCCAGGCGGCGGCTTCGAATTCTATGGCGGGTTCGCCCTCGTAGGTTGCCTTGTCGCAGATGCCCAGAATTGCTGCCGCGGCATCAAAGAGACGCCCCATGCTGCTGGTACGCGGGCTGTTGATGCCGCGCTCGATCATGGTGGCTGTCACGCTGCGCGTTTGCTCGTCGAGGCTGTCCAAAAGCCGAGCGGCGCCTGGGTGCTCGAGCAGGCCGAGCTCACTGAGCAGGGCAAAGGCGTTGCGGCGGGCGTCGCGCACGGAGGCCGCCCCGCCGGGGAGCGCCCAGGTGCGCAAATGCGCGGCGCGCTCAAAGCCGCCAAGGCTGGCAACAAGAAACTCGCCGCCCCAAATGGTCCCATCGGTACCGGCGCCGGTGCCGTCAAAGGCGATGCCAAGGACGCGCGCGTCGGTTGTAAGCTGGCCCGCGGCGATAGCCTCGGCCATTACGCTCGCGATATGCGCATGATGGTGCTGCACCTCGACGAGCGGCAGATTGCATTTTCGCGCCTGCTCGCGCGCCCACTGGCTCGATAGATAGCTGGGATGTACATCGCAGGCTAAGGCGGCGGGCGCCAAGTCAAAGAGATCTTCCAAGCGCGTGCGCGCGGCGTTCCAGGCATCGAAGGTCCCGCCGTTTTCAACATCGCCGATATGCTGCGACACAAAACAGGTTGCCTCGCCGTTCGTCTCTTCACGCGTGAGCGCAATCGTGGCCTTTTGTTGTGGCCCGCAGGCGAGCACGCAGGACGGAGCGCCGTCGAGCGCCGGCAGCGGCAGCGGCTGGGGTGCATATCCGCGAGCGCGGCGCACGGGCATAACGGCGCCGTCGACCACGCGCACTACAGAGTCGTCGTAGCGCGAGAGGATCGCGCGGTCGTTACCGAGCAACGCGTCGGCGATGCCGGCGGCAACGAGGTGTTCCCAGGCAAGATCGTCGTCGGTCTCGATGGGCTCTTCGCTCAGGTTTCCGCTGGTCATGACGAGCGCGTGCATACCGCGGGCTTCTGCCGCGGCAAGCAGCAGATGCTGAAGCGGGGTGTAGGGGGGCATAACGCCGAGCTCGGGCAGGTCGCGCGCGACGGACGGTGCGAGCGCGAGGGCGTCGGGAGAATCACCGCTCTCGCAAACAGCACGTCGGCGCAGCAGCACAATGGGGCGAATGCTGCCGGCCAGCAAGCCGCGCTCAACGTCGCTGATATGGCACAGGCGTTCAGCGTCGGCAAGGCTGCGCACCATAACGGCAAGTGGCTTGTTGCTGCGGCGTTTACGGCGGCGAAGCTCGGCTACCGCCTGCTCGTTGGAGGCGTCACAGGATAGATGGAATCCGCCCAGGCCCTTGATGGCGACGATGCCACCAAGGGCCAGCAGCTCAACGCAGCGGTCGATAATGGCGTCGCTGGTCTCGCGCGTGGTGCCGACGGCCAGCGGCGCGGCGGCTTCGCCCGGCCCATCGCCCACGCTCGCTTCGCGCCACATGATATGCGGCCCGCAATTAAAGCAGGCATCGGGCTGCGCGTGAAAGCGACGGTCGAGCGGATTGGCATACTCCGCGGCACACTCAGGGCACATGGGAAAACGGTCCATCGAGGTAGCCGCTCGGTCATAAGGCAGCGATCGGATGATGGTAAAGCGTGGGCCGCAGTTAGTGCAGTTGATAAAGGGGTAGTGATAGCGTCGGTCGGCGGGATCGAACAGCTCGCGCAGGCAATCGTCGCAGGTGGCGATATCGGGCGAGACGAGCGTCGTGTGCGCGGTCTGGTCCTGCGATGCTACGATGCGAAAACCCTCTTCATTGGCGGCATCCCAACCGTTGGCTGCCAGGTCCACAACCTCGACATGCTCTACGCGGGCTGCCGCAGGCGCATGCTCAGAAAGCGCGGCAACAAAAGCATCGAGCGCACCGGCCAGAGCATGCGCTTCGATATGCACGCCGTCGCCTGCGTTGAGCACCCAGCCGCAGATGCCATGCGCCATGGCCTCGCGATACACAAACGGCCGCATGCCAACGCCCTGCACAATGCCCGTCACATGAATATGCACATGCCGCATGCGGCTCTCCCTCATCAAAACCGACCAAAAAGGGACAGGTTTATTTTGGTAGGTAAAACATCTAAACCTGCCAAAACAAACCCGTCCCTTTTTGGCAGGTGCGCTGCGGGAAATCCCGCTACAGTCCTAGGCTTTGTCCGGTGGCGGCACACGTGAGCTCGCCGTGCTTAACGCCGCGCAGCCCCAGCAGGCGGTCGGCCAGCTCGTAGACGCGCTCGCCGCGACCCTTGAGCGCCAGAATCTCCAAGCAGTTGTGGTGATCCAGATGCACATGCATGGTTGAGACGATCTCGTCGGTGTAGTCGTGCTGTACCTCGTCCAGGCGGCGCGTCAGATCGCCGGTATGGTGGTCATAGATCATGGTGAGTGAACCGATGACCTGCTCGTCGGGCGTGCGCATCTGCTCCTTCGCGATCGAGGCGCGAATCAGGTCGCGTACGGCCTCGGAGCGGTTGGCCACGTCACCGCGGCGTGCGATCTGCTCGTCAAAGCGGCGCAGCAGATCGTCGGGCGCGGTCACCGAAAAGCGGACCAGCTCGGAGCTGGAGCCGGCGCAACGGCAGCTCGCCTGGTCGGCCGGACCGTGCGGATGCTCGTGCTTGTGGTCGCAGCCGTGCTCGTGCTCGGTCACGCTACACCAGCTTCACGGAGCCGACGGAGTTATGGTCGGCCTCGATGGCGTCCTCGTAGCCCTCGAGCGCGTCATGCGCCTCGTGCAGCGCAGCCATGGCGGCCTCGAGCTTGGCGCCAATACGCTCCATGTCAAAGTTCTCGGTCGCATGCAGCAGCTGATGGCTCCACTCGTGAGCGAGCTCGATGGTGTCGTCGACCTGCTTGACGCTCATGGCAAGCTGGCTCATGTTCATTCCAACATCATGCATGGAAAAACTCCTTTTGTATGGGGCAGTTCAGTGGTTCAGATTTTACTACGCCCGCTCTGTGCGCAGCTGCATAAGAAAACGGGTGCGAGTCTGTGTGACTCGCACCCGTTCACTGGGGGCTGTTTGTAACTACCATACTATCCGTGGTCGTCCGCGCCGCGCCCGGCAGTCCGGCGAGCGGTGCAAAAGCGCTCATGGACGGCGGGTAAGTAACAAGCGTATTACAGATGCTTCTCCAGCAGCGCCTGCAGCCTCGCCTTGGGCAGAGCGCCAACCGAGCGGTCAATCTCCTCGCCGTTCTTAAACACAATCAGCGTGGGGATGCTCATGACGCCATACTTCATGGCCAGGTCCTGGTTGTCGTCGACGTTGCATTTGGCAACGGCAAGCTTGCCCGCCAGCTCATCGGCAACCTCGTCAACGATGGGCGACAGCGAACGGCAGGGCCCACACCAGGGAGCCCAAAAATCGACCAGCACGGGAAGGCTGCCGTTGACGGTGGCGTCGAAGTTCTCGGGGGTAATCTGCTTAATGTCAGCCATGGTGACCTCCATAATGCGACGCGGCTCGGCCGCGTAAAACTCAGTACGACCGTGCTTATACCCAGCGGCCCGCAAAGCAACCACTCGCGGGCGGCTCTTTTATCAAAAGCGCCGCAAAACCCCTTTCTTCAGATATGGGGATATAAGGCGCATCGGCGTCAGCCGATATACATATACGGCTGCAAGTGGTATACTGTTTTCATGGATAGATACAGGAGCAACGACAACATAGTCTGGGACTGCGACTACCATGTGGTCTTCTGCCCGAAATACCGCAGGAAGGTGCTCGTGGACGGCATCGGCTCCCGCTTCGAGGAGATCGCGCACGAGGTCGCGGAGGAACTCGATTTCGAGATAAGGGAAATCAAGGTCATGCCCGACCGCGTGCACATGCTCGTCTCAGTCGACCCCCAGTTCGGCATCCACCGGGCCGTGAAGCGCATCAAGGGCAGGACCAGCCACGACCTGCGCGCCGAGTTCCCGCAGCTGAAGCGCAAGCTGCCGACGCTCTGGACGAACAGCTACTTCGTCTCGACCGTCGGCGGGGCGACGCCCGAGGCCGTCAGGCAGTATATCGAGGACCAGAGGAACGCGTGAGGGCCATGGACAAGACCTTCGAGTACCGCATATACCCGAGCGCCGAGCAGGAGGCCCTCCTGCAGAAGACCTTCGGCTGCTGCCGCTGGGTCTACAACAGGGTGCTGGCGATGAGGCGGGACGAGTACGCGTGGACGGGCAAATCGAGGCACATCAACTCCTACATCACCCAGATCCCCGCCTGGAAGAGGGCGGACGCGCCGTGGCTCTCCGAGGTGGACTCCATGGCACTGCAGCAGTCCCTGCGCGACCTGGACAAGGCATTTAAGAACTTCTTCCGCGCACCAGGCAAGGTGGGCTTTCCGAAGTTCAAGTCCAAACGCGCGGGGAGGAAGAGCTACCGCACGAACGGCGTCGGGATAATCGACGCCAGGCACGTGAGGCTGCCAAAGCTGGGGACCGTCAGGGCGCGGGTGAGCCGTCCCGTGGAGGGGCGCGTCCTGTCCGCGACGGTCAAGCAGGTGCCGAGCGGCAAGTACTACGTGGCGATATGCTGCGCGGACGTCCCCGCCACGGACGCGCCGGCCCCGACCGTCGGGTTCCTGGGAGTCGATGCGGGAATACACGACATAGCCACCTGCTCCACGGGGGAGCGCCTGCCCAACCCCAAAAACCTGCAAAGGAGCGAGAGGAGGCTGGCGCGGGAGCAGCGGCGGCTCTCGCGCAAGCGGAAGGGCTCCGCAAATCGCGCCAGGCAGCGTGTCAGGGTCGCGCGGGCGCACGAGAAGGTTGCCAACCGGCGGAAGGACGCCCTGCACAAGTTCACGACGCATGCGGTGGGAGAAAGCCAAAACATCGCGGTCGAGGACCTGAACGTCAGGGGCATGCAGAGGAACCGCCGCCTCGCCAAGGCCGTGGGCGATGCCGCCATGTCGGAGCTGGCGCGCCAGCTCGAGTACAAATGCGCATGGTCGGGGCGCGGCTTCGTAAGGGTGGGCAGGTTCTATCCGTCCAGCAAGACGTGTTCCGCATGCGGTTACGTCTACAGGGGACTGACGCTGGCCGAACGGGTATGGGACTGCCCCGCGTGCGGCATGCGTCACGACCGCGACCTGAACGCCGCCGTCAACATCGCCCGCGAGGGAAGGAGAATCCTGGAAGGTACCGCAGGGCATGCGGGAACCGCGGCAGACGCCGCAAACGCTTGTGGAGAGGGCGTAAGACCTACGGCTGCATGCGCAGTCTAGGCAATTCTCGGTGAAGCAAGAATCCCCTGGCTTTAGCCATGGGGAGTGTCAAATAATGGTGGGCACGCAAACGATTGGAGAGCGCATACCTATGTCACAAAGCCAGAAAAAAGAAGCCATCGCCCAGGCGGCCGAGCAGGAGCTCGCATCGCTTGCGGGTCGTGGCGTGCGCATCGCAGGTAACGCGTGCTCGCCGATTGTGCTGGTAAAAGGCGATTTGGATGAGGCCGAGCGCTCGGGCGGCGAGCTTGCCGCAGGCGCGGATGGCGCGGCGCTGCGTAAGGCGCTCGGGGCCATCGGTTATGCGCCCGAGGATTTTTGCGTGCTGGCAAGCGTCGCCGGTGCGGGCGACGGAACGGTGGCGGTGGGCCATGCCCTGCCGTGCGAGCTGTTCCGCGAGGCGCTCGAGGCGCTGGACCCCGAGGCGGTGCTGTTGCTGGATGATCGTGCGGCCGATACCATGCGCGAGACCTATGCCGATATGCTCGTGGCGATCGACGACTTCGACACCGCCATGCTCAAGCCCGGCCTGGTCGCCCATGTGCAAGGGCGCCGCGTGCTCGCGCTCGACGGCTTTGAGGCGGCGCTCACCGACAAGGCCGCCAAGCAGCGCATGTGGGCCTACATTAAACAGCTGACTCCGGCCGCCGCGCCGCTGTAGCGGACCGGCGCTGGCAAGGTGGCCCCGGCGGGCCGAGCATGCCGGCAGCTTGTCGCGTCCCTACATCACGGCACGCAGCTCAAATCGGTCGCCGTGAATGCGGAACTGGCAGTTGCCGTTCATGCGCTCGACGGCGAGCTTAATGCTCTTGGTGCCAAAGCCGTGGCCGGCGTGCTGGGCCACGGGCATGCCGTCAACCATACGCGGCGGGCGGTCAAACGTGTTAGAGACCAAAAGCAGCAGCTGCCCGTCTTCGTAGCGCAGGTCCAGATCGACGAATCGTTTGCCCTGGGGAGCGGCGCTCGCGGCGACGATGGCGTTGTCCAGGGCATTCGAGAGCACGCTAAACAGGTCGACATCGGCCACATGGACGTTCTCTGGCACGGCGGCGCGCAGGTCGGCGGTGATACCGTTTCGGTTGATATCGGAGCTAAATGACGAAAGCACGATGTTGACCGTTTCGTTGGCACAGTAGCGGCGCACGGCGGTGCGGTCGTTTGTCTCACAGAGTTCGTTGATGCGCCCGAGCGCCTCGTCGACGTGACCCTCTTCGATTAAAACCGCAAGGCCGCGCAGGAAGTGCCGCATGTCATGGCGCAGAACCGAAAGCTCGCGTCCAGATTGACGCCAGGCTTCGAGCTCTTTGATAGCTGCGCTATCGCGGGTCTCGAGCATCCAACGCTCGCGCTCGGCGGCCTCTTTAGCCTCGTATTCGCGCAGATACACAGCAAGAAACATAAGGTAGAAAGCGCAAAGCGCAAACGCCAAAAACTCAACGGTCACAACCGAGCCCGAGTGGAACAACGTGGTGTAGACGTTGGTGGCGTAGTCAAAGATGTAATAGACGAGCGGCAGGATGAGCAGAATCTCGAGCTCGGTAGGGCTTTTGACTGCCAAGCGCGGACCGATGTCGCCGGCCCAGTGCAGCAGGAGCGCAAAGACGGCGACCGTGGTGATAATGCGTGTCGCGTAGTACGCGATTTGCGAGCCGCAGGCGGCGAGCGCGGCGATGCCCATCCAGTTGCTAAATTGGCAGCTCAGGTACGCGCTGGTGACGCCGAGCATAACGAGCAAAGGGCTCAGCCGATAGCGCGCGCACAGATAGATGACGAGCGGCAGATGCACGACGAGCGGATACACCTGTCGAGCGAAAAGTTCGCCGCCAAAGACATTGGCGAGCGCAAAGGCGGTACCGGTGAGCACGTCAACCGCGATCAGCTCAAGCGCATGACGGCGGTTGATCTCGACCCCGCACAGCGCTGCCGAGGCGAAAACGCCAAAGAGCAGGGTCGTTGCGTGGTGGATTGCCCAAAGCAGCATTTCGGCCGTGGGGAGCATCAGTGCCTCCCGCCCTCAAAGCGCGCCGCAAAGTAGGCATCTTGGAACCCCTGCTTGCAACTGCGTGCCAACGGGATACAGGCGCCCGATCTCATGAAGATCTCCGTGCGGTCAAAGTGATCGATATTGCGCAGGTTGACCTGGTAGCTGCGGTGGCATTTAAAGAAGGCCGCGTTTTGCTCCAAGCGGTCCTCGACGCTGCGGAACGACTCGAGTGCCTCGATATCGCGTCCGTCGCGCAGGTGGAAGACCACGTGCTTGTTGCGCGCCTCGGCATATTCGATGTCGGACAGGCGCAGGGCGTGGTAGCCAAAGGAAGTTTTGATCACGAGCTCGTCGGTTGCCGCCGGGCGCATGCTCGAAAGCTCGTCGAGTAATCGCGCCAGGCGTTCGTAGGCCACGGGCTTGAGCAGATAGTCGAAGGCGCGGACCTCGTAGGATTCCAGCGCGAACTCGGGCGACGAGGTGAGGAACACCAGGCGCACGGCGGTGTCGGCCTGGCGCAGTTCGCGTGCGGTGTCCATGCCGTTGACGAGCGGCATGATCATGTCGAGCAGAATGATGTCGGCGCGCGATGCGGCATGGCGGGCCAGCAGGTCCTCGCCGCGCGTGACGAGCGCAACATCGACCGCCGTGCCCGTCTCGGTCGACCAACGGTCGATCATCCGGTGCAGTCTATCTAGAAAAGCGACATCATCGTCGCAGGCGATAATCTTGAGCATTCGGCCCCCTTAAGTAGTTCGATTTTGCCACATCGGGCACGCGCCGCTTGCGGGGGTGCGGACCGTTTGCGCCCCACGGCGTGCAGCTCGCGCCAAGCGGTGTTGCGGTGGCGAAAGATGCCTCCTGCGCCATCGAGAGCTCAGCTATCCTCAGCTTGCCAGTTCGAAAATGGACCTGCCACATGATTGAATCTTTATTTCAACTTTACACCTAGGTTTACAGCTGTCTTGTCAGCTGTAAACCTAGGTGTCATACTAAAGCCCCAAGATTCGCCAAAAGAGAGGGGCCTTGATGGCACAGAGCGCGAACATGGATGCGTCGGAGCTTGCACGCGATATCGCGGCCGGCCTAGCATCGGCAACGACGGCAACGGAGCGCGCGGCACTGGTGCCCGCAGAGCTCGTCGAGGCCATTCAGCAACTAAAAACCCAACGTGACGCGGTGATCCTGGCGCACTATTACGTGGCGCCCGAGGTCCAAGCCGTTGCCGATTACGTCGGCGATAGCTTCTACCTGGCAAAGCTCGCCAAAAGCCTGCCGCAGCAGACCATCGTGTTGTGCGGCGTGGAGTTTATGGGCGAGAGCGCCAAGCTGCTCAATCCCACTAAGACCGTGCTGCTGCCCGAGCCGGGTGCGGACTGTCCCATGGCGCACATGGTCAAGCGCGAGACGGTCGACGCGGCGCGCGCCGACTACGGCGACGACCTGGCTGTCGTCTGTTACGTCAACTCCACGGTCGAGATCAAGAGCTGGAGCGACGTGTGCGTCACCAGCTCCAACGCCGTCAAGATCGTGTCCGAGCTGCCGCAGCAGCATATCCTGTTCATTCCCGACCAAAACCTGGGCCGCTTCGTAGCCGAGCAGGTGCCGCAAAAGCACGTCATCCTCAACAACGGCTACTGCCCGCGCCATCACATCATCACCGTCGAGCAGATCGTCGACGCGCAGGAGGCGCACCCCGACGCGCTCGTGCTGGCGCACCCCGAGTGCAAGGCCGACGTTCTGGCCGAGGCCGACTACATCGGCTCCACCGCCGGTATCATCAAGTATGCCGAGGAGTCCGACGCGAGCGAGTTCATTATCGTGACGGTCCGCGGCGTGCTCTATGAGCTCGAGCGCCGCTGCCAGGGCACCGGCAAGAAGTTCTACTTCCCCGTGGTGCAGCCCACCTGCGTCAACATGGATCTCATCACGCTCGAAAAGCTCGTGCGCTGCCTGGAGACGGGCGAGGGCGAGGTGCAGATCGGCGTCTCGGACGAGGCGGCAGACCAGGCCAAGCTCACGCTCGACCGTATGCTCGAGTACGCAGCGCGCTAGAACAATGTTGCATGAGGGACGGTCCCTTATGTCACATTACAAGGGAGAGGATTCCTGTGGAAACCAAGCAATACCCCGATATGGAGTGCGACGTCGTTATTGCCGGCTGCGGCGTGGCGGGTCTGTACGCGGCCCTCAATCTGCCGACGAGCACGCGCGTGATCATGCTCTCCAAGGGCGCGGTCGATGAGTGCGATTCGATGCTCGCGCAGGGCGGCATCTGCGTGCTGCCCGAGGGTTCGGACTACGATGCCTTCTTTGAGGACACCATGCACGCCGGCCACTACGAGAACCGCCGCGAGAGCGTCGACATCATGATTCGCTCGAGCCGCTCGGTCATCAACGACCTGCTGGCGATGGGCGTGGATTTTGAGCGCAAGGCCGACGGCAGCCTCGACTTTACCCGCGAGGGCGCGCACAGCCGTCCGCGCATTGCCTTCCATGCCGACATTACGGGCAAGGAGATCACGACCAAGCTGCTCCAGGCCGTTCGCAAGCTGGACAACGTGCAGATTTTGGAGCACGTGGCCATGACCGACATCCTGACCGCCGAGCGCGATGGCGCCACGGTGTGCACCGGCGTCGTCGCCGTAGCCGTGGACGAGGACAACTCGGTTCGTCCCGCCGACGAGCTGGCAAATGCCGCTGAGGGCGTGCGTGCCGGTAAGCCGTTTAAGATCCATGCCCGCCACACGCTGTGGGCGACGGGTGGCATTGGCGGCGTGTACGACCACTCGACCAACTACCCGCAGCTCACGGGCGACGCCTGCTACATCGCTCAGGAGCATGGCATTAAGATGGAGCACCTGGACTACGTGCAGATCCATCCCACGGGTCTGTTCTCGCCGCAGCCGGGTCGCACGTTCCTGATCAGCGAGAGCTGCCGCGGCGAGGGCGCGATTTTGCTCAACGCCGCCGGCGAGCGTTTTACCGACGAGTTGCAGCCGCGCGACGTTGTCGCCGCCGCCATCCGCGAGCAGATGAAGCAGGACGGCACCGAGCACGAGTGGCTGAGCTTTGCCCCCGTCGAGCGCGACGTGGTGACCGGGCACTTTGCCAATATCCGCGCGCGCTGCCTGGAGGACGGCCGCGACATCTTGGATGAGCCCATCCCCGTTACGCCCACGCAGCACTACTTTATGGGCGGCGTGTGGGTCGACAAGGACGGCCGCACCTCGATGCCCGAGCTCTACGCCGCCGGCGAGACGGCCTGCAACGGCGTTCACGGCAAGAATCGCCTGGCTTCCAACAGCCTGCTCGAGGCGCTGGTCTGGGGTCGTCGCGCCGCGTGGTATATGCGTACCGGCGAGTCGCTGGCCGTGGAGCAGGCGGGCGAGCCCGCGCTCGATGGCCGTCATCGCGCCCTGAGCGCCGACACCCTGGCAATCGATGATTTGGCCCGTGCCGCCGGCACGCGGGCCGTGGAGGAGTAGACCATGAATCCCATTACCATGAAGCTTGTCGTCGATGATCTGATTCTGCAGGCGCTGCGCGAGGACATTACCTTTGAGGACGTGAGCACGGCGAGCGTGTGTCCCACGGCGCGTCCCGCCACGGTGGAGCTTATCGCCAAGGCCGATGGCATCATCGCGGGCTTGGATGTGTTCGCCCGTACCTTTGAGCTGCTGGATTCGCAGAGCTCCGTGTTGTTTGATGTCGCGGATGGCGACGAGGTGCACGCCGGCGATCACGTGGGCCAGGTTCGCGGCGACGCGCGCGTGCTGCTTTCGGGCGAGCGCGTGGCACTCAACTACCTGCAGCGCATGAGCGGTATCGCCACCTATACGCACAGGATGGCCTCGGCGCTCGAGGGCACCAAGACGGTGCTCGTCGACACGCGCAAGACCACGCCGGGCATGCGCGTCTTCGAGAAGGCCGCGGTCGAGATCGGCGGCGGCAGCAACCACCGTTATAACCTGTCGACGGCTGTCATGCTCAAGGACAACCACATCGACGCCGCCGGTGGCGTGGCGCGCGCGATTGAGATGGCGCGCGCCCACGCGTCGTTTACCACGACGGTCGAGATTGAGTGCGAGAACCTGGATATGGTGCGCGAGGCCGTGGAGGCCGGTGCCGACATTATCATGTTCGACAACATGACCCATGACGACATGGTCGCCGCCATCGAGCTTATCGCCGGTCGCGCCAAGACCGAGTGCTCGGGCAATGTGGACGCCGACAACATTCGCGCCCTGGCTGATCTGGGCGTCGACTACATTAGCTCGGGCGCCCTGACGCACTCCGCGCCGATCCTCGACCTCTCGCTTAAGCACCTGCGTCTGCTGGACGGTAAATAATGAACGCCCGCGAGCGTCGCCGTGCCATCATGGCCGTGCTCGAGGGGGCCAAGGGGCCCGTATCGGGCAGCGCGCTTGCCCGCGAGGTGGGTGTGAGCCGCCAGATCGTGGTGCAGGACATCGCCCTGCTGCGCGCCGATGGGCACGATATCGTGGCGACCAACCGCGGCTACGTGCTGCAGGAGGCCCCCAGCAGCCCCGCCGTGCCTACGCGCTTGGTCAAGGTTCGCCACAGCGTGGAGCAGGCGGGCGACGAGCTTACGAGTATCGTCGATGCGGGTGGCGCCGTGCTCAACGTGATCGTCAACCATCGTGTGTACGGCAAGATCACGGCCGACCTGGACATCCGCAACCGCCGCGATGTCGAGCGCTATCTGCGCGATATCGAGAGCGGCAAGAGCTTTCCGCTGCTTACGGTGACGAGTGGTTATCACTTCCATCGCATTGCGGCGGAGGACGAACAGACCCTCGACGAGATCGAGGCGATGCTCAAGGAAAAAGGCTACCTAGCAGACCTGATGCCCTACGAAGACGATTTGTCCTAGTCGACGCCGCATCTATAAGTTGCGGTGAAATAGTTCCTAAAATCGGCATCCAAGACATAAAAGGGGGTGCGGACAGAAAGTTGGACCGTGAAGCGGTCCGGACTGGAGGTTCGCATG
>CABRID010000056.1 GCA_902470895.1 uncultured Collinsella sp.
GACGGAAAGCACATTAAGTGCTTTCCTTTGCGTGCGGAACTCGCGACAAACTTAACCCCCGCCCTCAGCCCCGGAGACCCTCCCTGCCGTCACTTTGTCCAAACAGTTCTTGCTCCTCGCCGCTTCCGCGGCTCGAGGTCCCCGTTCTCCGCGGTGGGGTTGGTCTGATTATTCTTGTTGAAACTCCGCCTTTGGCTCATAAAAAACGGGAGATGCGATTTTACATCCCCCGTTTTTGTTGCGGTTAGTCTAGGTCAATAAACTTGGTGCTTATGATCTTGCCGTCTTTGACGAGCATTCTGGCCATGGTGGGGCCTCGGGTGCCTCTGGGGTAGCTGGCGCTGCCCGGGTTGAGAACTAAGCAGCGGCCCACTTGGGCTTCTTTGGTTACGTGGGTGTGGCCGTTGATGGCTACGTCTACGGATCCCACCGGAAGGTCTTCGCGGTAGTGGGCTACGGCGAACTTGAGTCCTTCGTAGGTAAAGAGCGCAAGACGGTCTACATCGGGGCCGTAGTCGCGGTAGTAATCGTTGTTGCCCAGTACGGCCCGCACGGGGGCGATGGTGCATAGGTGCTCGTAGTCCATCTCTGACGTGAGGTCGCCGGCGTGGATAATCAGGTCTGCGCCCTCAAGCTCATCCAGGAGCGCAGGCGAAAGATAGCCGTGGGTGTCCGAGATGATGTCGATACGCTTGGCGCTTGCACTGTTCATGGGATCCCTTCCGCAAAAAACGATTCGGCAGATACATACAAAAAGGCCCCACGGCTCCGCAGACGATGGGTCTACAGGGCTGCGGGGCCAGTGTGCTAGAGACTCAGAGCCTTCTTGAGCGGCACGACGCGGCGGCGCGAAACCGGCACGCGTTCGTCGACGCCCGTAATGCCCAGCTGGATGGTGCCCGAGGGCACCGTCTCCACATCCGTGACGCACGCCAAGTTGACGATATAGCGGCGGTGAACACGGAAGAAGCCAAAGTCGCAGAGCTTGGCCTCAAACTGCGCCAGCGAGGTCGTCGACAAAAAGCGATCATCGACGGTATAGATGCAGGAGTAATCGTCCTTGGCCATGATAAAGCGAATATCGTCCACGGGAATGAGCACCTTGCGGCCGCCCTTTTCCACCGGGATACGCTCGATGGTCACCTTGCTGTCCGTAACCGGCTTGGCGCGTTGCATGACCTTCTCGATCGCGCGATCCAAGCGAGCTTCTTCGACCGGCTTCATCAGATAATCGACGGCATCCACGTCGAATGCCTCGACCGCATGGTCACTATACGCAGTCACAAACACGATCGCCGGCGGATTTTTGAGCTTATGCAGCGCCTCGGCAAGTTGCAGGCCCGAGGCACCGGGCATCGAGATATCGAGAAACACGACATCCACGCGGCTTTCCATAAGCATCTCGATGGCGGAGCGGACGCTCGACGCCTCCGTGATCGTGCCGATCTTGCCCGTTTGCTCGAGCAGGAAGCGAAGCTCCGAGCGAGCCGGCGCCTCATCATCCACAATCATCGCACGCAGCATAGGGATAAAACCTTTCGTCAACTAACTACGCCGGGCATCCGTCGCATGACGTTGAGCCCGTAGCCTTTTATTTTACTCTTGAATGTCGAAGATGCTCTCTGACAAATCAAGATGAAGGAGCACTTTGGTGCCCTTGCCCGGCGCCGATTCGACACGCGTATAGGAGTGCGGCCCATAAAAGCGATGGATGCGCTCCGAAATATTGTGCATGGCCACACCGGCGCCGCCACCCTGGGGAGAGCTGGCGTCGGGACGGGCAGAACGCTCGTCAAACAGTCTGGCGGCGGTACCCTCATCCATGCCCACGCCATTATCGGCCACGGCAATCAAGATTGCATCCTCGCCGTCTTGGTGAACGGTCACGTCGATCCTCAGGGCGTCGTCATCGCCCATACCATGACGTACGGCGTTCTCGACAATCGGCTGGATCACGAACGCCGGCACCAGCGTATCTTCCACGTCCTCGGACACATCGAACGTCGCAAGCACGCGATCCTCGCCAAAGCGGGCCTTCTCAAAGGTAAGGTAGCGCTTGGTCTGTGCGACCTCGCGCGAGACCGGAATAAGCGATCCCGAGTTGTCGAGCGTAGCACGATAGAACGATGAGAACTCACGAAGCAGTTCACGGGCCCGCAGCGGGTCGGTGCGCGTAAACGATGCAATGGTGTTCAGCGTGTTGAACAGGAAGTGCGGGTTAATCTGCGCCTGCAGCGCACGCACCTCGGCGCGCGCCGTGAGTTCCTTTTGCACCTCGAGCTCGTGGATGGCGAGCTGCGTGGACAAGATCTCGGCAAAGCCCGAGGCAAGCGCATACTGGGTACGGTCGACGGCGCGCGGGGTCTTGTAGTAGAACTTGAGCGTGCCGACGGTACGATCGCCCACCTTGATGGGGGCGATAATGCCGGCGGGGACTTGGTTGTGCGAGCCGTCCGAGCCCACGACATCCACCATACGGTTGAACGACTGCACGATGCCATGTTCGATAACGTAGCGTGTGGCAAGCGTGTGGATGGGAGTATCGGGCAGCAGTTTTTCCTCAAACTCGCCCGCGCAGGCAAGCACGTTGTCCTCGTCGGTGATGGCCACCGTCATGGCGCGCGTCTCGGGCAAAATGCGCCGGCACACCAAACGCGCCGACTCCTGCGTCAGACCGCCCTTAATGTCCTCGAGCATGGCCGAGGCCACCGAGAGCGTCTCCTCGGTGTACTGGGAGCGCACCGAATCGGGATTGAGCGTCAAAAAGATAAAGATGCACAGAAAGATGCACAGCAGCGCGCAGGCAATCACCGTGGCGATCGGCTCGATACCGGTCACCAAGGCAAAAATAAAGTACACCAGCACGCAAATGGCGCAGGCAACGGCAATGATGCGAAAGATTGATATTGAACTATCGCGCTGGGCGCGGCGGTCGATCATTCGGCCCCCTCCAGGATACTGATCAGTTGTGCGTCACGCCAAAGCCCGTCCATGATCTTGGGCCAAAAGCTCTGGAAACGCAGGTAGCTTGCAGCGTTTTGGCGCGCATAGACCTTTGCCTCGTCGATACCATGGCGCCAGATGCGCAGGTAGCCCTCATGCTCGCGGGTAAACACGCTGCGGACCATAGCGGTCTTGCGCACGCGGTCGTCGAGCTCGCGCGAAATCCACGGGCCCGGGTAGGGCATGAGCGATGCCGCCGTAACGGGAATGAGCTCCTTTTGATGCGCGGCGAATGTCAACTTGGCCCGTTCGTAGTACCAACGGTATACATCCTGCATAAAGCGCGGTGAGCGCTTTTCTGACTCCGGAGGCAGATGGCGCACGGTCCACTCGTTATCGAACCACACGTCGTAGCCAAACATGCGCATGTTAAAGAGGTAATCCAAGTCCTCGCCGCGGGTGATAAACGGGTCAAAGGCCACACGCGTAAAGGCGCGGGCGTGCAGGGCCATCAGGCCGCCGCACACGTAGTTGGAGCGCGAGATGCGGGTGCCCGAGAGCGCCTTTTTCATCCAACGGTTGAACTCGATGCGCTTGGTCCACCAACGATGGCAGATGCCCGCCTTGTCCGTGGGAGCCAGCGGCGAGCCGTCGCGATCGTAGAAATAGCCGCTCTTGACCAAGATCGGCAAGCCCTGACGCGTCTGCTGCCCCAACGCATAGGTCGCGCGCTTCATAAAGTCGGCGTCGATGACAGTCTCATCGTCATCCAAGAAGATAACCGCGTCATGCCCCAGCACAGCGGCGCAGGCTAGCCCCATATTGCGGATGGCACCGTAGCCTCGCAGGCTCACGCACTCGCCCGAACCCTTGGGCGCGATCTGAGCAACCCGGTCTGCGATGCGCGAGGCCTGGGTGTTGGTGACAACGGTGACCTTGAGCGTGGGATGCGCGTCGACAATCTCGTGCACGCGCAGCGACACATCGGCTGTGGCAGAAACGGGACAGACCACCAAAAGGATGATGCGCGGGATGTCACGTACCTGCTCAAGCGAGGCCAGGCAGCGGTCGAGTTCGGGATTGTCGGCGTTGAGTCGCGTCGAATGGTCATAGGTGCCAGGGGCGTTTGCGCAAGCGTCATCGCCCGCCCAATACGTTGGAATCACGACCGTGGCGTTCATGCCTTACCCTCCCTGCAACACAAAAACGGGGCGCCGCCAAACACAGGCGACGCCCCGCGACCTAGCTGATTCCATCATACCCACTTGGGCAAATCATTGCTCGCAAGTCGCAATGTTTATTGCGGATAACCCCAAAAGAGTACCGTGGACAGGCACAATAGCCGCTCGCTCCTATGCGGCATGCTCTGCCGCCCGAGTCATGCGGGACAGGCGGACCAGCAGCATAAAGCCAACGATCAGCAGCACGCCAATGGAAAGGACGCCCAGCGACGGGTTGCCGGTCAGCGAGGTGACGACCGACACTAGGAAAGTGCCCATGACGCTTGCATAGCGACCGAAGATGTCAAAGAAGCCGTAGTACTCGTTGGACTTTTCCTTGGGGATAATGCGACCAAAGTAGCTACGGCTAAGCGCCTGCACGCCGCCCTGGAACAGGCCGACCATAATGGCAAGCACCCAGAATTCAAAGGCGGTCTTTAGGAAGAACGCGGCGAACAGCACAATGCCCATGTAGGCGGCGACCGCCACCAGGATCATGTTGAGCGTGCCCACGCGTCCGGCAAGCTTGCCGTAGATGATGGCGGACGGAAAGGCCACGAACTGCGTGACGAGCAGCGCCAGGACCAACTGGGTCGAATCGATGCCCAAGGCCGATCCGTAACTGGTGGCCATGGAAATGACCGTGTGCACACCGTCGATATAGAAGAAGAACGCGATCATGTAGACCAGCACGGTCTTGTTGTGGGCGATCTCGCGCATGGTGTGTCCGACCTCGGAGAACACACCGCCCACGATGCGGCCGATAGTGTCCTCAGGACCGCGCTCGCGACCGTACTTTTGCTTATAGGTGCGAATGAGCGGCAGGGTAAAGATGAGCCACCAGGCACCAGTGATGATAAACGACAGACGCGTTGCCAGCATGGTAGGGACGCCAAGAGCGGGGCCACCCATGATGAGCGCC
The DNA here is from genome assembly GCA_902470895.1 of uncultured Collinsella sp. GTDB lineage: Bacteria > Actinomycetota > Coriobacteriia > Coriobacteriales > Coriobacteriaceae > Collinsella. Next base: position 5,086 of record CABRID010000056.1, read on the forward strand.
AGGCAGATGACGAACGGCACGGTGGAACCGATGTAGCCCCAGGCATAGCCCGAGCTGGACACGGCGTCCATGCGCTCGTCGGTGGTAATGTCGGGCAGCATGGCGTCGTAGAACGTCATAGAAGAGTTAAGGCCGATGGTGCACAGCACGTACACGGTCAAAAATGCCATGGCGGACATTGGGATAGCCTGCGCCAGGCAAAGCACCAGGCCCGTGAGGAAGAAGCCCAAGAAGAACTTGATCTTGTTGCCGGCATAGTCGGCAAGCGCGCCCAGAATGGGCATGAGCATGGCGATGACCAGCGAGGCGATCGTCTGCGCATTGCCCCAGGCGACCACCAGGTCGGCCGAGGAAGCACCGGTATTGATGGCGTTAAAGTAAATGGGCACCACCGAGGTATTGAGCAGCACGAGGGCCGAATTGCCCACATCATACATAACCCAGTTACGCTCGAGCTTGGTGTATTTCATGGACAGGGACCCTTCGTATTCGCCCGATATGCAGTTAGTTCATCGTACCCTAATTGTCCAGAACCGCCGGTAAGGATTCGGCAAAGGGGCACGCACGGGCCCTATTCCTCGCGGTCGAACTCCTCATCGGCTTCGAGCACGCGACCGCTGTAGTTGACGTGACTGGTCACGGCATCCATGTCACCGGTCTCGATAAAACGTGCGACCGTGCACTCGTAATCGACCAGCGCGCGATCAAAGACCTCGGGGAAACTCTCGTTCGAGACCTCGTCGGTAAAGGGATTCTTCCATGTCAGATAGCCCAGGTTACCGGTGCGCTCGGGCAGCTCCGTCGTCACGCGATGGGCAAGGCCGTCGAGCAGCGAGTAGTCGTGCACCAAGCCCTCAACCAGCGAGATCGCGCGCGTCTTTACGGAGCCGGCCGGCTCAATCGCGCGGTAAAGTCGCTGCATATTGGCAACGGCAGCACCGTACTCCCCCGCCGGAATGTCAATGCCGTACACGCGTCCGGCAACATAGCTCATCAGCACGCCGGCCACGCGATTGATGCGATCGGTGGTGACGATCTCGCCCGCCGGCGGGTAATCGTCGACCGTAGCGCCGGCGCGTTTAAGCTGCAGCATCAGTACATCCAGGTCGCTCTCGATCACGGCATGAACTTGACTGCTCGAATCCTCAAGCTCTGAGTCGGATTCCACGATGCCAAACTGTTGCTCATAGACAAAGGGATGGGCGTTGCGGTCGAGCACGTAATGAGACAGCAGGCCCAGCGCAAAAGCGCGACCCAAGCTGGCGTCGCGCGGCAGCAGATGCGACACGCCGTCGCGCAGGCACGCGAACTGGCGAGACATGCGCGACCGATGCATGACCTGCGCCAGCAGCGTGCAGTCGGAAACACGCGGTGTCAGAATGTGAAAGAAAAACGGGTCGGGGCCTTGGTTGCCCAAGATAAAGGCAATGCGCTCTTCATCGGACGTGATGACGCCCTGCGGAAGACGGTCGATGCTTTCCTCGCCAAACAGATGATGGGTGATAAGCGCGGGCATAATGATCCTTTCGATTTCATTCGATGCCACCCATTATGCCCACCGCGCGCCCATGCCAAACCTGCGATGGTAAACGACGGCACGCAGACCGTCTACGCAAGCCCCAAGTGTGCTTTAACCTCGGCAGCGCGACGGCGGGACACGGGCACCGTCGAGGTTACGCGATCGAGCCTGAGCTCCATAAGACCCGTGGAACCGATCTCGACATTGTGCACGTCTTCCAAATTGACCAGATAGCTGCGATGAACGCGAATAAAGCCCTCGGAGACCAAGCGACGCTCGAGCGAAGAGATCGACTCATTGATCAGGTACGTTCCCTCGGCGCAGATGGCGTTGCAAAAATCGGCGCGCGCCTCAAAGTAGCAGACGTCTGCGGCGGGAATGAACACCTTTTTGCCCCCGCGGTCCACCGTCAGACGCAAAGGCTGGCGCGGAGCGTGGGCAACACGACGGGCACCCAAGGCTGCCTCGATCTTGTCGAGTGCCTTTGACAGGCGTGCGTCCTCGACCGGCTTGACGACATAGTCGACCGCATCGAGGTTATACGCATCGGCGGCAAATTCGGCAAACGCCGTCACAAACACAACCACCGGCGGCGTCTTTAGGTTCTGCAGCGTCTCGGCAAGCTCAATTCCCGAGCGACCGGGCATGGTAATGTCTAAAAACAACACGTCGGGCTTGTTCGACAGAATCGACTCCACGGCTTCGGTGACATTGCCCGCCTCGGCAATCTGACCCACACGCGTATCCTTTTCCAACAGATAGCGTAGCTCGGCCCTAATGGGAGGCTCGTCATCAACCACCAAGATGTTCCAGCCTTCGGACATATGTGCTTCCCCTCTTTTTCTCTCAATCCAACCGCGTGCTACGCCGTCAACGGCGCCGGCTCATGCGGCTCGCCGTTCAGCTCGACGATGACCTGCGTTCCCACGCCCTCTTGGGACTTCACGCGCATGCCGGAATCTTCTCCGTAAAAGAAATGGATGCGCTGAAGCACGTTGAAGAGCGCCAGGCCGCAACCTCGCTTGACGGAGCCGTCGGCGGTAATGCTCTCGGGCTCCTCCAAGCGATGCTGCTCAAACAGATGCGCGCAGACTTCTTCGCTCATACCGATGCCATCGTCCTCGACGATGATCTCCAAACCGTCATCGGTCTCGAAAGCCCTAACATGAATAGAAAGCGGCTCGGTCTCGCGCTGCGCGTGTTTGATGCAGTTTTCGAGCAACGGCTGCAAGATAAACGGCGGCACCATGCAATCGCGCACCTCAAAGTCGATATCGACCGAGACGCGCAGACGGCCGTCGCCATAACGAGCCTGCATAAGATTGATATAGCGAGTGCCCTGTTCCACCTCGTGCTCGAGCGTGGTGAGCGTATCGGAATCAGAAAGCGTCTGACGATAGTAGTTGGAGAAGTCGATCAGCAGCGACCTGGCCTTGTCCGGCTCGGTACGTACGAGTGACACGATGGTGCTGATGGTGTTAAACAGAAAATGAGGATCGACCTGCGATTGCAAGGCGCGCAGCTCCACGCGGGCCGTAAGCTCGTCCTGGCGCTCAAGCTCAAAGCTCGCAAGCTGCGTGGAAATGAGGTCGGCAAAGCCCGAGGCAAGCGCCGTCTGGCGCATATCGATGCTGCTCAGACGGGGATAATACAGCTCGAGCGTGCCCACGCAATGCCCGCGCACGGTAAGCGGTGCGACAATACCGGCGCGCAGGCGCGGAAAGTAGCCACCTGTCTCGGTCGAGGCATCGCGCGAGAACACGCTTTGCTCGCCGCTGTTGATCACGTTGAGCGTAGTCCGCAGCACCACCGGGGTGCCCGCGGGGCATTTTGCCGAGTCCTCGCCCCAGCTTGCCAACACCTGCTTGCCGTCGGTAAAGCAGATGGCAGAGGCGATAGTTTCGGACAGGATGATCTTAGAGGCGCCCAGGGCAGCTTCGGGCGTAAGGCCGCGCGACGTGTAGGCGAATATTTTTGAAGCGATGGCGAGCGTACGGTCGGTTGCGCTCGATGTGAGGTCGTCGGGAACCACAAAGACATACGAGAAGAAGAAGCACAGCATGACCATGCCGGCGATGACGACGACGCCCGGAACGGGATTGGGGTTATCGGTTAAATCCCAGATAAGCAGCAGGATAAGCGCCGGAACGACAACACCGAGCAGGATGGCCTGGACCACATGCTGAGCCGTACGAAAGACCTTGGTAGAGTTGTAGCTCTTGCCCAGAATCAGCCTGTTTAAATCCACCGTCATCCCCTTTTATCTACCGCACCGATAGCAATAAAGAGGGCCGCAAGCGACCCTCTCCATTGCATTATGCAATCAAAAACTGTGTTTTACATCCAGCCATCGACAAACGGTATCTTAGGCGCTGTATTTGTTGGCCTCGCCAAAGGTGCCTGCCTCGACGATCCAGCCGTCCTTCATGATGACGTCCATGTTGTCGGTGTTGAGCACGTGGATGTCGGCGGCGACGTCACCGTTGACGACCAGCAGGTCGGCGCACTTGCCGGCCTCGATAGAACCGGTCTCGTCCTCGATGTGGCACATCTTGGCACCGTTGAGGGTGGCGCAGGTGATGGTCTCGACCGGGGTGAAGCCGATCTTGTCGACGAACTCGTACATCTCCTCGATGGAGCAGGTGCCGTACGGGGTGACGAAGGAGAAGGAGTCGGAGCCGATCGTCATGACGACGCCGCGCTTCTTGGCCTCGCGCAGGCAGTCGTAGTTGCGCTGCAGCTCCTTCTCGACCAGGGTGCCCTCGTACTTGTCGTGCAGCTCGGGGACGTAGACGGGCGGATAGGTGGCGTACCAGGTGGGCAGGAAAGCGATCGTCGGGGTGAAGAAGGTGCCCTGCTCGGCCATGAGGTCCATGGTGCGCTCATCGATATCGAAGCCGTGAATCAGCTGCTCGCAGCCAAAGCGAACGGAATCGTAGGCAGCGGCGTGGTTGTTGTAGCAGTGGCTCCACACGGGGATGCCGACCATCTTTGCCTCTTCGACCACGGCCTGGATCTCCTCGGAGCAGTAGTGCTGGTCGCGGCCGGAGTCCCAGCGCCAGATGCCGCCACCGGTAGCCCAGATCTTGATGGCATCGGGGTTCTCGCGCAGGCGACGGCGGACGGCCTTGCGCAGATCCCAAGGACCGTCGACCTGATCGCCCCAGGGGTGCGATTCCTTGTTGAGCTCCTGGCTGCAGTGGTGGGAGTCGCCGTGGCCGGCAACGCGGCAGAAGCCAAGGCCGGTGGCCAGAACGCGCGGGCCCTTGAAGACGCCCTTGTCGATGCAGTCACGGATCTGGATACCAAAGCGGCCGATCTCGCAGACGGTGGTGAGGCCGTGGGTGAGGCAGTCGTAGGCCTGCTTGACGGCGACGGCCTGCTTCTCGAGGAGCGGCTGCATGACCCAGTCGGTGTCATCGTCGGTCAAGTTGCCCGAGAAGTGCAGGTGGGTGTCGATCAGGCCGGGAAGGACGGTCTTGCCGGCGACGTCGATGACCTCAACGCCCTCAGGAAGGTCCTGCATAACACCGGCGTACTCGATCTTGCCGTTGTCGTCGACGAGAACGAGGGAGTTCTCGACCGGCTCGGCACCGGTACCGTCGATGAGCTTACCGCCAACGATTGCATACTTAGTGGACATGGTTCCTCCTTATGGATCCATATAGTGGGCGAGGCCGTGTTGGGTTAAGGCCTCACAAAGCTACCCAAGTGGCGCCGGGCTCGGTGCGCGGGAGAGAGGGCACCGCGCACCCAATCCGCCCCGGCTAGGCGTTACTTTTTGCGGGAATTGGTGAAAGCCATGAGGGCCAGGCCAATAGCCAACCAGCCGATCACGATGCTCCACTCCACCATGTTGAGGGAGGCGGGAGAGAACGGAATCACGAGCAGGCCGATGATGATGGCGCAGGCAGCGATGGCGAGGCAGATGCCAAACTTGCCGCCGGGCACCTCGTAGGGACGAGGCAGGTCGGGCTCGGTGAAGCGCATACGCAGGCAAGCGAGGGCGACCATGCCGCAGGAGAAGATGAAGGCGAGAGCCGACACGTTGGTCAGAGGGATGAGCATGTTCTTGCCCAGGAACGGACCGACGACGGTGATGACGCCCAGAACGACGCAGGCGAGCTTGGGAGCGCCGGACTTGGGGTCGACCTCGGCGAACTGCTCGGGCAGCTGGCCCTTGCGGCCCATGGCGAGCATGATGCGGCTCGTGGCGCCGTAGAAGGAGTTCATCGGACCCATGGGTCCAAGCGTGGCGATGACGAGCATGGCCAGGTACAGAAGCATGTTGATGCCCTTGAGGCAGGCAAGCGCGGGAACCGGGCTCTTAACAAACTCATGCCAGTCGAGGATGGTGCCGAACGAGTAGATGCAGACCATGTAGAAGCCGCCAGCGGCCAGCAGGGCCAGGGAGATGATCTTGCCGAACTTGTTCCAGTTGAGGCCCTCGGCTGCTTCCTCAGCCTGCTGAGGAATGGTGTCGAAACCGGCGTAGAAGAACGGAGTCAGAACCAGGACCGACACGATGCCGGCGAACAGGCTGGTGCTCTCGGTAGCGGCCTTGCCGCCGCCAGCGCCGGCGACCTGGGAGAACACGGGCATGGCGTTGTCCGGCGAGCCGGTGAACAGCGAGACGCCCATGGCGAGCAGCATGCCGCAGAGCAGGGCCTTGGTCAGGAAGGCCTGGAGCTTGGCGGCCGAGCTGGCACCGCGGAAGTTGAGGAAGATGACGTAGACTGCAAAGCCGAGCGCGATCAGCGTCGGGAACAGGTAAACGTCGGCCCCCAGGATGGTGTAGAGCTTGACGGCGCGCAGCCACTCAAGGCCGGGCAGGCTGCCGAACATCTCGGACACGAGGGTCGAGATGGCGATGGCCTCCCACGGGCACAGGATGCCGTTGCCCAGGGCCAGGAGCCATCCGGTGATGTAGCTCAGCGTACGGCCAAAGCTACGATCGACATACTCGACGATGCCGCCCGAGATGGGGATGGCAGCCGTGAGCTCACCGAAAACAGCTCCGACGGGCACGAGGAAGATTGCACCCAAGAGGAATGCGATCATAGCGGGAACGGGACCGCCGCCCACGACCATCCAGTCGCCGACCTGCAGAACCCAGCCAGTTCCGATGATGGCACCGAAACCGATGGTAAAGAAGTTCCAGAGCGAAAGCGTTTTCTTCATGCCGCCGTTACCCTCGACTGCAACTTCTGCGTTCTTGTCCGCCATTGTTCCCCTCCTTTCCTTATTGACGCCTCTTTGGCGTCACCCCTTGCGCGGTCTGTTTTGCCGCGCGCTTTTATTTCGTGGCTTTAAGATACGGCCTTGGCACAGCAGCGCCGCTTGTGGCTCGACCGAAGGCAGAACTGTAAAACGAGCGGCGCCGTTTTTGGGACGAACGGCGGAAGACGTCATTCGTCTTGGACGCTTTCATCTTGTCTGCTTTTGAAGACCTGTTGCCGTGACGCTTGGCGCGCGGCGTGGCAACGTTCATACCATTTGTCAGGCTTTTGGCGCACATGCCCATGTGTCGTGCATCTTTTTATGTAGGATAGACAAGTTACACATGAGGCAAGGTGATTCGAATGGCATACGGATACAATGACGGCGACCAATGGCCACAAAGCGTGCGCCTTGCCGGCCGCACCACGCCAACGCCCAGAAGCACCTCCGACAACGACAGCCCGCAGCGCCCCCAAGAGCAGCTCGGGGCTTCTTCGCGGCAACAAAGCCGTACCGTGCAGCAGTCAGACCGCATGAGTACGAGCACACGCCAACGCCAGACCGATACATCGCAGCCACGCCGCTACGATCGCCGTAAGACCGACTACTACGTTAAGCGTTCCTTTTCGCGACCTCAACGCGATCGCGGCAATTCCGCCCCTCGCCCTGCGTCGCATACCACAAGCCACGCGCTTCCAGCCCGCCACCTACGCCTTGCGCTTTGCTCCATCGCCGCCTGCCTCGTCTTTGTGTTTTTGGGATCCTGTATCTCCCACGGGTCAGCCGGTCTCGAGCCCACTGCCGAGGACAAGCTGCTTAAAGCTCCCGTCGCGCCCGGTTACTCCTTTGCGTTCTCGACTCCACGCTCGCAATGGCAGGCCGGCGCCATGCCCCACATCTACCAAATTGACCCCGCATGGTCGGAGCTGCCCTATGCCGGTGGCACTATTCGAGAAAACGCTTGCGGTCCCACTTGCCTCACCATGGTCTATATCTTTAAGACCGGCCACACCGATAAGACGCCCGTCGATGTATGCGCACTGGCCGAAGCCGGCAACTACGCCCCCACTGGTGCCACCGAGTGGTCGTTTATGACAGGCGGCGCGTGGCAGCTGGGGCTCAACGGAACACAGCTCTATAACGATCGCGAATCGATTACCCAAGCACTTCGCTCGGGTGCGCCCGTCATCGCCGCAGTGCGCCCCGGTACGTTTACCAACGTAGGCCACTACATCGTGCTCTACGGCATCGACGACGCCAACCAGATTGGCGTCTACGACCCCAACTCGGCCAGCCGCAGCGCCCGCCGCTGGGGCGTCGTAGAGGTCCTCAACGAAGTCGAAGCCATGTGGGCCTACTACTAGTCATTGGGGACAGACTTAAATGAGTGGTCATTGGGGACGCTCTGGGGGTGCGGACAAAAAGTTGGACCGAGTCCGGTCCAGATTGGAGTCCGCATGGG
>CABRID010000057.1 GCA_902470895.1 uncultured Collinsella sp.
AGTTAGACCATTTCAAATGGTTCGATGTCTGCCCGGATGCGACACTGAAGTAAGTGTCCATCCTCGCAGTATCCGGTTCTCAAGGTGCACGCCTGGCGGCTGGTCCGGTCCGACCGGGCCGCGCGGCAAGGAGATATATTGCCAGACCGGAGGGGCCCCGCGGGCGGGAATCTGGGCGTACACATTTCCTACACATTTTGTGATCCGACTAACGTTTGCCAGCCGTTACCTACCGCTCGCCGAGCATCTCTTCTATATAAGGCAGACTCATGGTTAAAGCGGATACGTCCCCCTAGCTAAAGCACAGCCAGCATCGAGCAACTCATCACGCTCTTCCACCGAGAACCCCTCGGCGTAGACGCGCACCACTGGTTCGGTCCCGCTAGGACGGACCAGCAGCCACGTGTCATCCTCGAATGCCAAACGCAAGCCATCCATATGACTAACGTTTTGCGGCACCTTGCCACAAATCGACTTGGGGTTTACGCCCGGCAGCAGGGTTCGTAACGTTTCGGCATCTTCGGCCTCAAGGCGCAAATCCCGTCGACCGTAACTCGTCTTACCAAAACTGTCCTCGAGTTGGTCGACCAGAACGCCCAAAGGCGCGTCCGTCTTTGCCATAAGCTCACACAGAATTAGACAGGCGAGGATTCCATCGCGCTCGGGCATATGCGCGGCGATACCGATACCACCGGCTTCTTCGCCGCCTATGAGGACGCCGCCCTTCTTCATCTCCGCCGCTATATATTTGAAACCGACTGGTTTGACGGTCACGCGGCAGCCAAGCGCCTCGGCAATGCGACGCACGAGCGTCGAGCATGAAAGATTGACGACGACGCGCCCCTCCAAATTACGAAATTGAACCAAGTCGCCCAAAACGAGCGCCATGATCTGATGCGGATGTATATACCTGCCGCGCTCGTCAACCGCACCGATACGGTCGGCGTCGCCGTCGGTCACCAGACCAGCGCAAGCTCCGTCATCGATAACCGTGCGCTCGCAAGCGTCCACCCAAGGCTCAACGGGGTCGGGGCAGATATCTTCTTGGTCAGACGCCTGCCCGGCGTGAATCTCGTGCACCTCAACGCCAAGCTCGCGCAGCAAGTCGGCTAGATAACCCTGGGCTGCGCCGCCCATGGGATCGACAACCGCGCGCAGGTGCGCGCCGCGGATGGCTTCGGCATCGACAAACGATGCCACCGCCTGCATATAGTCAGGAATGATATCCGCGGTGCGATATTGCCCCTCGATCCCCATTGGCTCGGGAGCCATGGTCTCTTCGAGCTCTTCGATGACATCCTGGTTGGCGGTCGAGCCGTCACCCATGCGAATCTTGAGGCACAGATAACCCTGCGGATGATGGGACCCCGTCACCATGAGCGCGCCGCACGCCTCACCGTCATAAGCCGCCGCCCACGTAAGGGCAGGGGTCGGAACAGGTCGCGAAGCGAGCACGGCGTCCAGCCCGTGCGCTGCTAGCACGCCCGCCGCAAGCTCAGCGAACTCGCTCGCCAGGGGCCGGGTGTCGAACCCTATATATACCGTTTTGCCCGGATTGGTCTTTTGCCACAACTCGCCGACGGCATCGGCGATACGGGCAACGTTATCGGCAGTGAAGTCCTCATCGACGCGAGCGCGCCAACCGTCAGTTCCAAAATGAATTATCGCGCACACGCGCAGACACCTCACAGTGTTTGGATCATGGTACGCGTGAGGTATACCCGCAACACGCACTCAGCAACCTGCCGGCACCAGCATTCACCATTTGGGCAAATGCTGCCGAGGACATGCAAGCAATAAAAAAACCGCCCCGTATGGAGCGGTTTTGCCCTTTATATATCGAGCGCCTCGGCCATCGCTGCCGTAGTGATTGCCGTGGTTCCACAGCAACTGCCCACCATTGCGGCGCCGGCATGTCTCCATTCGATGCATGCGCGCGCGAAAGCTTCGGGATTCTCGTGCCATACGGGGCCATCCTGAGTCTGGACCGGATCGCCTACGTTGGGACGCACCGTAACGGGAGTAGTCGCCGATGCAACCATCCTGGGCACCGCCGCATTCGCGGCCGCAAGCGAACAGCAATTAACACCAACCGAGTTTGCGCCGTGTTTTTCGGCGTACAAAACGGCTGCCTCGATGTTGAGGCCATCGCCCAGCAGGTCACCTTTATCGTCAACGACAAAACTCACCAGAACAGGCATGCCGTCGGCGGCATCTCGGGCGCCGGCAAGCATGGGCTGCAGATTACGGATAGACGTCACCGTCTCGATCAGCAGACCGTCAACACCAGCATTGAGCAAGGCGTGCGCCTGTTCGCGCGCAATGCCGCGGATTTCACGATACTCGACAGAGTCCTCGGCAAACCACTCAATACCGATCGGGCCCATCGAGCCCAGCAGCAGCTGAGGGTGCGCCTGGCGGGCATCGTCGACGGCCCCGCGATTGACCTCCGCCACGGACGGCGCAATCTGGTCGTGTTTGAGGGCATAGCTTGATGCCTGAAAGGTGTTGGTAATGAGCACCTGCGCGCCGGCGGCGACATACAAGCGATGGATACGAGAAACGGTCTGCGGCTCTGCCAGATTCCAAAACGCCGGTGGAATGTCGGCGGCATCGTACTCACTCAACAAAACACTGCCCATGGGGCCCTGCGCCAACAAGGTCTCGCTCGACAAGCGGCGCGTAAGTTCCTCGGCACCAAAGCGGTTGTAATAACTCGTATCCATATATATCCCGCTATTCCTCGACGCTGATTCCCTGCTTTTCGAGATAGGCGAGCCAGCGGCTCATCGTGTCCTCGGATAGCGCATGCTCCATCATGCAGGCCTCGGAATCGGCTCGCTCAAATTCGACACCGAGCTCCTGAACCAAAAACGTGCGGATGAGGCGATGACGGTACCAGATAGCCGTGCCAACCTCGCGGCCGCGATCGGTCAGGATTACCTTACCGTAGTGCGATTGCTCGACAAGCTCGGATGCCTTGAGCGCCGAAACCGCTTTATTGACCGATGCCTTGGAGACGCCAAGGCGCTGCGCGATGTCGACCGATCGCACGCCGTTGGTTTCCCCCTCTTCGCTTTCAATGCGAACCATGCACTCCAAGTAGTCTTCGTTCGCCACCGTCAGATGTAGTTCGCGCGAGCTATTTGTCGTATCCATGATCTTCCGTCCCTTCTGCATTCAATGGCTGATTCTACCCCATCCAAGCGTCGCGGTATGCCGTGGCATACCGTGCTAGAGTTCTTGTTGCACACGACGACCAAGATTGGAGCGGTCTTTATGGAAAACACCACCACGAGCCCCGATGTCCTCGAGCGCTTTTTGCGCTACGTCCAGATCAACACGCAGTCCGAGGATGCAAACTGCGACCAGGTACCCTCGAGCGCCGTTCAGTTTGACCTTGCCAACGTGCTGGCTGAAGAGCTGCGCGAGCTTGGTGCGGAAGATGCCCACGTGACCGAGCACGCCTATGTCTGCGCGCATATCCCCGCAAGTGCGGGCGCTGAGGACAAGCCCGCCCTGGGCCTGATTGCCCATCTCGACACCACCGAAGTTGCACCGGGCGCCGGCGTGAAGCCGCACATCGTACACTACGAAGGCGGCGACCTGGTCTGCGGCACGGTTGACGGTAAGCCCGTTGCCATGAGTACCGCCAAGCTTCACGCCCTGAACGACCTCGCGGGTGAGGACCTAGTCTGCAGCGATGGCACCACGCTGCTGGGCGCGGACGACAAGGCAGGCGTCGCCGAGATCATGTCACTTGTCGCGCGTATCGCTCAGGACCCCTCTCTGCCCCATCCCGCACTCGGCATTTGCTTCTGCCCTGACGAGGAGATCGGCCACGGAGCCGAGCTGTTGGATATCGATACCTTTGGCTGCAAGTACGCCTACACGGTCGACGGCGGCCCCATCGGCGAACTGGAGTGGGAGTGCTTTAACGCCGCCGAGGCGACCGTCCGCTTTGAGGGCCAGTCCATCCACCCGGGCGACGCTAAGGGCCGTATGGTCAACGCAGGCAATCTGTTCTGCGACTTCAACGCGTTGCTCCCCTACGTGCAGCGCCCGGAGTATACGGAAGGCTACGAGGGCTTTTATCACCTTGAGGGTGTATCTGCGACCGTCGATCACGCCACAGCGCGCTATATCGTCCGCGACCATGACGCCGCCAAGTTCCAGCAGAAACTCGACCTTATTGATGCCGCCGCCTCGATGCTCAACCAGCGTCTGGGTGAGGAGCGCGTGACGGTCGAGATTAAGCAGCAGTATCGAAATATGGCCGAGATCGTTCGTGACTATCCCGAGCTTATTGATGTTGCCAAGGAAGCCTACCTTGCCTGCGGCGTTGAGCCCCAAGTGCTGCCGATTCGTGGCGGCACCGACGGCGCCCAGCTGTCGTTCCGCGGTCTGCCCTGCCCCAACCTTTCCACCGGCGGCTATTGCTACCACGGCGTCAACGAGTTCGTCCCGGTCAGTTCGCTCGTCAAGATGACCGACGTGCTCCAGGAGCTCGTCGCCCGCTTTGCATAGGGAACTCGAACAATCTAGGTAAGCAAAACCGCCCCGTCCTCAAAACCGAGAACGGGGCGGTTTTTGGTGCAAGGGGAGTAGTCAGCACCGCAGGTTGAGCCAACGTCAGCGAGCGACGTCCAAGGCGAACAAGTTGGCATGAAAAAGGCAGGGCATTGACCTTCTGGTCATGCCCTGCCTTTTGAATGACAAATTGTCGCCTTGGGCGGCGCGCAGCGTCGAGCCGTTACGGCGTTTGGTAAAACGCCGTAACTTAGTAGTTGGCCTCGTAGCCGTTACCGTCGCCGGTGGGCTCTTCGTAGTAGTCCGAATCGCTCGAATCGCCTGAGTCATCGGAATCGTCAGAGCTGACCGATGAAGTTGCGGTACCGTTTGCGTAGTCGTCAGACGTGTTGTTGTTCAGGTCGCCGATCGTAGAACTGGAACCGTCGGAAAGACCCATGGTGTTGGGACCCTTGGGATCCTTGCCGGCATCGACGCGCTCCATCATTTCCTTGAGCTCGTCCTCGTAGACAAAGACGTAGCTCACACCGTCGATCATGGTGCTGTCGTCGGCGTACGAGGGCAGGTTGGCCGAGTAGATACCGTCGACATCCATACCGCGCATGGCGTTGACCGTAGCCACGATATCCTGAACGCTCATATCGGTTACGAGCATATCGGACAGCGAATTAACCAGGCCAAAGATCTTCGTGGCATCGAAGTTATTGAGAATCTGGTTGGCAAGGGCGCCAAGCACCTGACGCTGGTGGCGCATGCGCGTGTAATCGCCGTCGGCATAGGTGTAGCGGCAGCGGGCATAGGTAAGGGCGGTGGCACCGTCCATATGCTGCTGGCCAGCGGTAATCTTAATATCCAGGTGCTCGGGGTCGTCAACATCATCGGTTGCGTTAATGTCGACACCGCCAACCGAATCAATCAGCGCCTGCATACCGTCGAAGCTGACCTCGGCATAGTGGGAAATCTGAACACCGCACAGCTCGTTGACCGCCTCGACCATGGCCTCGGCGCCGCCAACGGTATGGCAGGCGTTGATCTTCATGGTCTCGCCCTTGTACTCGACCTTGGTGTCGCGCGGAACGGAAATGAGCGTCGCCTGCTTTTGCGTGGGGTCGATGCGTGCCAGGATAATCGAGTCGGCACGATACGTATCCTCGCCCGGACGGCCATCGGTGCCAAGAAGCAGCACGTAGAACGGATCCTTTGCCTCATCGGTGTCAACCAGAACCCGACGCAGATTGTCGGTAATGACATTAGAATCGCCGAGCTTGCCCATAATGGTGGCAAACCACAGGCCGGCAGCGGTAGTGGCACTCAGCAGCACGCCAAGCACGACAATGAGCGCGACGTGACGAATCGTGTGGCTACGGCGACGTTGACGAGCGCGCTCGGAATAGCGAGCCACGTTATCGCGACTGTAGATCTTGGCCTGCGCACCAGTTGAGGGTCTTCGGGTGGTGGTATCCGCGAGGGGCTTTTTATTAAACATAGGCAACCTGTATTAGTAGATGACGGGATCGGGGACGGTAGCATGCTCGACATGCGCACCGAGCGCCTGCAGCTTTTCGACAAACTGCTCGTAGCCGCGCTTGATGTGATGGATAGCCGAAACCTCGGTCGTCCCGTCGGCGATCAAGCCCGCTACGACGAGGGCCGCTCCGCCGCGCAGATCGGGCGAGGTAACCTGTGCACCCGAGAAGCCCTTGACGCCATGAATCATGGCATGATGGCTCTCGATACGAATGTCGGCACCCATGCGCACCAGCTCAGAGGCAAACATAAAGCGATTCTCGAAGATGTTTTCGGTAATAACGGAACTGCCGTCGGTAAGGGCGGAGAGCACCATAATCTGCGCCTGCATGTCGGTCGGGAAACCGGGGAACGGAAGCGTCTGGATGTCGACCGGCTTGATACGCTCGGCACGGTTTACATGGACGCCATCCTCGACGCGCTCGCAGTCGATACCCATGAGCTCCATCTTCTTGAGCACCATGCCCAAGTGAATGGGGCAAAAACCCGTGACGTCGACACCGCGATCGTCAGCCATCAACGCACCGGCGACGATAAAGGTGCCGGCCTCGATGCGGTCGCCCACTACGCGATGGGTAACGGGATGCAGCTCTTCCACGCCCTCGATGGTCACGACAGGCGTACCGGCGCCGACAATCTTAGCGCCCATCTCGTTGAGCATGTTGGCGAGATCGACGATCTCGGGCTCGCGGGCGGCATTGTCGATAACCGTGGTGCCCTTCGCGCGCACGGATGCCATAATGAGGTTCTCGGTCGCACCGACACTGGCGAACTCGAGCGTGACGGTGGTACCGCGCAGACCTTGGGGCGCATTAGCGTTGATGTAGCCGTGGGCGGTATCGAACTCAACGCCCAGGGCCTCAAGACCAAGAATGTGCATATCGATCTTGCGAGCACCCAGGTTGCAGCCGCCCGGCATGGCGATCTTGGCGCGATGGAAGCGACCCAGCAGGGGTCCCATCACGGCGGTGGAAGCACGCATCTTGGCAACGAGCTCGTAGGGGGCCTCCCAAGAATCGACCTGAGAGGTATCAATCTCGAGCGTGTGCTCGTCGAGAACATCGATCGTAGCGCCCATGCCCTTGAGCACCTTGCCCATCACGTGGACATCGGAAATATCGGGCACGTTCTGCAGCGTCGTCTTGCCCGGCGCCAGAAGCGTTGCCGCCATGAGTTTGAGTGCGGAGTTCTTGGCGCCCGAAACGGGCACGGAGCCTCCGATGGCGTGGCCACCCTCAACGCGGATAATATCCAAGGTCTACCCTTTCAAAAAGCATGCCCGGGATGGCTGAGCCATCCCGGGCATGATGTGTTCGCAAATGGTCGAACGCTAAATCGTTTGACTATTGGGCAAGCTTGAGCTTACACCATGCGATTTCATTATAGAGGTAGGCGCGGCGTGCATCATCCTCCGACAAATTACCCAGCTTCTCTTCAAAACCTTGAATATCAGCTTTAAGCTTGTCGGTATCGACGGTCGCCAAATCGCAAGCGCGCTCGGCGAGAACGGTCACGACATCGTCCGCAACCTGGGCATAGCCGCCGGCCACGGCAAACGTGTGGTCGACAGTGCCCATGGCCTTATCGGAAACGCGAACGTAACCGCGGTCGATCGTGCAGATCTCGCTGGAGTGAGCAGGCAGGACGCCAAACTCGCCATCCGTGGACGGAATCGACACAAACGCAGCGTCGCCCTCATAGGCGCAGCTCACGGGGCACACGATGCGGATACGCATAACCTACTTCTCCCCCATCTTGCGGGCGCGCTCGCGCACGTCCTCAATCGTGGAAGCATAGCGGAAAGCCTGCTCGGGCAGGTCATCGGCCTTGCCGTCGACAATCTCGGCGAAAGAGCGGACGGTATCCTCGACGCGGACGTAGACACCGGGGTTGCCGGTGAACTTCTCGGCGACGTGGAAGGACTGCGAGAGGAACTGCTGAATCTTACGGGCACGGTTGACCGTAAGGCGCTGCTCCTCGGACAGCTCGTCCATACCCAGAATGGCGATGATGTCCTGAAGGTCGGAGTACTCCTGCAGGAGCTCCTGGACCTTGACGGCGACACGGTAGTGCTCCTCGCCGACGATCGAGGGATCGAGAGCGTCGGAGGAAGACGCGAGCGGGTCGATAGCCGGGAACAGGCCGAGCGACGAAATGCTACGCGAAAGAACCGTGGTGGCGTCGAGGTGCGTAAACGTCGTGGCAGGCGCCGGGTCGGTCAGGTCGTCTGCGGGGACGTAGACAGCCTGGACGGAGGTAATGGAGCCCGTCTTGGTCGAGGTAATGCGCTCCTGGAGGTCGCCCATCTCGGTTGCCAGCGTGGGCTGGTAACCAACGGCGGACGGCATACGGCCCAGCAGTGCGGAAACCTCGGAACCTGCCTGGGAGAAGCGGAAGATGTTGTCGATGAACAGCAGAACGTCCTGGCCGCGATCGCGGAAGTACTCAGCGGTGGTAAGGCCGGCCAGACCGATGCGCAGACGCGCTCCGGGCGGCTCGTTCATCTGACCATAGACCAAGCAGGTCTTGTCGATAACGCCAGACTCGCTCATCTCGAGGAACAGGTCGGTGCCCTCGCGGGTACGCTCGCCGACGCCGGTGAACACCGAGGTGCCGCCGTGCTCCTGGGCGAGGTTGTTGATGAGCTCCTGAATCAGAACGGTCTTGCCGACGCCGGCGCCGCCGAACAGGCCCGTCTTTCCGCCACGGATGTAGGGCTCGAGCAGGTCGACGGCCTTGATGCCGGTCTCGAAGATCTCGGTCTTGGTGGTGAGCTCGTCGAAGCGGGGCGCTGCATGGTGAATGGGGTAGAACTCCTCCACCTCGGGCATGGGCTTGCCGTCGACGGGCTTGCCCATAACGTTCCAAATGCGGCCGAGCGTCTTGGGGCCAACGGGCATCTTCATAGGCTCACCGGTATCGGTGGCGATGAGGCCGCGCTGCAGGCCGTCGGTCGAGGACATGGCGACCGTGCGGACGACGCCGCCCGGAAGCTGGCTCTCGACCTCGAGGATCGTGCTCAGATGACCGATCGGGGTCTCGGCCTCGACCGTGAGCGCGTTGTAGATCGGGGGCACCGCGCCGTCAAACTTGACGTCGACGACAGGGCCGATGATTCGCACGATGCGACCATCACCGGCAGTCGTCTTCTTGGTGGCTTCCTCGACCGCAAGCTGTACGGTGTTATTAGCCATTACTGTTCCTCCAATGCTGAGGCTCCGCCGACGATCTCGTTAATCTCGGTCGTGATCGAAGCCTGGCGCACGCGACTATACGTGCGGGTAAGGGTCGAGATGATCGCGGTGGCGTTTTCCGTCGCGGAGTGCATGGCCTTGCGGCGTGCACCCTGCTCGGCAGCCGCCGAATCGATCAGGGCCTGGTAGATGACCGTCAGGATATAAGACGGCACAAGCTTGCCGAGAACATGCTCGGGAGAGGGCACGAACTCGAACGTGGACGAGATGCGCTTAGGGGCGTCGGTCTCGTTCTTACGCGGACCGTGGGCCATAGCGATCATCTCGGGGTCGAGCGGCAACAGATGCTCGACGCGAAGCTCCTGATCCACGCGGTTCTTGGCGTGGTGGTAGACAAGCTCGACACGGTCAAGCTCACCGGCACGATACGCATCGCAGATATGAGAGGAGATCATGCGGGCCTGATTGAAATCGGGCTCAGAGGAGTTGCCCTCAAAGTGCATGACGACGTTTTCGCGGTCACGGAAATACGTGGCCGGTTTGCGCCCACACGCGATGATCTCGCACTCGATGCCGTCGTTCGCCCAAGAAGCGGCGAGCTTTTCGGCCGTGCGCTCCACCGTCGTATTGAAACCGCCGGCAAGGCCGCGGTCCGAGGCAATAACGACAATCAGGCCATGCTTGACGCTCTCATGCTTCTGCAGCATGGGATCGGTGCCCGAACAGGAGGCGTCGCCGGCGACCGTCAACATGACGTCGGTCAGCGCCTCCTTATAGGGCTCGGCCTGCTTGGAGCGATCGAGGGCACGACGGATCTTGGCCGTAGAGACCATCTCCATCGTGCGCGTGATCTGCTTGGTCGTGGTAACCGAGGAGATTCGCTTCTTAATGTCGCGAAGGTTGGCCATGGGGCTTAGTTCTCCTCTGATCCAGAAACATCCGAATGGTGCTTGGCCATGAACTGCTGCTTGAAGTCGCCGATGACGCGCAAGAGCTCAGCCTTGGTGTCATCATCGATCTTCTTGGCGCGAACCTTATCGAGCAGCGAGCCAAAGCCATTGTCCATGTACTCGATGAGCTCGGCACGGAAAGGCAGCACGTCGGCAATCTCCAGGTCATCCAGGAAGCCCTCGTTGCCAGCGAACAGCGTAACGATCTGCTCGCCAACCTCAAACGGCTTGTAGCGCGGCTGCTTCAGGAGCTCGGTCATGCGGGCACCATGGGTCAGCTGCTTCTGAGTAGCCTCGTCGAGGTCGGAGCCGAACTGCGTAAAGCCGGCGAGCTCCTGGTACGAAGCGAGGTCCAGACGGAGGTTGCCGGCGACCTGCTTCATGGCCTTGGTCTGTGCGTCGCCACCGACGCGGGACACGGAAATGCCCACGTCGACTGCCGGGCGCTGGCCCTGGAAGAAGAGCTCGGACTGCAGGTAGATCTGACCATCGGTAATGGAAATGACGTTGGTCGGAATGTAGGCCGAGACGTCGCCGTCCTGGGTCTCGATGATCGGAAGAGCCGTCATGGAGCCATAACCGTTCTTCTTGGACATCTTGACTGCACGCTCGAGCAGACGAGAGTGCAGGTAGAAGATGTCGCCAGGATAGGCCTCGCGTCCGGGCGGACGATGCAGCGTCAGCGACATCTGACGGTAGGCCACGGCCTGCTTGGACAGGTCGTCGTAGATGACGAGCACGTGGCCGCCGGGGTTGGTCTCGCTGGCGGGCTTGCCGTCCTCACCGTTGTACATGAAGAACTCGCCGATAGCGGCACCGGCCATAGGCGCGATGTACTGCATAGGGGCGGAATCGGCAGCGGTGGCCGAAACGATGATGGTGTAGTCGAGCGCACCGTGCTGAGCGAGGGTCTCGCGGATGTTGGCAACCGTGGAGGCCTTCTGGCCGATGGCGACATAGATGCAGACCATGCCCTTGCCGCGCTGGTTGAGGATAGCGTCGATGGCGATGGCGGTCTTACCGGTCTTACGGTCGCCGATGATGAGCTCACGCTGACCGCGGCCAATAGGCACCATGGAGTCGATAGCGAGCAGACCGGTCTGAACCGGCTCACACACCGGGGTACGGTCGATGACGCCGGGGGCCTTGAACTCAATGGGGCGACGGTGCGTGGCGACGATGTCGCCCAGGCCGTCGATGGGCTGGCCGAGCGGATTGACGACGCGGCCGAGCATGGCGCGGCTCACAGGGATATCCATAATGCGGCCAGTGGTGCGGCACTCGTCGCCTTCCTTGATGGAGTCGACGGCACCAAACAGAACGGCGCCGACCTCGTCACGGTCAAGGTTCTGGGCAAGGCCGAAGACGGTCTCACCGGTATCGGAGCTCTTGAACTCCAGAAGCTCGCCTGCCATGGCGCTCTTGAGGCCGGAGACGCGCGCGATGCCGTCGCCTACCTCGTCGACCGTTGAAACCTCATGCGTATCGACCGTCGCGGAGAGGCTCGTGAGCTGCTCCTGCAGTTTCTTGGCGATATCCTGGGCATTGAGGGTTTCGGACATTAGGCTTCACCTCCGTACGAATTAGCAGAGTTTGCGAGGGTCTCCTGCGCGATGCGCAGCTGCGTCTTGACGGAAATGTCACGACGCTCGCCGCGGGCCTCGAGCACCAGGCCGCCCACGATAGACGGGTCGACCTGCTCGATAAGGAATACCTTGCGGCCGAAGTCCTGCTCGCATTTCTTAGTGATGGTTTGACGCAGCTCGTCGTCGAGCGGGATCGCCGTGGTGACGGTCACGCCCACTACATCCTCGTCTTCCTCGGCAACATACTTAAAGGCAGCTGCCACCTTGGGAAGAAGGTCGAGCTGGTCGCGCTTGGACATGGTGTCGAGCACGGCGATGATCTCGGGGCTGGCGCTAGCCAGGCGCTCGATCATCTCGAGGTCCTCGAACACATGGTTCTCGGCCTTAGCGGCTTCCAGAAGGGAGCGCGCGTAGGTCTCGAGCACCTTGTCCTGATAGCGGCTAGTCGGCATTCAGGCTACCTGCTTCCTGGATGTAGCGCTCGATGAGCTTCTTCTGCTCGGCATCGTCCTCGAGTGCCTCGCCCACGATCTTGGTGGCGACGGCAACGGACAGGTCGGCGATGGAGCTCGCGGCACCGGCGTAGATGGACTTGCGCTCGTCCTCGACGGTCGTATGAGCCTTGGCGATGATCTCCTCGGCCTCCTTGTGAGCAGCCTCGATAATGCGGGCGCGCTCGGACTCGGCGTCCTTACGGGCCTCGAGAACAATGTCGGCAGCCTGACGACGGGCGTCGGTGACGATCGAGTCGGACTCAGCGCGCTTGGCGATAGCCTCCTGCTTGGTCTTCTCGGCCTCGTCGAGGCTCTCCTCAATCTTCTTGCCGCGCTCCTCCATGGTTTTCATGATGCCCGGCAGGGCGACCTTGGCCAGCACGATCCAGATAATCAGGAAGGCGATAAGCGCCGGGATGAACTCCGCCATCTTAGGGATGAGGATGTCCGCACCGGCAGCGCCGTCCTCAGCGAACGCGGAAACCGGCATGAGCAGCGCGGCCGCGGACGCGGAGAGTGCGATCGCGCTCTTCTGGGATGAAAGATTCATACTTGACGCTCCGTGCTATTTAACGATCAGCGCGACAACGAAGCCGATCAGAGCCAGAGCCTCGCCGAAGGCGGAGCCCATGATGAAGACGGTGAACACGCGGCCCTGGACCTCAGGCTGACGGGCCATAGCACCCGTAGCACCCAGAGCAGACAGGCCGATAGCAAGACCAGCGCCGATAACACCGAGACCGTAACCGATAACTCCCACGATTCCTCCTTTGTCGTGCGTGTCTTATTTCACGCAGGATAACCTCTGTCTCTTAT
>CABRID010000058.1 GCA_902470895.1 uncultured Collinsella sp.
AGATGTGTATAAGAGACAGCCGTAGAGCATGCGCGACAGAATGTCGCGACCCTTATCGTCGGTACCGAAGATAAATCCGTTGCCGGGAGCCTGGCGAGCCGTAAAAATCTCGACCGGGCTATAGGGGGCAAGAAGGGGCGCCAGAATCGCAGTCAGGGCGACCAGCACCAACACGACGGCGGCAATCTTAGAAGACAGCGTCATCTTCTTCCAGCCACCGAGCTTGAGCCCCTTTGAGGCAGCCTTCTCGAGCTGCTCGGTTTGCTTCTCTCGAATCTTTACCATAATCTACACCGTCCTGATGCGCGGGTTGATGAGCAGGTAGAGCATGTCAACCACGATGTTGATGATGATGAAGGCGAGAGCAACGACGATAACGACGCCTTGAACCAGGTTCGCCTCGTTGCCCTGAACGCCCTGCAGAATCGCGGTGCCCATGCCGGGGAGGTTGAAGATAACCTCGATGACGACGGCGCCGCCCATGAGGTAACCGATCTTAAGACCGAGGGTGGTGACCGGGGTGATCAGCGCATTGCGAAGAACGTTGATGCCGACGACGACCTTCTCGGGAACGCCGGCGCCGCGAGCCATACGGACATAATCCTTATCGAGCTCCTCGACCATGGCCGTACGCACGATACGAGTCATCTGGCCCGTCAGCGGAAATGCCAAGGCGATAGCGGGCATGATCATACGTCCCAGATAGCCAGCCGGATTCGTGGTGAAGTGAGGCAGAGCACCCGATGCCGGAAGCACCTTAAGGTAGGAAGAGAACAGCAGGATCAACAGAACGGCAAGCCAGAACGACGGGGTTGCCAAGCCGGCGATGGAAAAGACGCGGATCACTTGGTCCGGCCATTTGTCGCGATACAGTGCCGCGATGACGCCGAGCAAAAACGAAACGACTGCACCGATGGCAAGACCGATGAAGGTCAGCTGCATCGTGACGGGCAGGGCCGTGGAGATGCGCTTGGCAACGGAGTTGCGAGCAGCACCATAGGTGCCCATGTCGCCATGAATCAAATCGCCCATATAGCGCACATAGCGCACGGGCCAGGGGTCGTCCAGACCATACTTCTCATGGTACTCGGCAACCGCCTCGGGCGAGGCACCGTCACCCAACGCCGTGTAGGCGGGGTCGGTCTTGGAGAACGACATAAGGAAGAACACCAGGACGGTGACGCCCAATGCCATGATCGGCAGCGCCACAAGACGCCTTCCAATCAAACGTAGCAAGTTGTTCACGTTCTCTCCCCTTTCTTTTGTCGGTAGGACCAACTGGTATATGAGTACGGATACTCATTACAAGACCCGAGCGACATCGTTGCCGCCCGGGTCTTTGTTTCAACTATGAGGATACGGTCCCAACGACCGACATCCTGCATACAGACTCAAGCGAGTCTTACGCCTTGACGGTCGCAACGCCCCTGAAGGACATGCTCGTCGTGCCGATGCCCTTGAAGCCATCGAGGGCCTCGCCGTTGGGCGCAGTGGACGGATCGTCCCAGGAAGCGGAGACGGTCTTGACGTGGACAACGGGGTACAGAACGGCGTTGTCGGCAATGATGTCGAAGCACTCGTTCCACTTCTTCTGCTGCTCGTCGCCCTCGGCGGCAAGAGCCTCGTCCATGAGACTGTGGAGCTTCTGCCACTCAGCGGACTCCTTCCACGGGCAACGGGTCTGCATCCAGACGTTGTCGCCGTACCACCAGTTGAGCAGCAGGTCGGGGTCGGCGCCGAAGCAGGAAGGATCGCCAGGGGCAAGGAGGATATCGTAGGCCTCGCCGCCGTCGATAGCAGCGTAGGTGGCCGGCGAGGTATCGGTCTGGATGGTCACATCGAAGCCGAGAGCGTCGAGGTCGTTCTTGACCTGGGCGGCCATGCCCTTAATCTGCTCGTTGTCGGTGGTGCGCAGGGTGATGGCACCCGGGGTGATGCCAGACTCCTCGATGAGCTTCTTAGCCTTCTTGGCGTCGGTCTTGTACACCGTGGAAGCCTCATGATAGTTGGTAAAGCTCTTGGGCAGGTAGCAGCTGGCAGCGGTGGCAAGGCCGGCGAAGGTGTTGCTGACCATCTTCTCGGTGTCGAGCGCATACATGACAGCCTGACGGACCTTGACGTTGTTCCAAGGCTCCTTGGCGACGTTGAACATGATGAAGCGGGTGCCGAAACCCTGAACGTTATCGATCTTGCAGCCGGCGCTCTCGAGCTGGTCGACGGCGTCAGCGGTAACGAGCTCCATAACGAGCGTGGAGCCCTCCTGCTGAGCGGTAACGCGAGCGGTGGGGTCAGTCAGGATGCTGTACTGGATCTTCTTATCCTCGGCAGCATACTCACCGTTGTACTCGGGGTTGGGAACCAGGGTGATCTCGGTATCGGAGATAGAGTCGTACATCCAGGGGCCGGAGCCGATTGGCTGCTTGGCGCGATCCTCCTCGGTCTGGGTGGCCGGGGTAACGCGGACGATGGCCAGACGATCCTTGAGCAGGGAGAAGTTGGGGACCTTGGTCTTGACCGTCACGGTGCTGGCGTCCTTGGCCTCGATGGACTCGAAGGGCTGGAAGAACGGAGCATAGGTAGCGGAAGCGGCGCAAGCGGTGTAGGAGGCAACGACATCGTCAGCGGTGACCTCGGTGCCATCGGAGAACTTGGCGCCCTTGCGGATGGTGACCTCGAAAGTGGTGTCGTCCACAGACTTGGGATCGTCGGTGGCGAGCTCGTTGAAGGTGCTGTAGTCGTGGTAATCGATGCCGTAGAGGCCCTCGACGACGTGCCAGTTAGCACCCAGGCCCACAGCGGAGCCGGTGCTGGCGGGATCGAAGCTGGACGGAGCGTAAGCGGAACCAGCGGTGATCACGCCGCCGCCACGGTTGGCGGAATCGGTGGAACCGGAAGCGGAACCCTCGTCGCTGGAGTTGCCACCGCAGCCGGTGAGACCAAGCCCTGCGACAGCAGCGACGCTGCCGGTGAGGCCGAGGAACGAACGCCTGGACATACCCTTGTTGATGATGGCCATGTCTTCTCCTATCAATAGAGAATCTTACCCGGGAGCACCTAGACGTGCCCCCGCGCAACTTGCGGACGATATATACCTTACCTACCGACGAGCCCAACTGAGGTGCCGCGCTCGGCGACCGATACATACATACGCTTGAACGGTATTTACTACCGTTCACCGAATTCATTGACAAACGATTCGCCAGACAGTATGTATCGACGAGGTGAGATATCAGTCTTCGTCAACTCGCAGGATAGCAGGGTTGTTCACCATGGCTAGTCAAACGTTTTAGCGTTAATAAAACCCGAAATCGGCTGGTAATTGCCGTGAAATACATGATTGAAAATCACGCAATCATGTATATCAGTTGTTTAGAGGCGTGTTTAGTTTTCGGATTGCTTTGCCGCCGCCTCGGCGCGCTCGGCATTCCATGCAACGAGCGCCTCGTGAACCGCTTTGGCGACATCGGCAGGAATGCCTCGAACTTCCGCGATCTCTTGCTCGCTCGCCGCGCGCAAACGCTTCATCGAGCCAAAATGGCGCAAAAGGGCACGTTTTCTGGTGGGTCCCACGCCTGGAACGTCATCGAGTACCGAAACCGTCATGGCTTTATCGCGCAATTCGCGATGGAACGTGATGGCAAATCGGTGGGACTCATCGCGCACCTGTTTAATTAGATAGAGCGAAGCAGACCCGGTCGGCAGCACGACGGGAGTCTCATCCCAAGGCACGAAAACCTCCTCATCGGCCTTTGCCAAGCCACAAACTGGTATATCGAGCCCAAGAGCCTCAAGTTGCTTGATCGCAGCGGTCAATTGCGGCTTACCGCCATCGACAACGAGCAAATCGGGGCGCGAGCCAAAGCGCTCGTCGGCCATGCGCTCGGGAGCATAGCGTCGTCCCAAAACCTCGGACATCGAAACGAAGTCGTTCGCCTCGTCCAATTCAGCCTGGATTTTAAAGCGGCGGTACTGGCTCTTGTCGGCGCGCCCGTTGGTAAACACCACCATCGAGGCGACCGTAAAGGTGCCATGCAGCGTCGAGATATCGAAGCACTCGATACGCAACGGCGGCGATGGCAGCGCCAACGCACTTTCGAGCTCCAGGAGCGCTTGATTGGTGCGGTCGTCAGCGTACCCCGTTCGCATCATGTAGCGCATGAGGGCATGGCGCGCATTTTTGGATGCCATATCGAGTAGACGGTGCTTTTCGCCACGCTGCGGCCTATGGAGATGGCAGGAACGCTCACGCTTGCCCGCAAGCCACTCCCCCAGCGCCTCCGCATCCTCAAGCTCGACGGAAAGGTTGACCTCAGCTGGAATATCAGCCGTCTCGTCGTAATAGCGCTTAAGAAAGCCCGACTGGAGCTCTACCTCGTCAACATCAAGACCCTTGTCGAGAATGAACTCGCAGGTGCGAACTGTTCGGCCCTCGCGAACGACGAAGACGCAAGCGGCGGAGATGGTCTCCTCGCGATAGAAACCGATGACATCGATATCGACACTGGAGGGAAAAACGACTTGCTGACGATCGTCCAGACCCCTGATGACCTCCAAACGACGTTTGACGCGTGCCGCGCGCTCAAAGTCGAGCGCCTCGGCGGCATCCGTCATCTCGGAGGTCAGCTCATCGACGACATCCTTGCGATGGCCCGACAAAAAGCGCTCGACACGCTTGACGTTCTTGGCATAGTCTGCCGGGGAAATCGCGCCGACACACGCACCCGGGCCGCGCCCGACATGGTAGTCAAAGCAGGGACGCCCGTTTTGCGCGCAAATCATATTGACGATGTCTTCCTCGCCCTTGTGGGACTCGACGATACGACGACAACGACGCCACTCCGCACAGGATGCGGAGCAGATGGGGATAACCTTGCGCAGCGTATCTATCGTCTCACGTGCCGCACGGCTATCGGTATAGGGTCCAAAATAGCGCGTTCCCGGCTTATGACGCTCACGCGTATATTTGATAGCGGGATACAGGTCGCCCTTTGTAATGGCGATAAAGGGGTAGCTCTTGTCATCCTTGAGGTCGACGTTAAAGTACGGATGGTACTGACCAATCAAATTGCGCTCGAGCACCAACGCCTCATGCTCGGTCTCCACCACGATATAGTCAAAACTCGCCACCAGCTGCATCATCAGCGGGATCTTTTGACGCTCATCCTGCAGTGTCACGTATTGACGCATACGGGCGCGTAGGTTTTTTGCCTTGCCCACGTAGATGACATCGCCCTTGGCATCCTTCCAAAGGTAGCAACCGGGTTGTGTAGGAACGCGCGAAACCTGCTCGGCAAGCGTTGGAATGTTGTCGTGACCGGCCACGCGCACCTACTTACGACGAAGCAGCGCCGAGACCTCGGGCATCTTAAGGACGGCGGCAAGGCCAAAGGTAACAGCAAGCGAGACGACACCCGCAACGCAAACATAGCCAAGAGTAATCAGAATCGAGCCGCCAAGTGCCCCGACAAAGTGCTCAAGCGCCCACATAACGCCGGCGCCTGCGGCAGCACCCAGGCCACCGAGCAAAAGGCCAAAGAAACCGCCATGCAGGATAGATTTGACCTGAAGGCCACGCAGGCGACGACGCAGCCACCACAGCGAACAGCCGACCAAGATCACGTAGTCGACGACATACGAAAGCGCGATTGCCGGCATACCGAAGCCCAGCACAACGCCAAACAGCAGAACCGAGCCGGCCTGGCCGATGGCGGAATACAGGCAATAGCGGCTATAAGGCTTCATATCGAGCAGGGCAGAGAAGCTCTTCTGCATCAACACGACCACGCCGTAGAGCGGCAGCGAGAACGCCAGGTAGACAAGGAACTCGGACACCAGCGCCACGCCGGACTCGTCAAACTTACCGGCACAGTAAATCATGTTGAGCGGACGCGCGAAGACAATCAGGTACAGCGCGAACGGAATCAGGAAGAACAGCATCTGGGCGACGCCACGCGAAATGCCCGTGCGAACGCTGTCGTAATCCTTCTCCTGTGCGTCGTGAGAGAGCTCGGTATAGAGCGCCGTCGAAAGCGAGGCGGCAATCAGCGCGTAGGGCAGCGTGTACCACAGGCGCGCATAGGCGATGACGGAAGGGCCAGTCTCGGGCTGGACCACCAGCGCGGCAGCGTTGGTGATAGAAGTCGAGACAAACATGCACACCGTGGCGAGCAGCGTCGGGATACCGAGCGCAATCGTCTGGCGCAGCGCGGGGTCCTTAAAGTCGATATGGATATGGGGATGCACGCCGTGCTTGCCAAGCGCGGGGATCTGACATGCCATCTGAACAAAGACACCGAGGGTCGTACCGGCCGCAATCAAGATGATGCCGGCACGTTCACCAAACTGTGCGGACACGGGCGCAAAACCCATAAAGCTCGCAATGACGATCACATTGTTGAGGACCGGGGCAAACGTCGACCAGAAGTAGTCGCGGTGTGCGTTGAGAACGCCCGAGAACACCGAGCCCAAACCATAAAACAGAATCTGGATGGCAAAGAAACGGAACATGAACGCAGCGGTATCCATGCTGCCACCGTCGCCCGAAAGAAACGACTGCGTCCAGATGAAGCCCGGGGCGAACACGGTGCCCAGCACCGAAATACCACCCAACAGCAAAAGCAGGATACCGAGCAAGTTGCCGACATACTCGTTCGATGCCTCACGGCCCTGCTCGCGCCTCACGCCCATGTACACCGGCAAAAACGCCGTAACGAGCATGCCGCCCATCACGAGCTCGTAAAGCATGTTGGGCAGGTTATTGGCAACCTGATAGGAAGACGAGAGCAGCGACATGCCGATAGCGGCAGCCATGGCCCAGGTGCGGATGAACCCGGTGACGCGCGACACGATAGTTAGCACGGTCATGAGGCCGGCAGAACGACCAACCGTGGAGTAGTCCGACGAACCCATGTCATCTGCGTCATCTCGCGACGAAGAAACCTCGGATGTGGACGCCTGAGCTGCCGGCCCCTCTGCAAAATGAGCCCCGCGCTTTGATTCTTCCTGCGGCATCGCTCAGTCCTCTCTCGTGATCGGGGCAACCGTCGCCCCACAAAATGCAATTAAATCGTCGGGCGCGAGCTCTAACTGATAGCCACGCTTGCCTCCCGAAATAAAAATGGTATCCCAAAGAATGCACGTCTCATCGATGAGTGTCCGGTAGCGTTTTTTCATACCGACCGGGCTGCAGCCTCCTCGAACATAGCCAGTCGCCGCTAGCAAGTCCTTCACATGCATCATGGCCAGGGATTTCTCCCCCGCCGCACGAGCGGCAGCTTTCAAATCAAGTTCATCGGCAACAGGAATGCAGCACACAACGTGGTCGTTCGACGGCGTCACGCACACCAGAGTCTTAAACCCCTGGCCAGGCTCCTCACCAAGCTGCTCGGAAATCGCGAGGCCCAGCCCAACCGACTCGTCACCGTCGTCTTCATATGTATGGAGGGTGTAGGAGATACCGGCGCTTTCCAATTCGCGCATAGCATTGGTTTTTGGCACCTTTGCGGCCTTTGCCACGGCATATCCCTTCCTTCGTATCTCGAACGTGACGATTAAGTATATGTCCATTTACACGGCCAACGATATCTCGACAAAGAGAGCGCCACCGAATCACAAGGAGTCGGCGGCGCCCATGCTTCGAAACACCTATGTTTTAGGCATCAAGTTGTGCCTGGCGCTCCCGGTCGCGCTGGAGCAACGGAGCCAAGAACTTACCCGTATAACTTTGCGGACACGCCACGACCTGCTCCGGTGTTCCCGAGACCACGACGGTTCCGCCGCCATTGCCGCCCTCGGGGCCCATATCGATCAGGCGGTCGGCAACCTTGATGACATCAAGGTTGTGCTCGATCACCAGCACCGTGTTGCCCGCATCGACCAGACGCTGCAACACGTCGAGCAGCTGGCGGACGTCCTCAAAATGGAGACCGGTCGTTGGCTCATCCAGAATGTAGAACGTCTTGCCCGTCTGGCGTCGATGAAGCTCCTTGGCGAGTTTCACACGCTGCGCCTCGCCGCCCGAAAGCGTCGTCGCGGGCTGGCCAAGGCTCACGTAACCAAGGCCTACGTCATACAAGGTCTGAAGCTTGCGCTTGATCTGCGGAATGTTCCCAAAGAAGGCCAGCGCCTCGGTAACGCTCATGTCGAGTACATCCGAGATGGTCTTGCCGCGATAGGTGACCTCAAGCGTCTCGCGGTTATAGCGCTTACCGCCACAGACCTCACAGGGAACATAGATATCGGGAAGGAAGTGCATCTCGATCTTGATCTGCCCGTCACCCTTGCACGCCTCGCAGCGACCGCCGCTCACGTTAAAGGAGAAGCGACCCGGCGAGTAACCGCGCGCCTTCGACTCCGGCGTGCTCGCAAACAAAGCGCGCAGGTCATCCCACAGACCAATATAAGTCGCTGGGTTCGAGCGCGGCGTGCGACCAATCGGCGACTGGTCGATATCGATCACCTTATCGATGCACTCGATACCCTCGATCTTCTTGTACGGACCAACAGGACGCGTCGAACGATGGATGGCGTTCGTAAGCGCGGGCGCGATGGTATCGGTGACCAGGGAACTTTTGCCCGATCCCGATACACCGGTTACGACCGTGAGCGTACCGAACTCGATCTTGGCGGTAACGTTTTTGAGATTGTTGGCGCGGGCGCCCGTGATCTTAAGGCAGCCGCGACCGGGTTTGCGGCGCTCTTCGGGCACGCGAATCATCCGCTTGCCGGTCAGGTAGGCGCCCGTCATCGATTCGGGGCACGCCATGATATCGGCAGGCGTTCCTGCCGCAACCACGTGTCCGCCGTTCACGCCCGCACCGGGACCCATATCGATCACGTAGTCGGCAGCGCGAATCGTATCTTCGTCGTGCTCGACGACGATGACGGTATTGCCGATATCGCGCAGGCGCTCGAGCGTCTTGATCAGGCGTTCGTTGTCGCGCTGATGAAGACCGATCGAAGGCTCATCCAGAATATAGAGCACGCCCATGAGGCCCGCACCGATTTGCGTTGCCAAGCGAATGCGCTGCGCCTCGCCACCGGAAAGCGTCGCCGAGGCGCGATCGAGCGTCAGATAGTCGAGGCCGACGTCGACCAGAAAACGCAGACGCTCCAAGATTTCCTTGACGATGCGGCCGCCGATAAACTGCTGGCGCTCGGTGAGCTCCAAGCTCTCAAAAAACTCGAGCGACTCACGGCACGACAGGCAACAAACCTCATAAATCGACTTACCGCCCACGGTGACAGCAAGCATCTCGGGACGCAGACGGGCGCCATGACAGCTCGAGCACGGCTCCTCGCGAATGTACTTCTCCAGACGGGCCTTGGTGTTCTCGTTCGTCGTCTCGGTGTAGCGCTCATACAGAATGTTGCGCACGCCCGAGAATTTGGTATCCCACTGGCTGCGACGCCCGTCGAGCTTTTGATAGTCGACCGAAATCTTCGTGTCGCCCATGCCATCCAAAAACGCACGACGCACCCGCGGGGGCAGGTCCTCCCATGGCGTATCGGCGCTCACCTTAAAATGCTTGCAGACCGCGGCAAAGATTTGCGGATAGTAGTTGGAATTGCCGAACAGGCTGCCAAAGACACCGTCGGCAATCGACTTTGAGGGGTCTTCGATCAGCGCCTCGGCATCGACTGTCTTCTTAAAGCCCAGGCCATCGCACTCGGGACATGCGCCATAGGGCGCGTTGAACGAGAAATCGCGCGGCTGCAAATCGTCGATGGAGTGCCCGTGCTCCGGGCACGCCAGCGCCAGCGAATACTCAAGCAGCTCGCCCTCGGTTCCCTCGGGAGCATCGCGGTCGGGCAGCATGTACACGTTTACATTGCCGTGCGCCAGCGCCGTCGCCTGCTCAACGGACTCTGCGATGCGGCCTAGGGAGTTCTCTCGAATTACGATACGGTCGACCACGACCTCGATATCGTGCTTGAACTTCTTGTCCAGATCGATCGGATCGTCGAGCGAGCGCACTTCACCGTCGACACGCACGCGGCTAAAGCCCTCGGCGCGAAGGTCCTCAAACAGTTTGGTGTACTCGCCTTTTCGCCCGCGCACCACCGGTGCCAGCACAAACGCGCGGCGGCCCTCCCCCGCCGCCAAGACCTTGTCGGCAACCTGGTCGGTCGTCTGGCGCTCAATGACGCGGCCGCATTCGGGACAGTGCGGGGTGCCCACACGGGCGAACAGCAGGCGCAGATAGTCATAAATCTCGGTTACGGTGCCAACCGTCGAGCGAGGGTTTTTAGACGTCGTCTTTTGGTCGATCGACACCGCCGGCGAAAGGCCGTCGATTGAATCCAAGTCGGGTTTGTCCATCTGGCCCAAGAACTGGCGCGCATAGCTCGAAAGACTCTCGACGTATCGACGCTGGCCCTCGGCATAGATAGTGTCAAATGCCAGCGAACTCTTGCCCGAGCCAGAAAGACCGGTAATGACCACGAGTTGGTCACGCGGAATGGAAACATCGATATCACGGAGGTTGTGCTCACGAGCGCCGCGAATAACGATAGAAGAATCAGACATGGAAGCTCCTTGCCTCCTATTGCATCGAATCATACTGCCGATGAGTTTAGCGCACTCGACGCGCACAGATGTTCGTAATACAAGATTCGCAGACCTTTAGCTTTGCGTATCGGGCGCTTTGTTTCTCGAAATGCCGTGGAAAGGTTACAGTAATCTAATAATGAACTTAATTTGCTGTACCAGAGGAACGTCCATGACCGAAGATATCCCCCTTGAAATCACTTCGAGCGACATGGCCAATCTGCCCATATTCATCGCCGTCCTTATCGTGGCCGCCGTCGTCGTGCGCGTGTATTTTTCAATCAAACGCAACGAAAAGCCACCCATTGCCCGCGTCTTTTGGTGCGCGACGCTCCTCATCCCGCTCGGCGTGGTAGCTGCATGGGTTACGAATCAATTGCTCGTAAATGAGGACAATTCCCTGTGGGTCCTTTCTTATTCGGCGCTCGGTGCTGCCGCCGTCATGCTTCTTGTCGAGCCCTTGGTTTCGGGACTTATCGACCAAACCGACCTTACGACGGGAACGGTTGCCTGTATTTGCCGTGACATCCTTGTCATCGCCGCTGTTTCAGCGCTCTCGTTCGTTTCACTCGAAATTGCCTGCAACGAAACGTTCTATCGCATTCCCGCCAACTCATTCGGGTTTTCCGTCGGGCTGCTCGCGACGGTTCTGCTCTCCCTTTATTTGCTGGGACAGCGTCATGGAGGCGTCATGGCCCTCGTGCCCGTCGTCTGTTGCATCCTTGGCATTGCCGAGCACTTCGTCATAACGTTTAAAGGCGAAGCCATCCTGCCAAGCGATATCTTGGCCCTTGGCACCGCAATGGAAGTGAGCGAGGGATACGAGTTTACCTTTACCGCCGGAATCGTAACCTCTCTCGCCCTGCTGGAGATTTCCCTGGGGCTTCTTTCGCTCATCCGACCGCGAAAGCTCCGTACGCCCACCCATGTCTTCCCCGCTATCGCCGCTAACCTCTGTGCTTTTCTGCTAGTGACCGTTGTGGGGCTCTCAGGCTTTTCCAACATCGACTTGGAGCAGGCGCTGGATTTTGGATTTGACCGTTGGCAGCCCATCACCACGTATGCGTCTCAGGGTTTTATCACTTCGTTCACCGAAATGGTCAACGAGTTGCCCATTGAGAAGCCCAAAGACTATACGCCCGATGAGGCGCAGAGCATCGAGCAGGAGCTCGCCGCCGTCTACGACAGCACATATGGCTCGAGCGAACAGCGCGCGGCGGCCGTTGCCCAGTTCAATGAAATCAAGCCGACGATTGTTGCCGTCATGAACGAGAGTTTTAGCGACCTTTCGTGCTTTGAGCAGCTCCAGACGGCCGGGTACACCGGCCCCGCATTCTACAACTCGCTTCCCGACACACTTGTTCGCGGCACCATGCTCGCTTCGGTCGCCGGTGGCGGAACGGCGAACTCCGAATTCGAATTTTTGACCGGAGCGACAACGGCCTTTGTCGGATTAGGCAAAATCCCCTATCAGCTGTATCAGATGAATGGCGTCAACAGCCTGGCAAAGGACCTTAAAGAGCTTGGGTATACCGCTACCGCTATGCACCCGCAAAACCCCGTCAACTACCATCGCGATAAAATCTATCAGCAGCTGGGCTTTGGAGACTTTCTTTCAATCGGCGATTTCGAAGGTGCGCCCTATTACCATGCCGGCGTATGCGACTACGCCACCTACGACAAGATACTCGACCTGCTTAGAACCGACGAAGCCCCGCAGTTCATCTTTGACGTCACGATGCAAAATCACGGCGGCTACGACTATGGCACCGTTCCCGCCGAAGAGCTGACAAACTATTGGGTCGAGGGAGCCAGTGAGGGTGCCAACAGCGCGCTCAACACCTATCTCACCTGCATCAACGCATCCGACCGGGACCTCGAGTACTTTATCAACGAGCTCCGCAATATCGGCAGACCGGTTGTTCTTGTCTTTTTTGGCGACCATCAGCCGAGCGCCGCAACGACTCTCAACGACGAGCTGCACCCTCAGGAAGATACGGCAAGCCACGCTTTCCGTATCTATCAGTCGACATATCTCGTCTGGGCTAACTATGAGATCGCCGGCAATACCGAGCTCAACGTCTACGACACCGTCGGGGCAAACGAGATTGCAGCCATTACCCTTAATAAGATCTGTCTCTTATACACATCTCCGAGCCCACGAGACCGAGGCTGAT
>CABRID010000059.1 GCA_902470895.1 uncultured Collinsella sp.
ATCTACACAAGGTGTATCGTCGGCAGCGTCAGATGTGTATAAGAGACAGGTCCCGTCTCTCGCGCCCCTCACGGAACTGTCCATATCAGTGTAGCCAATCCAAGCACAGCCCCACCGCACGGCCCAGTCGCTTCCGGTCCTGCGTGGCCCCGTGAAGGCGGAAGGGCGTGGTTGTCGTCATCGCGTTCCTTTCTCCTCATACCTTTTTGGGCATGCGTCACGGGCCCCCGCGCGGCGCTGAGAGCGAATCGGCGCAGGCTTGGGGCCAGTTGCGTAGAGGTTGAGGTTCGGGTTTCGCCGGCTTACGCAGCTTGGCGGGCAGAGCGCCCGGGCTCGCTGCGCCTAGGGCGCGGCGGGATCCGCGACGCCGGAGGTGTCGATCTCGCCCAGATTGGCGAGCTGCTCGATGAGGGGGAGGCCCATCGGGTCGTCCACCTCGACGCCGCCGAGCACGATGGTGCTGCCGCGCGTGTCGATGTGGGTTGTGAACACGGCCGGGTCGAAGCCCGAAGCGATAAAGCCAATGCCCGCGAGGACAACACCCGCGGCAACGAGCCCGCCCGCCACGGCGAGGTAGATCTTCTTCGCGCTGGTCATGGTACTCACTCCTTTCTACGCCGCGAGATGCGCGGCAGCGCCGCCCTTCTCGCTCTTACCCTTCCAGAAGGGCGAGGCGGCCTTCCTCGCCCAGAGCGCCGAGAGGCGCGCAATTTGTTTTGAGGCGGCCCAAGCGCCAGCACCAACGAAGAGCGCCACGCCGACGAGGCCGAGCCCCACGCCCGCCGAGGCGAGGGCGTACGGGAAGTGGCCGATGGTGACGCCGCTTACGGCAAACAGGAGCTCAACTACGCCCACGCCCCCGAGTGCCGCCGCGACGATCCACACGCAGAGCGCCAGCACCCAGATGCAGATATAGACCGTGACGACCACGGCGGCGAAGGCGGCGAGCAGCGGCACCCACACCGGGGAGCCCACGATGGTCAGCACCCACAGCAGCGCGGTGCTGCGCTGGCGCGTCCTCGCGATCGCGCGCGGCACGGCGGGCAGGTCGTCGAGCGTGGCCTCCGCCACCTCGCCGGGCGTGCCCATGGCGGCCACGGCCTCCTCCTCGCTCATACCGTCCTCCATGCGATCGGCGATGGCCTCCGCATAGAACGCCTTGGTCTCCTCCACCTGCTCGGCCGGCAGGCAGGCGAGCAGCTCGCCCAACCGGCCCAGAAACTCATCACGCGTCATGGTGCGCCCCCTCAACGTATGCGTAAATCTCCCGTACGGACGGCCACTCGGCCAGGAACTCCTCGATGCGCGCTCGCCCGTCGTCCGTGATGCGGTAGTACCGGCGCAGCCGCCCGTTGTGCTCGGCGGAGCGCGCCGTGATGCACCCGGCCTTCTCCAGGCGCTTGAGCAGCGGGTAGAGCGTCGACTCCGTGAGCCCCATGCTCGCCGGTACGTCCTTCACGATCTGGTAGCCGTAGGACTCCTCGCCGGAGACGGCCGCGAGCACGCAGGCCTCCAGGAAGCCGCGCTTCATCTGTGCCTCCATCCGCACACCTCCTCTCGTCATATACTATGCTATACGCACTATACGATGCAAGGTATTAGACGTCAACTCTCATCGCGAAGATTCTCCGGCCCCTGCGCGCTGCGAACGTGATGTCGCGGGGCGGTTGGCATTATGCATGAAACGTCAAGTAACGCTCTTTTGATCCACTTCCACTCGGCCCCATTCGCCTTGCACAACGCCCCCTTTCAACCTTGGGTTCAAGAGAGCCGCTAGGCTGGACGTGCCGGACGGTAAGGTCCTGGACGCCATGGTGGACTTCTCCGATGCCATGGGGGTCATGGGTCTACGCCGATGGAGTCCCACGTACGCGGCAGGGCTCGCCCGTCACCGCTGGTCGCCGGACGGTCCCCACGCCCCGCTCGCCAACGCGCAGGCGACAGCAGCAGTCCAGCGCTGGCTGGAGACGCCGGAATGCCCAGAAGATGCGTTTCCCATCGCTGCGGCAGAGCTTTTTGCAGGGGTGGCAGTTTTTCTATATCCCAAGGTCAGATAGGCTTCGGTAGCCACCTTGGAAGCATCGCCAATAGACTCTTCCTTTATACGTTCGGCATAATCGTAGGCGATACCCACAAATTCCAGTCCCGAGCAACAGGAGTACAATTGCTGCAATTGTTGCCAGCTGTTGGGAGATGGAAGATGGACTGCGATGGCTACCCGCGCATTCCCATGCCGTTGATGTGCACTGCCTTTGTGCCGGGGCAGATTGACGCTGCGGTTGCAGGCATTTCCGACCCCGATTCGCGCGCCATTGCCACGGCAGAAGCGCTGTACTTTCGCGGACAGGCCACGCTCGCCGCCGAGGCAGCACGCCCCTATCTTGACGCCACCGACCCCGCACTGCGCTATTCCGCATGCCTTATCTGCGGATATGCCAGTCTGTCGCTCAATCGTATCGCCGATGCCCGCCGTTGCCTTGCGGGCATCCTCGATACGCCAACTGACGAGGAATCGCCCGCCGTCCACGCCACGCATATCCTGTTCGCCTCCGCTGCGAGCGTCCTGCTGCACCTGCCTTCCCCGCATTCCGCCGAAGAGTTTTATCCGCTTGCGGCGCATCTGCCCGAAGGCCTGCGCCTGTTCGCCAGCTACGTGATGGCGCATGCCCTATACCTGCGCGGCGAATATGGCCGCAGTCTGGGCATGGCGGAAAACGCCCTGATCATGAAACAGGGAAGTTATCCCATCTCGGAGCTGTTCCTGCACCTGTCGGCTTCCATGGCCTGCATGAGCCTCAAGGACATCGACGCCGCAAAGGCACACTTCGGAGCCGCTTGGGACGTTGCGCGTCCCGACGGCCTTATCGAGCTCATTGGCGAGCACCACGGCCTTTTGCAGGGGCTTATCGAGGCGTGCCTAAAATCGCAATACCCCGACGATTTCGCACGCATCATCGAGATTACGTATCGATTCAGTTACGGCTGGCGGCGCATCCACAACCCCGATTCGGGCGAGGACGTGGCCGACGATCTAACGACCACGGAATTCACCATGGCCATGCTCGCCTGTCGCGGGTGGACCAACGCCGAAATCGCACGCCATATGGGAGTATCGCCGGGCACCGTCAAAAACCGCCTATCAGGAGTGTATGCCAAGCTTGGTATCGGAACTCGCGCCGAGCTGGTTGCCCACATGTTGCGCTAGCGGCCAGACTGCCCGGCGTATCGAAAGCGCTCCGGGGGCCTAGCGCTTTCGCGCGCTCAAATTGGACATTTTGACCCTTGAACGGCACTACCGCCACGGGACACCTTCTCGCAAAATTGGATTATTTCCTCCGATGTTTGCGGGATGGGAGCCAAAGATGCTTGATCGCCGTTCGTTACTTGTTGCCGGAGCGTCCTCGCTGGCGAGCATTATGTTGCCGCGCGTGCCGGGAAGCGCAAACGCCTTCATATTGCCGTTCGCGCCCACCGAAGCCTATGCCGACGAAAAAGACCCCTTCAGGGTGCTCGTTCTCTCGCGCACCATGTTTGGTGTGGTCGTGGTCGACGTCGCCAACAAGAATACGCCCATCGCGGGTGCCCAGGTCGCGCTCACATCGCGCTATGCCGCAGGCAAGCAGCTCACCGCCACGACCGATGACGAAGGCACGGCCATCTTTGAGGTCGCGCCGCTTTCGGAAGGCTACGTGGACGAGGCAACGCTTCTCGACGCATACGACTTTAACGGCGGCATCTCCATTAGCACGGCAGGCTACCGCGATGTCGAGATTCCCCTTGTGCGCATCCAGGGCGGCACCGCCATAACCGCGCCCACGCGTCCGCTTTCCGATGGCGAGCCGTACTTTCGACAGCTCACGTTCGACGAATGGGACATCCAGTACGCCGATGCCACATTTATGGCAATGCCGAAGGACGACACGGCAAACGAGCAACCCGACACGCACGCCTTTACCGTGCAGGCACATCTGCCACAGGGTGGACAGGCAACGCTGTGCATCAACAAAGTGACGCCCGCCGCGGGCAGCTCACCCGAAACCTTCACGCAGATTGGCCAAGTCAAGGCCAGCGCATCGGGCGCGGATAATCTGGCGACGTTCACACTCGAAGACAAGTTCCTCGATGCGGCATCGGGCCTTCTGGAAGAAGGATGCAAGCTGCGCTTTGTCCTCGACTATCAGGGCAAAACCTACACGCTCTCCTCCCCCATGGCCGTTGTCACCGCGCCGGCCGCAAAGGCGGAATCGGGCTCGACCACCATCATTCCCACCACCATGGACCAAGAGATCACTCCGTTTGATTTCCCCGCGGCGTTTCCCGGCATCGGCGGCAATAAGTTCACGTGCTGGATGCCCTCGTTCCCCATTTTGTTCGATTTCTCGTTTGCCGGGTACGTACTGTTTGGCGGAGGATACAAACCGGTCGGCTACATGAACGATTCGGGCAATCCGGATCCGGAGTACTGGAAGAAGTCACCGCGCGAGTCGGGTGCCAAGCAGGCAAACCGCTACCTCGACGAGATGGAGGGGAAGTGGAATCAGTACAAGAGTATGAGTGCCGGTTCGGGCACCGATCCAAGAAACACTAAGCTGCTTCGTCACCACTGCACGCTGCTGTTTACGATGGATATCGCCACGCAGCTGTACGGCTCGCTCGCCTACGATTG
Organism: uncultured Collinsella sp.; assembly: GCA_902470895.1. Taxonomy (GTDB): domain Bacteria; phylum Actinomycetota; class Coriobacteriia; order Coriobacteriales; family Coriobacteriaceae; genus Collinsella. The sequence goes on from CABRID010000059.1 coordinate 4,667, forward strand.
GGTGGGCAAAACCTGGGGTAACAACAACGACCCCGCATACGGCAATATTAAGGCCCTCTTCCAGGTAAGAACCGACCTCAATTGGACCGAGCAGTTTACCCTAGGACCGGTGCCCTTTTTCCTAAACGTCAACCCCTGGGTGCTGGCGAAGCTGGCGCTCGCCGTGGGTGCCCACACGCACGGCAGCGGCGCGGCGTTTTTTAAAAACATTTCGCTCGACTATTCAAACACGTCGGGCTCGTTCACCATCCAGATCGGGCTTGCCGTCACCTTTGGCGCCGGCGTTGCAGGCGTCGCTTCGTCTGCCGTGCGCGGCGCCGCATCCCTCACGCTGTTCATTGGGTACGAGAAGGCAGATGGACACCAGCTTCCGCGACTGCGCGTAGGTGCAGACGTCGATGTCGATGTGATACTCCAATTCGTAATGTTCAAGTGGACCACCAAGGCTTGGTCGGGGTCGTGGCCCACACTCCTCGATTCGTGGAATATGTCGGTGAACAATGGCAACCAGTATGTGCTCCAGCGCTCTGAGCTCGCATTGGGCGGAGATACGCCTTACACGTTGGATGCCTGCTTCGGCACGCCCGGCAACATCGAGGCGGCCGGCGTGCCGCAATTTATCGCATCGGCCACCATCGTCACCAACGCCGAGCTGCTCGCACGCGCCGAGGTTAAGGCCACTGCTGTAAACGTCGCGTCTGTCGTGCGCGATTGGGATCAAGCGGTCACGCGCATTGAGCTCGAGGCAGATGCAGAAAGCGACGACACGGGACAGATCGAGCATTTCGTCCATGCACTGATAGAGAACGGCGAAAACGCCGCGCCGATGTACGAGTACACCTATATCGGGCAGGCGACGAACGCCGTTGCGGACCCCAACGCCAATTCTGCCGGCGTATCGGAGGACGAGCGTGGCGGCATCAAGCCCTCGAGCGACAACGTGCTGTTTACTGGCGTGCTCAGCGAAGCTCACATGAAGTTGGCAATGATTGCCGGCGTAGAATGCCTGTTCCGTATCGCCTCGGTGCGCTACGGCGACAATGGCCGCTCGCGCCTGGTGGTACACACAAAGGCAAACGGCACGTGGTCTGCCCCCACGCCCGTGGACTTCCCCCTTGGCTTTGGCGAGGGCGACGTGGAACGCGACGGCATATACGATTACGACTTCGACGTGGTGGAATATACGGACGGAAGAGGAAACCAGGACGCCTACGTGCTGCTGGTCTCGGGCGAGCGCCCCGCCGGCGACAACACCCTTTTCGATGCGGCGAGCACATCCGGCATACTGTCCGTTGTGCGCCTGCGCATAAGTAATAGCGAAGTTCGCGTGATATCGCACACGTCGTGGCGCAGCATCTCGCGCGGGCGCCTGCAGGAGGACGGTTACCATTGCCTGCAGTGCCCGCGCATCACGGTGGGCAAGACGCTGGTCGACGGACGCCTGTCGGGTGCCTATCTCCACCGCCGTGGAAGCACCACAGAAAAGGCGCTCGGCAGCGAGGCTGAGGTTGCGCTGGAGTGCTTTACCCTGTGGTCGGACGTTTCGGGCGACAGCCTGACGTTCCGCCAAGTTCTCCGCTTTCCACAAGCACCGTCGAGTATCGAACTGGGCGAGCCCGAGAATATCAACGGCAAAATGGTGGTGCCCGTTGCGTACGAGACTGCAGACGGTTGCGGCTGCGCATCGTACGCCGTGATCGGCCAGTCCATTGCAGGCTGGGGCGTTATGCCACCAGACGCCACGGTACCCCGTGCGGTGCCGTGGCCACAACATTCGGGCTTTTTGGCAACCGTCAACGAACAACTGCAGCATATCACTTGGACGCGAGACGCATCGGCATTTGCAACGCAGCCTGTGGGCGCCGCAGGCTGTGGCCCGGCATCGTTTAGCGTAAGCAACAACGGCAGGTGCGTGCTCTATGTAGAGAACACCGATGGCAAGGTGGGACAAACCTACGACGAAGAAGGCAACCCGGTAGCAGTGATGGGCAAGCACTTCCGCATCTTCGCCAGCACCTTGGCAGGCGATCTGTTCACGGAGCCGTTCGTGATGTGCGAGCTGGACCATCCCGTCGATCAGATAACGACGTTTTTGACGTCGGGAGGCATGCTCTCCGCGCTCGCCACGCACATTGTGAGCGCGGAGAAGAGCGAGGCAGAGCTGCACGGCATCGAAGTGCCCTTGGTGGCGTGTGCCACTCCGACGGGCGCGGTCGCTACCTCGGGCGCGGTGGTGCCCGGAGCAGCAGGCGAATCCTTCATGGTCACGGTGCGAAACGACGGCAACACCCTGCTGACCGCCGGCACGATCGATCTGTACCGAGAGGGCTCCAGCCAGCCGTTCTCCAGCGCATCCATCGGATTCGGAGCGAACGCGCGCATGGCTTCGATCTACGATCCAGAGCTTGCCGAGGACACTTCGGCCAACGACATAGCGCACGTGAAGTACGCGCTCGAGACGCTGGGGACGCGTTTTGCAACGCACCCGCTGGTAGCCGACAACGGTAACGCCGTGCTGGCACCGGGTTGCACGGCACAGTTCCGCATGAGCTTCGCCATTCCCGAGAGTTGGAGCGACGAAGTGGGCAAACGCGTAACGCTGTATGCGAAGGCGCGTAATCTGGTGGCGCTCGATCCCGTAACGCTCGAGGAAATTCGACCGGGCGCAAACTCGGCGCTGGGTGCCGTACTGCACGAGCTTCATGTGCCCGACGCGGCATGCGAACGCTCAGAAGTTCAGGTCGGCGTATGCGACAGCGTGGATACGACAGGACTTCACAACGCCCCGATGACGGTCGACGGCGATGGCGGCGCGAGTGGCGGCGGTACTGACGAGGGCGGCGGCTCCGGCGGAAGCAGCTCCGGCAGCGGCAAGGGCCACGGCAATAACAAGCGCTCCGGAAAAGCGGGCGCGCTTGCAGGCACGGGCGATGTCAACGCTCCCCTGACGGCAGCCGCTGCAGCACTCGCCGCGGCAGGCGCCGGCCTCATCGCCTACAGCGCCCGCCGCACGGCCCTCGAAAACGACACCGCCGATGAGGTCAATTCTGATAAGCCTCGCTAGCTCCTAGTTACTTTTGTGAGAGACGCCAACTCGGCTCGTCGAACATCAAATGGGCTGGTTCTGGATACCCAGAGCCAGCCCATTGCGCATTAGTTATCGTCAGTGGAGTCGAGTTCTGCCTCGAGCTTGGCACGGCGTCTTTTCGCCAACAATCCGCACGACATGTCTTCGACAGCGTATCCAACCGCAAGCGCAGCAAGACACATTCGGCCGTCTTCAAACTTACTCGGACAGAGCCGACTCGGTTTTGTCCGAGTAAACGAATCTCCATCGAACTCCGAACGATTGTTCGATGGATTTCGTGTTGGTTGGAATCGCCTATGGGCTGGGCTATGCTACCTTGACTATCTATATGACTTAAACGCAGCAAAGGAGCACCGAGAGAGCGAGTATGGCAAAAAACACCGCAAACTATGGTAACGACAGTATCCGCCAGCTCAAGGACGAGGAGCGCGTACGCCTGCGCCCTGCCGTTATCTTTGGCTCGGACGGACTCGATGGCTGTGCACACGCTGCCTTCGAGATCCTGTCCAACGCCGTTGACGAGGCGCGCCAGGGCTACGGCAAGCTCATCACCCTTACCGCCTTTCGCGATGGTTCCATTCAGGTAGAGGACAACGGCCGTGGCTGCCCGCTCGACTGGAACCCTTCCGAGAAGCGCTTTAACTGGGAGCTCGTCTTTTGCGAGCTCTACGCCGGCGGCAAGTATAACAACAACCAGGGCGGCGACTACGACTTCTCGCTCGGTACCAACGGCTTGGGCTCCTGCGCGACTCAGTACGCTTCCGAGTACATGGACGTCACCGTCTGGCGTGACGGTAACAAGTACTCCTTACACTTTAAGAAGGGCAAGGTTGTCGGCGCCAAGAAGAAGGTACTCGAAATTGAGCCCAGCGACGAGGACCGCACCGGCACCACTATCAAGTGGCGCCCCGATCTTGAGGTCTTTACCTCAATTAGCATTCCCCACGATTGGTATCGCGAGACCATGCGCCGTCAGGCCGTGGTCAACGCCAACGTGACCTTCCGCCTGCGCATCGAGGGCGACGACGGCGAGTTTTCCGAAGAGGATTTTTGCTATCCCAAGGGCATCGAAGACTACGTGCTCGAGAAGGTCGGTACCGACTACCTCACCGAGCCCTTCTTTATCGAGGCCGACCGTCGCGGTCGCGATCGCGAGGACTTGCCCGACTACAACGTAAAAATCACTGCTTGCATGTGCTTCTCGCGCACCTTCATGATGCAGGAGTACTACCACAACTCATCGTGGCTCGAGAACGGCGGTTCGCCCGAGAAGGCCGCCCGCAGCGCTCTGACCAGTGCCATCGATGCTTACATTAAGCAACAGGGCAAGTACAACAAAAACGAGAGCGGCATTAAGTGGCAGGACGTCCAGGACTGTCTGGTGCTGGTGACCAACTGCTTCTCCACCCAGACGTCCTATGAAAACCAGACTAAGAAGGCCATCAATAACCGCTTTATCCAGCAGGCCATGACGGCCTTCTTTAAGGAACGCCTCTCGACCTACCTGATCGAGAACAAAGACGCCGCCAACAAGATCATGGAGCAGGTGCTCATCAACAAGCGTTCGCGCGAGAACGCCGAGAAGACGCGTCAAAGCATCAAGACCAACCTGCAGCAGAAGACCGACATGGCCAACCGCGTGCAGAAGTTCATCGACTGCCGCTCCAAGGACAAGAACCGTCGCGAGATCTACATCGTAGAGGGCGACTCGGCAGCAGGCGCCATTCGCACCTCGCGCGATGCCGAGTTCCAAGGCGTTATGCCCGTCCGCGGTAAGATCCTCAACTGCCTGAAAGAGGACTACCCGCGCATCTTTAAGTCCGACATCATCATGGACCTCATGCGCGTGCTGGGCTGCGGTGTGGAGATCAAGGACAAGCGCATCAAGAACCTTGGCGCCTTCGACCTGGACAACCTCAACTGGAACAAGGTCATCATCTGTACGGACGCCGACGTCGACGGTTATCACATCCGTACGCTCGTGCTCACCATGCTCTACCGCCTGGTGCCCACGCTTATTGACGAGGGCTACGTGTATATCGCCGAATCGCCGCTCTACGAGATCAACTGCAAAGAGAAGACCTACTTTGCCTACACCGAGCTCGAGAAGAACGGCATCCTCAAGGAGATTGGCGACCAAAAGTGCTCCATCAACCGCTCCAAGGGTCTTGGTGAGAACGACCCGGACATGATGTGGCTCACCACCATGAACCCCGAGACGCGTCGCCTGATCAAGGTGGAGCCCGAGGACGTCACCAAGATGGAGACCATGTTCAATCTGTTGCTGGGCAACGACGAGGCGGGCCGCAAGCGCCATATCTCCGAGCACGGCAAGGAATACCTGGACCAGCTGGACCTGCAGTAGCAGCAAATCGACAACGACGGCCCATAAGAAGTTCAAGAGGATATCGTGGCAAAGAAGAAGACGAAGAACCAGCCCAAGAAAAAGCAGGTCAACGCCGAGAACGTCATCGGCCTGCACTCCGAGGTCACCGACCAGCCGATCACGCAGACGCTCGAGGTCAACTACATGCCCTACGCTATGAGCGTCAACGTCTCGCGTGCATTCCCCGAGATCGACGGCTTTAAGCCCTCGCACCGCAAGCTGCTCTACACCATGTACAAGATGGGTCTGCTCAAGGGCGAGCGCCAGAAGAGCGCCAACATCGTGGGTCAGACCATGAAGCTCAACCCGCACGGCGACGCCGCGATCTACGAGACGATGGTGCGTCTAGCCACCGGTAATGAGGCGCTGCTCGCCCCCTTCGTGGAGTCGAAGGGCAACTTTGGCAAGTACTATTCGGGCGATCTAAGCTACGCCGCCTCGCGTTATACCGAGGCCAAGCTCTCCCCCATCAGCGCCGAGATCTTCAAGGACATCGACAAGGATCCGGTCGACTTCGTCGACAGCTACGACGGCGCCATGAAGGAGCCGCGCCTGCTGCCCACCACGTTTCCCAACATCCTTGTCTCGGCCAACAAGGGCATCGGCGTCGCTATGGCGTCCGACATCTGCGGTTTCAACCTCAACGAGGTCTGTACTGCCACGATGCATTACCTCAAGGATCCCGACTGCGATCTGCTCGAGTACATGCCCATGCCCGACTTCTCGACCGGCGGCGAGATCATCTACCGCCGCGAGGAGATGGAAAAGATTATCGAGACCGGCCTTGGCAGCTTCCAGATTCGCTCCCGCTGGCGTTGGATCCCCGAAGAGCGCATCATCGAGGTCTATGAGATCCCCTACACCACCAAAACCGATGTCATCATCGAGCGCATCGTCAAGCTCTCCAAGGAGGGCAAGGTCAAAGAGATCGCCGACATCCGCGACGAGACCGACCTCTCGGGCTTGCGCATCGCCATCGACCTGAAGCGCGGCGTCGACCCCGACAAGCTCATGGCCAAGCTCTATCGCTCGACCACGCTGCAGGATTCGTTCTCGTGCAACTTTAACGTGCTCGTCGACGGCTATCCCCGTGTTATGGGCGTGCGCCAGATCTTGCACGAGTGGGTTGCGTGGCGCATTCAGTCCACGCGTCGCCGCATTAACTTTGACCTGGGCAAAAAGTCCGAGCGTCTGCACCTGTTGCACGGCCTCGAGGCGATTCTGCTCGACATCGACAAGGCCATCGCCATCATCCGTGGCACCAAGCTCGAGGCCGAGGTCGTGCCCAACCTTATGCGCGGCTTCGACATCGACGAGACCCAGGCCGAGTTTGTTGCCGAGCTCAAGCTCCGCAACATCAACGAGGAGTACATTCTCAACCGCACCAAGGACATCGCCAAGCTCGAGGGCGAGATTGCCGAGCTTGAGGAGATCCTCTCCAGCGAGGAGAACATCAAGAAGGTCATCAGCGACGAGCTCGCCGCCGTCAACAAGAAGTACGTGATGCCGCGCCGTACGGGCAGGATCGAGCCCCACGAGGTTATCGAAGTGAGTCTGGAGCCCGAGGTCGAGGAGTACCCGGTGACCATCATGCTCTCGCGCGATGGCTACCTCAAAAAGATGACGGACCGCGTGCTCAAGAAGGCCGCTACGCTCAAGTACAAAGACGGCGACAAGCCCTTTATCGAGTTCCCGTCCTCCAACACGCACGAGCTGCTGGTCTTTACCAACAAGAGCCAGGTGTACAAGTGCAAGGTCGCGCAGTTTGAGGACACCAAGTCGGCTCAGCTGGGCTCGTACCTGCCGACCGATCTTGAGATGGAACCCGACGAGAGCGTCATCTGGGTTATCGACCCCGAGGACTACAAGGCCGACGTGCTATTTGTCTTTGAGAACGGCCGCGTGGTGCGCGTTGCGCTTTCCGGATATGTCACCAAGACCAACCGCAAGCGCCTCAAGAACGCCATCTACGGCGGCAGTAAGCTACTGTATGCCCAGGTGCTCAAGGAAGATCGCGACATTGCGCTGGTCTCGAGCGACTACCGTCTGATGAACTTCAACACGTCGCTGCTCAAGACCAAGACGACCACCAACACGCAGGGTGTCCAGGCATTCACGGCTAAGAAGGGACGCTCGGTCACTACCGTCGGCACGACCGAGGACATCCTCGGCGCCGGCGTCTCGGCCGAAAAGTTCACCGCGCAGAGTCTCCCCTCCGCCGGTGCCCTTATGAAAGAAAACGACATGCCGAGTCTGTTTGACTAGGTACTACGGCAACGAGATCGTTAGATACTTCGCAAAGCGACGAGGCCCGGAACGCAACGGCATTGCGCCCGGGACTCGTCGTTTTTCTTCTCAACCATTTTTTAAGGCTCTGTTAGACCAGGATTGACATGCCGACCTGCCGGCTAACTCGCCGTCTCCCCATCGGGCGCCGGCGT
>CABRID010000060.1 GCA_902470895.1 uncultured Collinsella sp.
CGCATGCACCGCGCCAGCCGAAAACGACACATCGAGCCCGCGCAGCACCCAACCGCCCGCGCGATCGTAGCGAAACCAGCCTTCCGACAGGGTGGTAGCCGACCCGCCGTGCATTTTTTGGAGTATTCTGCTTCCATCCGTGCGCGAGAAGGCTTCCGAGCCGTTCTCGAGCGACGTTTGCGCCACAAATTCGGACGATTTGTCCAATTCCGAACTTTTTTTCGCGCTCGATACGTCCCCGGGCGGCTCCAGAGAACCCAAATTGTCCTCACGCCTGCTGAATACTCCGTTTTTTGCACATCGGATGGCACCCCACCCCAACATGTCATCGGAAAACAGCGATTCTCGGCGTCCCAAAGAAGACATATCCGCCACCTCGCGCACGCGACCGCCCTCAATCCGGTACGTACACGTCGCATACTCGAGCATCGGCCGCGGCTGATGCGTCGCCACAACAACCGTGCAGCCCAGCTCGCGATTCACACGAAACAGCGCGTGCAGGAAATTCTTCTCCGCAACCGGATCAAGCTGAGACGTGGGCTCGTCGAGCAGCAGCACGCGCGGGCGGAGCGCCAACACGGCCGCCAACGACAGCAACTGTTTGCGACCACCCGAAAGCGTGTCAGTATCGCGGTGAAGCCAATCTTCCAGCCCAAAGAAATAGCTGGTCTCAGCTACGCGACGGCGCATCTCATCACGTGCTAGCCCCAAGTTTTCCAGGCCAAACGCCATCTCGTGCCACACGGTTTCGCACACGATCTGGTTCTCGGGATCCTGGAACACATAGCCCACGCGCTCCGCCGATGCCCGTACGTCCATGTCGGCAACGTTCTCGCCCAGCACGCGCGCATCGCCAGTGCGCTCGCCCGCCGGAGCGATCTCGGGCTTGAGCAGCGACAGCAGCGTCGACTTACCCGATCCGGTACCGCCAACAAGCAGCGCAAATGCACCTTGGGGAACAGACCAGTCGAGCCCCTCGAGCACCGCAGCATCAGCATCGGGGTAGGCAAAGCTCAGGCTCCGCACCTCAATCGCCGGCATATCCGGGCCGCACGCAGCGCCCGACACCGGGCCCCTATCCAACCGAGCCATCAGCCAAACCTCTTCTCATCAATCGCGTGCAACGCGCAAGGCAGCACCATCCAGGCAGCGTACACGACATAGCCCGGCCACGGCGCCGGCACCGAGAGCTGCGGATAAAACGAATACTGTGTCGTCGCGGTCCATGCCACCGCCACGGCAGCCGCGCCAAACAGCGCAAGCAAAACCAACGCGGCAACATCGCTGCGCCTTAGCCGATACCGCGCGTACGTCGTGCGACGCGTCGCGGCGCCCCACCCGCGCGAGCGCATCGCGTCCGCGCGCTCCAGCGAATCTTCCATGCCCCAGCCCATCAACACACTCGATGCCCGCAGGCGCGAGCGCACGGGGTCGGCCGGCGCGCGGCCCGGCACATCAATCGCATCCTGCACCGCCAGCACCGTACGGCCGCGGCGCAAAAACTGCGGGATAAGCCTCATGCACATCGAGATCATGAGCGCGATCACCGGTGCGGCGTTACCCAAAAGCGCGAGCACCTTGTCGTATTCGAGCATCGACGCCGCGGCCTCAAACCACAGCACGCTCGCCACAAACAGCCCGCCCATGCACAGGCCGTATACCATGCTCTCCAGATACACCGCGCGCATGCCAATACGGAACAGCTCCGTCGAGCCCGAGGCACTAAACAGTGGATTGACCAGCGCGATAATCAAAATCACCGGCAGCTGCCAGCGAAGTGCGCCCAGCGTGCGGGCAGCCCCACGCGTCGCAAATCCATACGCCAACCCGCCCGCAAGTGACAGCGCAATCAGCACCGGCTGCATCGAGAACATGGTGAGCCCCAGCGTCAGCACTATATAGAGCGCCGGCACCGCCGGATGCGACATCGAAAATGCCGCGACGGGTCCGTTGCCCGATTCCTCTCGCATGATATCCACGGGCACCCCCATCCCCTCGCTCAAAACGTCAACGCCGCAGCGCCGCCGCCATACACAACCAGCGCAAACGCCGTACCGCCGGCCCAAGCCTCAGCTGCCGCGCATCAATCGTTACGCGCTCATCATATGCCTGCGGTATCATATTGCGCCGTGTATCGTTTCCAAGCACACGTCTCTATAACGTAACAGGAGATCACATGGACGCAACCGCAATTATCCTCGCTGCCGGCGAGGGCACCCGCATGAAGTCGAACCACTGCAAGGTTTCGCACAAGATCCTGGGTAAGCCCATGGTCCAGTGGATCGTCGACGCTACCATCAAGGCCGGCTGCAGCCGCGTCGTGGTCGTCATCGGCAGCCACGCCGACGAGATGCGCGCCCTTATCGACGGCACCTACGCCAACAGCGCCACCAAGGTCGAGTGCGTCGAGCAGACCGAGCGCCTGGGCACCGGCCACGCCGTGAAGGTCGCGCTCGAGGCCTGCGGCATCACGCAAGGCCCCGTCGTCGTGCTCAACGGCGACTTGCCGCTCATCACCGCCGACACCGTCGCCAAGTTCGCGCAGACCGTCGCTACCGGCGAGCTCGCCTGCACCGTCATGACCATGACCCCGCCCGATCCTTTCGGCTACGGCCGCATCAAGCTGGGCGCCGACGGTCAGATCGAGCGTATCATCGAGCAGAAGGACTGCACGCCCGAGCAGGCCGCCACGCTGCTCGAGTGCAACGCCGGCTGCTACGCCTTCGACGGCGTGCAGCTCGCCGCCCACATTAACGAGATCGGCAACGACAACGCGCAGTCCGAGTACTACCTGCCCGACATGCTCGAGATCCTCAAAGGCCACGGCCAGGCAGTCTCCATCTTCCACTGCGACGACTACCGCGACGGCCTGGGCGTCAACAGCCGCATTCAGCTCGCGCAGCTCACCGCCATCGCGCGCGACCGCATCAACGAGCACTGGATGGCCGAGGGCGTCACGTTCATCGATCCCACGCAGGCCTGGATCGGTCCCGATGCCGTCATCGGCCGCGACACCGTCGTGTGGCCGCAGACGCACCTGATCGGCCACGTCACCGTGGGCGAGGAGTGCCAGCTCGGCCCCAACAGCCGCCTCACCGACACCACCGTCGGCAGCGGCTGCACCATCGATGAAACCATCGCCGTCGAGGCCGTCATCGAGAACGGCGTCGACTGCGGCCCGCGCGCCTACCTGCGCCCGGGCACCCATATGCTCGACGGCTCCAAGGCCGGCACGCACGTGGAGATCAAGAAGTCCACGATCGGCGAGGGCTCCAAGGTGCCCCACCTGTCCTACATCGGCGATACCACCATGGGCTCCGGCGTCAACGTGGGCGCAGGCTCCATCACCTGCAACTACGACGGCGTGCACAAGCACAAGACCGTCATCGGCAACGATGCCTTCATCGGCTCCGACACCATGATGGTCGCGCCCGCCCAGATTGGCGACGGCGCGCTCGTGGCCGCCGGCTCCGTCATCACTGAGCCGGTCCCGGCAGACGCACTCGGTCTGGGCCGCGCCCGTCAGGTAAATATTGAGGGCTGGGCCGCCGATTATCGCCGCCGCCTGCACGAGGACGACGAGGTATAACGTTTTACCAAGCATCTAAGGAGCCGCTTCCGTGGGGACGGCTCCTTTTTCTATGCTGACCTGCGCGGCCGGATGAGTGGTCGGTTCGTGTCCGTTGACGGTAAAGACGTTATCAAGACTCGATAAACCCCGCCGCGCGGTTACAATGCAACAAGGCATCTATATGGCATTCGATATAAAGGAGAAGGGTAATGCCGATTAATGATCCCGAGAAGTCGGAGAATATGCGCAAGTCCATCCGCGTGTATTCCGGTTCCTCCAACCGTCCCCTCGCTCAGAAGATTGCTGAGTACCTTGGGGTCGAGCTTTCGGGCCTTACGCTAAAGCAGTTCGCCAATGGTGAGATTTACGCCCGCTACGACGAGACCGTCCGCGGCGCCGACGTCTTCCTGATTCAGTCCGTGGCCGGCGGCAACGTCAACGACATGCTCATGGAGCTGCTCATCGCCACCGACGCTGCCAAGCGCGCATCCGCCCGCTCCATCACCGCCGTTATCACCCACTACGGCTATGCCCGCCAGGACCGCAAGGCCGGCCCGCGCGAGCCCATCACCGCCCGCCTCGTCGCCAACCTGCTCGAGCGCGCCGGCGTCAACCGCATCATCACCCTCGACCTGCACCAGGGCCAGATCCAGGGCTTCTTCGATATCCCGGTTAACCACCTGTCCGCACTGCCGCTGTTTGGCCAGTACTACAACGACATGCACTTCGACACCGACAACCTGGTTGTCGTCTCCCCCGACGTGGGTCGCGCCAAGGCCGCCAAGAAGCTGTCCGACATGCTCGGCTGCGATCTGGCCATCGCCCACAAGGGCCGCCCGCGCCACAACGCCGCCGAGGTCATGGGCATCATCGGTGACATCAAGGGCAAGACCTGCATCATCAACGACGACATGATCGACACCGCTGGCACCCTGTGCGCCAACGTCAAGGAGCTCAAGGCCATGGGCGCCGGCGACATCTACGTGTGCGCCACCCACGGCATCTTCTCCGGCCCGGCCATCGAGCGCCTGAACGACGCCCCCATCGTCGAGTGTGTCGTCACCGACGCCATCCCCGTCAAGGTCGGCGGCAAGATCAAGACCATCTCGGTCGCCGAGGAGTTCGCCCAGGCCATCTCCGCCGTTTACCACGAGGAGCCCGTCTCCACGCTCGTCGGCGGCGACTTCGCGCTGTAGTCGCTCGACCCTCGCATCCCTCCGGAAACCCCGGGCACGCCTGCGGGGTTATCACGCGAACGTCCTCGCCGCTTTGCGGCTGCGGGATGTTCGCTTTGATAACCCCTCCCGGCGTGCCCGGGGTTTCCTGCTGTCTCGGGGCAGCTGTTTTCTGAAATGACTTTGCTGCAACCTTTCCTCGCCTTCGGCGGGCGTGGTAGCCTTTGTCGTTGATTGAACTATTTATGTAACGGAGGACAAACATGGCAGCTGCACAGCCGCTTAAGATTCGCATGGTTGCTGGGCTTGGCAACCCTGGCGAGGAATATGCCGAGACCCGTCACAACGCCGGCTTTAAGGCGATCGATGAGCTGGCCCGTCAGGCCGGCGTCACGTACTGGAAAAACCAGGCCGGTGCCGAGGTCGCGCTCATCAACATCAACGACCCCGAGGAAGAAGGCGGCAAGCGCCAGATCGTGCTGGTCAAGCCGCAATCGTACATGAACACCTCGGGCGGTCCCATCTCCAAGCTCTGCCGCGAGTACAAAATCAAGGCCGAGGAGCTGCTCGTAATCCACGACGAGCTCGATATTCCCGCCGGCGATGTGCGCGTCAAGGTGGGCGGTGGCCACGCCGGCCACAACGGCCTGCGCTCCATCATCGACAAGATGGGCAGCCGCGACTTTAGCCGTATCCGCACCGGCATCGGCAACCCTCCCGGCAAGATGGCCGTGGCAGACTATGTGCTCAAGCAGCTGCGCGCCCGCGAGGCCGAGGACTTCCAGGGCACCTGCGCCCGCGCCGCAGATGCCGCCGGTCTGGCCATCGTCCACGGCGTAATCTACGCCCGCGATCACGTAAACGGCGCCGCTTCCGCCAACGGCAAGCACTAAAACCTACCATTTAGGAACAGGTTTATTTTGGCAGGTTTTATCTGCGGAAACGCCGCAGTCGGCACATCGCAATAAACACGCTGCCACCATACACGCATAACACCCCAAAGGGGGCCGGCCTCATCACAACCCGAGGCCGGCCCCCTTTGCCGTTTTGCCTGATAAAACCGACCAAAATAAACCTATCCCTATTTGGTAGGTCGAAGTGGATAAACCCTTTTCCCAACCGCCGAAGACACACGTAAACAGCATGTCCATGAGGGTATAATTTGCACCGTATGTCTGCACAACGCCTGTGCGCGTACGGTTTTACTCGGGCTACCGTCCATTTCCGTGGAGGCACGGTTCGGCGGCCCTAACAAGAGAGGGGTTCTATGTATAAGATCCTGGAGAAGACGCAGTTCTCGGAGAAGGTGTTCAAGTTCCGCATCGAGGCGCCTGCAATCGCCAAGCATGCGCACGCTGGACAGTTCCTCATGGTTCGCGCCAACGAGACGGGCGAGCGCGTCCCGTTTACCCTGGCCGGCTGGAACGGTGACGAGGGCTGGGTCGAGTTCATCTTCATGGTGATCGGCAAGACCACCGAGATGCTGTCCACCTACGAGGCCGGCGAGTCGCTGCGCGACGTCGTGGGCCCGCTGGGCGTTCCCACCGAGATGGCTGAGGGCCCCTGCGCCGTCATTGGCGGCGGCGTCGGCCTGGCAATTGCCTTCCCGGTCGCCAAGCACCTGGTCGAGACCGGCCACGAGGTGCACGCCATCATGGGCGCCCGCACCAAGGACCTCCTGCTCATGGAGGACCAGTTCCGCGAGCTCCTCGACGAGGACCACATCCACATCACCACCGACGACGGCTCCTACGGCGAGCAGGGCGTTGTTACCGCTCCGCTGGAGCGCCTGCTGCAGGACAAGGCCGTGAGCCAGGTCTTCTGCGTCGGCCCCGTTCCGATGATGAAGTTCTCGACCCTCACCGCCCAGAAGTACGACACCCCCATCACCGCGTCCCTCAACCCCATCATGGTTGACGGCACCGGCATGTGCGGCTGCTGCCGCGTCGAGGTGGGCGGCGTGACCAAGTTCGCTTGCGTCGACGGCCCCGACTTCGATGCCACCCTGGTCGACTGGGATGACCTTCGTGCCCGCCAGGCCGCTTACCGTTCCGAAGAGGGCGAGTCCCTCAAGGCCTATGAGGAAAAGAGCTGCGCATGCCACTAGTTAACGGTCGTTTCGTTGCCGATATGAAGTCGCCCCGCACCCCCGATAACGAGGAGCCGGCTGCCGAGCGCGCCTGCGACTTCCGCCCCGTCGACAAGGGCTTCACCGAGGAGATGGCGCTGGCCGAGGCCGAGCGCTGCCTCAACTGCAAGAAGCCGTTCTGTGTTGAGGGCTGCCCCGTCAACATCAACATCCCCCGCTTTATCGAGCAGATCCGCGAGAAGGACTTCGGCGGCGCTCTCGATACCATCCGCGAGGACTCCATGCTTCCCGCCATCTGCGGCCGCGTCTGCCCGCAGGAGAACCAGTGCGAGGGTAAGTGCATCCGTGGTAAGAAGTCCGAGCCCGTGGCCATCGGCCAGCTCGAGCGCTTCCTGGGTGACCGCCCCGAGCTCGCCTCCACGCCCAAGATGGCCCCCAAGAACGGCAAGAAGGTCGCCGTCGTCGGTTCCGGCCCGTCCGGCATCACCTGCGCCGGCGAGCTCGCCCGCAACGGCTTTGACGTCACCGTCTTCGAGGCCTTCTTTACCGGCGGCGGCGTGCTGGTCTACGGCATCCCCGAGTTCCGTCTGCCCAAGGCGGTCGTCAAGCGCGAGATCGACGGCCTGGAGGACATGGGCGTCAAGTTTGAGTACAACTCCGTCGTGGGCAACATGGCCACGGCCGAGGAGCTGTTCGAGCAGGGCTTCGACGCCATCTACGTGGCGACCGGCGCTGGCCTGCCCAAGTTCCTCAACGTCCCCGGCGAGAACTTGCCCAACGTCTTCTTCGCCAACGAGTACCTCACCCGCGTGAACCTGATGAAGGCCAACAAGTTCCCCGAGTACGACACCCCCACCAAGCACGGCAAGAACGTCGTCGTCTTTGGTGGCGGCAACGTGGCTATGGACGCCGTCCGCACCGCCAAGCGTCTGGGCGCCGAGCACGCCATCATCGCCTACCGCCGTACCGAGGACGAGATGCCCTGCCGTCGCGCCGAGCTGCACCATGCCAAGGCCGAGGGCGTCGAGGTTCTGCCGCTCGTCTCCCCGCTCGAGTTTGTCGCTGGCGAGGACGGCTCCGTGTGCGCCGTCAAGGTCCAGAAGATGGAGCTCGGCGAGCCTGACGAGTCCGGCCGTCGTCGCCCGGTGCCCATCGAGGGCGCCATCGAGGAGATCCCCTGCGACGTCGCAATCTCGGCTATCGGCACCAACGCCAACCCCTTCGCAAAGAAGATCGGCGGCAAGATGGAGCTCAACAAGTGGGGCTACATTGTTGCCGACGAGGAGACCGGCCAGACCACCGATCCCCGTATCTGGGCCGGCGGCGACATCGTCACCGGTGCCGCTACGGTCATTCTGGCGATGGGCGCCGGCAAGAAGGCCGCCGCTTCCATCACCAAGAGCCTACTGGGCGAGTAATCATCCGCAGCGCTAGCTACCAAACGGCAAAGTCCCCGTCGAGCACACGCCCGGCGGGGACTTTTTCTATACCGGCCGCCCAAACCACCACAAAGGTGCCTGTCCCCTTTGTAGTGGTTTTGGTCGGCTAGCCTTCGAGCTGCGCCACTTTGTAGCGGTAGGCTGCGGCGATGACATCCTTGCAGCCTTCGCGGCCCAGCTTGGCGCGGTTGACGACGATGTCCTTGCCGCTCGTCATCTTCCACTTTCCGGCGCTGTAGCGCTTATAGAACGCCTCGCGCGCCTTCTGCTGCTGCTTGACCAGCTTGGCGCCCTTCTTTTTGTTGAGGCCGCGCTTCTTGCGCACGATCTCGACGCGGTCCTCAAAGGGCGCAGTCACCAGCACGGCGATGTGATTGGGGTTGTTGCGCAGCAGATAATCGGACAGACGGCCTTCGATAATGCAGCTCTCGGTCTCACCCAGATCCAAAATCACCTGGCTCATCTTTTGGAACAACTTGTCCGAGTACGAACGCGCATCGTAGCGGTCGGGCAGAAACGCCATGTTCTCCACGGCCAGACGCTCGTCGTAGGCGGCCATCTTGTCGAGCGACTCGCCCGCGCGCAGCGAAGCACGCACCAGCAGCTCGTTATCGTACAGCGGAATCCCCAGCTCATCGGCGAGGATACGACCAATCTCGTGGCCCTCGGCGCCAAAGTCGCGCGCGATGGTAATGACCACAGGACTCTTCTTATTCTCCAGACCGCTCATCGCGATTCCTTTCTCTATGTGACAAAGGGACAGTCCCTTTGTCACATTCTACGCTGCCACCATTCGCCTCTGATATGCGCGAACCAGCAACGAGATACCAAAGTTGAGCACAAAGTACATCGCAAATACCAGGCCGTAGAGCATAAGCACCTGCGACAGGTCGATCGCATGGGCCATCACGACGTTTGCCGTGTACATGAGCTCGGCCACGTTAATGCCCGAAAGATACGAGCTGTCCTTGATGACAGTCGTGCACTGGCTAAACAGCGCCGGAATGATCGTCTTAAACGTCTGAGGCAGAATGATGTAGCGCATGGTGGCAAAGAAGCCGAAGCCCTGGCTCTGTGCTGCCTCAAACTGGCCGCGCGGAATCGAGTTGAGGCCGCCGCGCACAATCTCGGCCATAACAGCGCTGGTAAACAGCGTAAAGGCGATGGTCGAAATCACAATGTCCAAACCCTGCACCGTAAAGTAGATAAACAGGATCCACAGCAGGTTTGGCGTGCAACGGAACAGCTCAATATAGGCGCTCACCAAAATACGGAACGGGCGGGGCGCATAGCTCTTAACGAGCGCCAGCACCGTGCCAAAGATGAGCGAGAAAAAGATCGACAGCGCCGAGATCTCGATCGTCTTAACAAAGCCGCCCCAAATGTAGAGCAGGTTGGTCGCGTTGAAGATTTCCATGCGCTAGGCCTCCTCTACGTTGTCGAGCCCCAGCTCGACCAGGCTCACGCCGCGCGGACGCTCCTTGGAGCGGCGCTCGAGCCACTGCACCAGCATGGCGAGCGGAAAGCAGATGATAAAGTACATAAGGCAGCAGACGATGTATCCCTGCAGGTAACCGTACAGACTCACAAAGTTGTCGGAACGGTACATAAGGTCGCCGCCGGCCACAAGCGCCAGCACCGACGTATTCTTGACCAGGTTGAGCGCCTGGTTACACAGCGGCGGCAGAATGATCTTGAATGTCTGGGGCAGCACGATATACCAGTACGCCTGCGCACGGGTGAAGCCCTGGCTCTGGGCCGCCTCCATCTGACCGCGCGGAACCGCCTCGATACCAGTGCGGATGACCTCCGAAATGTAGGCCGCGTGATACAGACCCACGCCCAAGAAGCCCAGCACGAACGGCGCGATGCGCACCGGCTGGTCGGCACCGGTTATGGCCTGCAAAAACTGCGGACCGGCCATGTACATAAAGAGAACCTGTACGGGCAACGGGGTGTTCTGGTAAAACTCAACGTACACGCGGCTTATGGCGCGCAGCACGCGCGAACGAGTGGTAGAGAACACGCCCAGCAGCGTGCCCAGCACCAGCGACAGCAGCAGACCGGCAACGACCACTTGCAGCGTCACGCCAAAGCCCTCCCAGAAGGGCCCCATGTTTTGAAATGTCGTCGACCAACGGTCGGCGTCAAATAATCCTTCGAGCATTTGATTCCTTCCTTGGACGATGCGCCTATACGAGACCCCAGGTCTTGACCTCTTGGTCGAGCCAGCCATCGGCCAGGCGATCGCAAATCACCTGATCGACCACGGCCGAAAGGTCGCAGCCCTTCTTGGTCGCCACGCCGTAGCCCTGCTCGCCAAACTTGACCTCGGGCTGCAGCAGCTCAACGGTCTCGTTCATGTAACCGGCCAGCGTGGAGCGGTCCATGGCAAAGACGTCGATATTGCCGGCATCGAGCGAACTCTTGATGATGGGGTAGCCGCTAAAGGCCCTAAACTCGGGCTTGCAGCTAAAGCCGTTGTCCTTGATCATCTGCTCGATCAGGCCCTGCGTGGTGGCACCCTGGCTCACACCAATGACCTTACCATCCAGATCCTCAATCGAGGTAAAGCCCGAACGCTTCTTGACCATGAGTCCCACGTAGTCGGTGCGGTACGGCGTCGAGAAATCCCAGCTCTTCTTGCGCTCGTCGGTGATGGTGTAGGTCGCCGCGACCACGTCAAGTTGGCCGTTATCGATCAGCGGACCGCGCGTCTTGGGCGTTACGTCGGCAAACTCGACAAGCTCCTGGGCGCGGGCCTCCTTGTAACTCACGCCAAAGACGGCAGCGGCGATCTGGTAGCACAAATCGACTTCCATGCCCTCAAAGCGGCCCTTGGCGGTGTCGTAATAGCCGTAGCCGGGAACATCCTTCTTAACGCCGGCATTCAGATGGCCGCGCGACTTAATGGCCGCAAGCTTGGACCCCTTGTCGGAGCCCTCGCCGCTGGTGGAGTTGCCGCAACCGGTAAGCGCGGCCCCCGTCAGCGTAAGCATACCGGCGCCCGCCAGCTGCAAAAAGTGACGGCGCGACACGGCCGCCCTCGTCATATCCGTCATGTCCATCACCGCGCCTAGTGCAGAATCTTGGACAGGAACTCGCGGCAACGCGGGTTCTCGGGGTTATCGAAGAAATGCTCGGGCGTGCCCTCCTCCAGGATGCGGCCGTCCTCCATAAAGATGACGCGGTCGGCCACCTGGCGCGCAAAGCCCATCTCGTGCGTCACGCAGATCATGGTGATGTCCTCCTGCGCGAGCTCAATCATAACGTCCAGGACTTCCTGGACCATCTCGGGGTCGAGTGCCGAGGTCGGCTCGTCAAACAGGATGATAGGCTGCTTGGTGCACAGGGCACGGGCGATGGCGATGCGCTGCTGCTGACCACCCGAGAGATTCTGCGGATACTCGCCGGCCTTATGTGCCATGCCGACGCGCTTGAGCGCAGCGATGGCGATCTCGGTCGCCTCCTCCTTGCTCTTCTTTTGCAGTTTGATGGGCGCGAGCGTCAGGTTGCCCAGCACCGTCATGTTGGGATACAGGTTGAACTGCTGAAACACCATGGAACTATACTTGCGAGCCATCTCCAGGTGATTCTTTTTGGTGAGCGGCGTACCGTCGATGACAACCTCGCCCGACGTGGGCTCCTCCAGATAATCGACGCAACGGATGAGCGTCGATTTACCCGAGCCGGAAGGCCCGATCATTACGAGCTTCTCGCCGCGTTTGACGGTGAGGTTGATATCTTTGAGCACATGCAGGTCGCCAAAGTACTTGTTGAGATGCTTGATCTCGATCATGTCTGCCATGAATGTCCCTTCCCTGCGTTTACACGAGTTGAACTATTGTACGGAAAGAATCACGTTTCCGCAGCCCACACTACATTCCCGTAAAGAACCCGCAACCTTCCACCTAGTCATTGGGGACAGACTTAAATGAGTACCTGCTCATTGGGCACTCATTTAAGCCCGTCCCCAATGAGCGTAGCCCGGGCACTCATGGGGGTGCGGACAAAAAGTTGGACCGAGTCCGGTCCAGATTGGAGTCCGCATGGG
>CABRID010000061.1 GCA_902470895.1 uncultured Collinsella sp.
AGATCAGCCTCGGTCTCGTGGGCTCGGAGATGTGTATAAGAGACAGCATATAACTAACACCCTATAGCAGACAAAAACAGGCCGCAGCCCATCGCTGCGGCCTGTTTAGAGTCCAAAAGAGGCGCTAAGCGCTGTAACCCATCGCCTGCAGAACAAACATGACGACCGTGAGCACCGTAATCACACCGATAGTCGCCCAAGTGAGCGCATTCCACACGCGGCCGTTGCGGTTAGTGCCCATAATGTGACGGTCAGCGGCAATAACCACCTGGAACACCAGAACCACGGGCAGTAGCACGCCATTGATGACCTGCGAGGTCATCATAATCTGGAACAGATCGACGCCGGGCATAAGCACCAGCACGGCAGAGATACCGATGATGGCCGTAATGATGCCGCGATAGACCGGGGCCTCGTCCCAGCTGCGGTCGGCACCGCGCTCCCAGCCAAATGCCTCACAGATAGCGCTCGACGTAACGCCCGGCAGCACGCAGGCGGCCAAGAAGCTCGCCGCGACCAGGCCCGAGGCAAACAGTACCGTGGACCACTGACCCGCAATAGGCTCCAACGCGCGGGCAGCATCGGCGGCATCGCTAATCTGAATACCCGCCGGGAACAACACCGTACCGGTCGTGATGATAATAAAGCCGGCAATGACATCGGCGGCAAGCGAGCCGCTCACGGTATCGATGCGCTGCAGCACGATATCGTCCTCGCCCGCGTTCTTATCGACCACGTTGTTCTGCGCCAAGAAAATCATCCACGGCGCGATGGTGGTACCGATCGTTGCGACCACGAGCGACACGTAGCTGGGGTCATTTTGAATGTTAGGCACGACCAGGTCGACCGCGACCTCACCCCAGTTGGGGCCAGCCATAAACGCGGCGACGATATAGGTCACGAACACGCAGCTCACCAGCAGCAGAATCTTCTCGATGCGCTGGAAACTACCCGACATGGTAAGCATCCACACCAGCAGCGCCACCAACGGCACCGAGATGCTCGCCGGCACGCCAAAGAGAGCAAGGCCGCTGGCGATGCCCGCAAACTCCGAAATGGTCACAGCCGTGTTGGCGATCAACAACGCCGCCATAGCAAGTACACTCTTGCGCACGCCAAAGCGCTCGCGAATGAGCGATGCCAGGCCCTTGCCCGTGACGCAGCCGCAGCGCGCCGCGGTCTCCTGCGTCACGATGAGCAGCACAGTCATGACGGGAAGCATCCAGAGCATCTTGTAGCCATAGCTGGCGCCCGCGCTGGAATACGTTGCAATGCCGCCGGCGTCATTGCCCGAAAGCGCCGCCAGCAGACCGGGACCCATAGCGCCAAAGATGGCCGCGATGGTCAACTTTTGCTTGGTGCCCGACTTTTGCTTGGTATTTTGCACGCGACCACCTAACCCATGACCGACATGGTGAGCAGCACCGCAGCGGCGCAGTACGCTACGCACGAGATCATGACGGCAATAACGTTCATGGCGGTGCCCGACGTGTTGAGGTCATGCTCGTCACGCCAGAACAGCACCATCAGGTAAATCACGGCGCTCATGTTGCCAACCAGGCAAATGATGGCAGCGATATTAAAGCACCCGGTAAAGAGTTGCTCCTCAAACATGGGCGCATCGGGGAACGCAGCGGTGCGCACCAGCTGGGCGCACAGGTAGGTCACGAGTGACAGAATCAGGCCCATGCCCGTGCTCTGGAAGAAGAACCCCAGATACGGCTTGGGCTCGTCGTCGTGACCGTCATACTCCAGGAAGTAGTTCTTGACGAACGACACCATGCGCGAGGCCGCCAGCAGCACGAGCGGCATGGCGCACATGGGGAACACCACCAGATGCGCGGAGCCGAGCGCCGTTCCCAGCACGGTCGCCATGATGCACGACGCGATGCCCCATACAACAACCCAGTACTGGCGATGCACGAACCAGCTGAGCACGTTCGTCGAGTCGTCCGACGCGCTATCGCCCGAGCCGACACCGGCGATCTGCAGGTCCTCCTGATGCTCCTCAGCGATAACGTCCATGGCGTCGTCGAAGGTTACGATACCCAGGATATGACGGTTCTCATCGCAGACAGGGATGGCAACCAGGTCGTACTTGGTCATCTCGTCCGTCACGTCTTCCTGGTCCTCGTCGGGCGACACATAGACCAGGTCGCGATAGGCCAGCTGACCCAGCGTGGCGTCGCGGTCGGCTACGATCAGCGTGCGCAGCGAAAGCACGCCGGTCAGCATGCCGCTCGGATCCTCGGTATAGACGTAGTAGACGCTCTCGAAGTCCTCGTCGAGCTCGCGAATCGCCTCGATGGCGTCACCGACCGTTGCCGTAGCGGGCAGGGAGACAAACTCCGAGGTCATGATGCGGCCGGCGGTGTTGTCCTCATACCCCAGCAGGTTACGAATCGCCTTCTCCTCCTTGACGCCCATCAGGCGCAGGAGCTTCTCGGCCTTCTCGTAATCGAGCTCGTCGATCAGATCGGCGGCGTCGTCCGGGTCCATCATGGCCAGCATCGACGATGCGTCGGTGTCGGACAGGCCCTCGAGCATCTCGGTCATAAGCTCGTCGTCATCGAACTCCGAGATGGCCTCGGCGGCCTGGGCAGTATCGAGCTGCGCAAACACCTGCGCACGCAGGCGCGGGTCGAGCTGCTCGATAATGTCGGCGATGTCGGCAGGGTGCAGCTCGCCGAGCGTCTTGTGCGACACCGAGAGTTGAATGTTCTTGGTCGAGCGGTCGAGCAGGTCCATGTAGGACCAAGCGATGATGTCCTCGCTGAGCGGCTTGCCCAGGTGCTTCATGAAGCCTTCGACGATATGCTCGAGCGCGGGGCTGATGGCACGTAGCAGACCGCGGGCACCGACCTCGGCGCCCAGCAGGCGCAGCTGATTTTCGCCCGACATGGAAAACTTGATGTCGTTTACGCGCACGACCTTCATGCCCTGCGTGTCGACAATCTGCTTGTTGAGCACATCGCGGGCAAGCAAGAGTTCGGTCGGCTGCAGGTACGAAAAACGGATTTCGGTGGCCGACGTCTTAAGGTGTACACCCGTCTCGTCGATACGGTCGACCCATTTACGCCAGCTAATCATAAACGGCGTCTTGCCGGGTCCGCGGAACGCGAGCGACGTCACGTGCGGAAAAACTTCGCCGGTAGCAATGCCAAAATCGTTCACCACGCCGAGCTTTTCGCCGTCGACGTCCAAGACCGGCAATTTGAGCATCTCACTCAGATAATTCAATGGTGCTCCCCATCATTATTCCTCCGGACGTGACCGCGCGTGCGGCGTCCGGGGGCTTCTGGATATGTATACGCATGCGCGGGCGGCACGCCGCTCGACGCTTACACCCCGTGCATGCGCAAAAAGCACCTGCATGGGGTCATCGACTGTATGGTCGAGGTTTGGATTTCACCTGTAACCTTTCTCTTGACCCTCATTAACCGCAGTAACTATAGCATCAGCATCGCCCTGCGGCATCGAATTTATGCGCTGCACATTGCAGGCATACCAAACGCTGACGCATCCGTGACATAGCTGTTGGGGACGTTCTTAAACGACTACCCAATGACTACTCTGTGGTGTCGTCGTCCTCGGCAAGTTGGGGGAACACGGCGTCCTTGGGCATGGCGACCTTCGTCAACGAGGTGAGCTTTTTGCTCAGCGACGTGTCTGTCTTGACCAGGTCGCTGAGCGTCACGATCTTGTAGCCGTCGGCGACAAGGCCGTCGATAATCTGCGGCAGCGCCTCGAGTGTCTGCTCGGCGCATTCGTCTCTATCGGTGAGCAGCACGATATTGCCCGGCGTCACCGAATCGAGCACCGTCGAGACTTGCTCGTCGGCACCGTTGAGCAGCCAGTCGCCCGAGTCAATATTCCACGAGACTACGGCGGAGACCAGGTCCATCGCATCAATCCAGTTTTGCTCGTCAAAGGCAGCGTAGGGAGCACGCAGCAGCATCGTCTTCACGCCGGTCGTCGACTTAATCGCATCGGTGCCTTTCGTGATCTGTTCGCGTACCGCCTCACGGTCCTGACCCTTGAGCGAATCGTCGCTGTAGCTGTTGGATCCGATCTCGCACCCGGCATCGACAATCGCCTTGGCCGTGGCAGGCGAGGCCTCGGCCGCATCACCCGAAAGGAAGAACGTCGCGGTAACGCCCTTTTCCTTGAGCACCTGCAAGATCTGCTTGGTAGCGCCGCTCGGACCCTCGTCAAACGTCAGCGCCACGTACTTTTTGTTGCCCTTGGGCGCCACGCTGGCGCACGCAACGACGCAATCGGTGGCGGGCACAACCTCGCCGCGGTCTTGCGTCTTGCCCGACTGCTCACCAACCCACACCTCGGATCGGCCCTGGACGCCCCACGTCTGCACATACTCGATAGCGCCCGTACCCTCGACCTTGAGCTTGGGCTCGATAACCGTAGCCTGAACCTCGTGCTTCTCGTAGGTGTTACGGCCATCCTTGACCGTCACCTTCTCGCCGCCCTCAAGTTCGCGGCTATCCCATTTGCCCTGCTTCACGCGCTTGCCGTCGACCTTCACCGACAGCTTTTCGCCCCCATGGCGCTTGAGCACGCTGTCATCGACGACCAGCAGGTCGCCTGCGTCGTAGGTGTCAGTCAACTCCTGTTCGTCGATGAGATTCTGCAGCGTAGAGCCCACGCGCACCGCGGTCTTCTGGCCGTTGAGTTCCACGTCCACGCTGCGGTTGACGTAGCCCACGACGGCAGCGATAAACAGCACGAGCGCACACCCCACGGCGATGAGCGCATAGGGCAGGCGAGACGAACGACGGGGCGTGCGGCTGTTGCCGATGCGCGCGCTGCGATCGCTAAAGCCGCGGCTATGGTTGAGATACATCGCGCCGGGCTTACGGTGACGCTTGCGCTGACCGCTGGGCAGCTGCCCCAGGTCGCGGCGCGCCGTCGGACGCGCACCCGAACGCCCGTTTAAGTTGGATCCGTTTTGGCGCATGTGCCCTCCCCCATAAACACAGCAAGCCGGAGCAACAGGTCTCCGGCTTGCCTCCCATCATTTGGTACGTCGCTATTTTGTAGCTTTTGACGAGCCTCCGCTCGCCTTTTGGTATTCGTCCTTAAAGGCCTTGAACATGCCGCGCGTCTTGCCGAGCTGCTTGCCCAGTGCGCGACTGCCTTTGTCCACGGCAACCGATCCCTTGTCATCGAGCACCTTGGCGCCCTTCTTGACCTTATCGCCCACCACGACGCTTGCCTCGGCAGCCTTTGCGGCGGCGCCGCCCGAATACCCGAGCGACTTGACCTCGTCCGAAACAATCATCGCGCCGTCCGCATAGCCGCGCAGCATCGTCGGCGGCACCTGCGTGTCACCAACCAAAACACTCGAAGCAGCACCGGCGGTCACATAGAATGCCTGCACGATGCCCGAGCGTGGCTTGAACTCAACGTCCGAGCAATAGCCCACGACGTCGCCTGATTCCGTGCGCACGTCCATACCGACCCAGATGATGCAATCGTCCAGGTTGATGTCGAGGCGCTTGGCCGCAGCGGTATCGTAGGTGCCCTTGACGTCGTCAACCGCGATGGCGCCCTCGTAGACACCAATGGCGTCGAGCGCTACGAATCGGTCGGGACGCTCGATCATACCCGCGATATCGGACTGGCGGACCATAAAGCCGACCACGCGCGTACCGCCCGGGGTAAAGACCGGAAAGTGAATCTTTCCGAGCTTTTTAGGGCTGCGCGGTGTGCCGTCCTTTTTGGTACGCTTGTCCTCGGTAGGCTTGCGATAGATCTTGGCGCCGACAAAATCCCCGGCGCGCATTATGCCTCGGTCGAGGGCTCCGCAGCCTCGGTATCAGCCTCGACGGCGTTCTCGACCACGACGTCGGCGGCAGGCGTCACGTTGCCGCCCGAAATGGCGTCGTTGAGCTGCTCGCGCAGCTGGTCCATGCGCTCGCGGGCCAGGTCAACCTTAGCGCGCAGGTCGTCGGTCTTGGCATCGACCATCGGGCCAAAGTCATTCACCGCAGCACGGGCCTCCTCGGCGCTGTGCTCGTAGGTGTCGCGCATATTGTCCCAGGCGTCGTTGGCGATATCGGCAGCCATGGCGCGGGTCTCGGCGCCCGAGCGCGGGGCCAGAGCAACGCCGACAATAGCGCCGGCAGCGGCACCAAAAAGTGCGCCGGAGACAAAGCTGAAAGTCTTACCCATGATCATTCCTCTCCTGCGGGCACGTCGGTGCCCACCGTTTGAATGCTGTCCATTATACCCGCAGCGCATCACTTGCCGCTCCGCTCATCTGCGTACGGCAAAGGCGCAGGTACGTGATGGTGATAAACGCGTAGGCCTACTCCTGAGGCATAGCCGGCATGGTCACCGTGGCACCCGGGTCCTCGCCGGCGCCGTCCACGAGCGGCAGGCCGCCCTCATGTGCAGGTCCTGCCGGAATCGTCGCCGCACCGCCAAAGACGGCAGCGGAGGCCTCGTGGTTCTCGGCAACCGCGCCCTCGGTATCAATCGCCACCTGGGGCTCGTCGTCAAAGTTGGGGACGCCCTGGGGCTCGGTGGGAACGGGCCCGGCGGTCGCATCGGCAACGGGCTCGGCGTCAACCGGCACATCGCCCTCGTCAGAGCCCTCGTCCTCGGCAGCATCTTCGCCGTTCGCAGCGGCGACGGCCTCGTGAGGATCCTTGCCCTCGGCCTCGGCGCGCATGCCCAGCACCAGGTTGCGCAGGCCCGCGACCGTGCCTTCCACGTCGGGGGCAGGCTGGTCGGCGTGCAGGTACGCCCAGTCCATCATAAAGGTGGCCGAAGACAGCGCACCGATGGCCAGCGCGTCGTCGGGGCACGAAAGCTCAACCTCAAAGACGCGCTCGTCGTGCTCGCTTACGCGCGTGCGGCCGCACGAAATGCTGCCGGCAAGACCGGTCTCGTTCATGAGCTCGACCGTCACGTGCTCCAGCAGGTGGCAGAGCTCGGTCTGACCCATGCAGTCCTGGAACTCGCGGCCGGAATCGCCCAGGCACAGGTGCTTGGCAATCGCCGGCACCAGGTAGTACACGCGCGCCGTGGCCTCGATGTCCTCCGAGGTCATGAGCGGCATGCCGGGGTTCACCAGCACGTGCGCGCAGATCTTGTCCTCACTGACGGTGACCTTAAGGATGTTGAACAGGCCTGCCATAACTCTCCCCTACTCTTCCTTGCCCTACTCGTCGCCGTCGTGCGGATTCGCGGAACCCGCACCCGACGTCGTCGGCTCGTTTACCGAAGACTCGGAATCCTTCTTATCGGTTTCGGCCGGAGCGATCACGCGAATGAGCGAGATGCGCTGGCCACGCATCGACTGCACTTTAAACTTGTACCCCGCGACCTCAAACACCTCTCCGATGTCGGGTACCGAGTCGCAAAGCTCCAAAATCCAGCCGGCGATGGTCTCATAATCATCGCTTTCCTCGAGCGGCCAACCAAGCTCAATCGCGTCATCGCACGAAAAACGCCCATCGACGAGCCACTCACGGCGCGAAAGGCGCGTGAGGTACTTGTTGTCGGGATCGAACTCGTCCTCGATCTCGCCGACAATCTCCTCGACGATATCTTCGATGGTGATGATGCCGGCCGTGCCGCCGTACTCGTCCACGACGACCACGATCTGGTCGTGCGAGGTCTGCATCTCGGACAGCAGCGGCAGGATGTCCTTGGTATCGGGCACAAAGGTGGCGTCGCGCAAAAAACCGGCGATGGGCTGGTCGCCCTTGCCGTCGAGCGCGGGCTGAATCAGGTCCTTGATGTGCGCAATGCCGGCGACGTTGTCGGGATCCTCGTGATAGACGGGGATACGGCTAAAGCCAGTCTGGCGCATGGTGGACAGCACGTCGGCGACCGTCTCGTCGTCCTCGCACATGGTAGTGTCCACGCGCGGCACCATGACCTCGCGGGCAACGGTGTCGCCTAGGTCGAAGATCTCGTGGATCATGCGCTTTTCCTCGTCGAGCAGGTCGTCCTGCTCCGAGACCATGTACTTGATCTCTTCCTCCGAGACGTTCTGGCGGTCGTCGGCGCTCTTGATGCGCAGGATGCGGGCCAGGCCATCGGAGCAGGCGCCGGTCAGCCACACGAGCGGACGGGCGATCTTCTGGAACACGGAAAGCGGGCCCACGACCTGCTTGGACACGCCCTCGGCATTGGCCAGGCCGATGCGCTTGGGGACGAGCTCGCCGATCACGATGGATACGAAGGCGACCGCGACGGTGATGATGACCGGCGCCAGGCCGCGCGCGATGGCGGAGAGCGGCGCGATGCCAAAGCTCATGAGCCACGTGGCGAGCGGGTCGGACAGACTCGTCGAGGCGACGGCGGACGAGGCGAAGCCCACGAGCGTAATGGCAACCTGGATGGTGGCGAGCAGCTGGTCGGAGTCGGCAGCCAGCTTAATGGCACGCTCGGCGCGCTTGTCGCCTTCCTCGGCCTCGTGCTCCAGCACGGCGCGCTTGGCCGTGGTGAGCGCCATCTCGGACATAGAGAAGTAGCCGTTGATGAGGGTCAAAACGAGGGTGGTGATAAGGGAGATGGT
The DNA here is from genome assembly GCA_902470895.1 of uncultured Collinsella sp. Classification (GTDB taxonomy): domain Bacteria; phylum Actinomycetota; class Coriobacteriia; order Coriobacteriales; family Coriobacteriaceae; genus Collinsella. The sequence goes on from CABRID010000061.1 coordinate 8,552, forward strand.
TATGTCCATCGGGAGTTTCTCGAACCTCCAAGATTCGGGACGTCGGATTAAAACGTTGACGGCGGATACGGCAATTGCGCCGGCGCCCAAACAAGGACGCGAGCGCGCAGGCGTGGTCGCTAGATTACGAAGAGGATCACCGCCATGAACTGGAAGATACTGCCGGCGAGCACCCACAGGTGGAACACGCTGTGCAGGTAGCGCACGTTTTTGGCGATATAGAACGGCACGCCCGCGGTGTAGCACACGCCGCCGACGGCGAGCAGGGCAAGTGCCACGGGGTTGAGCAGCGCCACAAGTTCGGGCAGCTTAAAGACAACGAGCCAGCCCATCAGCAGGTAGACCAGGCCGCTTACCCAGTGCGGTTGACGCTCGCGCATAAAGCACTCGAGGGCGATGCCGATAATGGCGATGGCCCATACGGCAAAGAACAGCACAGCGCCGCCGTCGTTTGCGAGCGTGATGAGGCAAAACGGCGTATAGCTGCCGGCTATGAGCAGGTAGATGCAGCTGTGGTCGATGATGCGAAACACGCGCTTGGCGCGCGCGGGCTGAATCGCATGGTAGAGCGTGGAGGCTAGGTATTCGAGGATAATGCTGACGCCATAGACAATTGCCGCAGCCATGTGGGCCGGGCCCCCGCCGCGCAGGGCAGCGAATACGATCAGGAGCACCAGGCCCGCGATACCCAGCAGGCAGCCGACACCATGGGTGACGGAGTTCATGATCTCCTCACCCACCGTGTAGTGTGGAACGGCCGCGGTCTTGGGTCGCGGCTTAGAACTGTCGCTCGAATCGGACATGCCGGTTACATCCTCCAACGTAAAGAGTTCTCAACACTATATCAAAGCGTCTAGGTACGTGCGAAATTTGCACCATACGTGACCCTTTGTTTACCCATTCTTTGCCTGTTGACGCATCAACGGCGAACGTCCATAATGCGCTTGCATTAAATGTTGATGTATTAACATCTTATAGGAAAGCTTCTTATGTCTCAAAACGCACGTTCCCATCGAAAGCTCAAGATAGCCGGCGTCGTTGCGCTGGTGCTCATTGTCGCGCTGTTGGGGTTTGCCGGCAACTTTCTGTTCGACTTCGCGCTGAATCCCCGCGCCCCCTACACCATGAAGATGATGCAGGACGGCAAGGACGCCGAAAAGGGCGAACAGATGGATGCCGAGGGAACCGAGGCGCGGGCGTGGTTTAAAGAGAACCGCGAGAGCAGCAGCCTCACCGCAGATGACGGAACCGAGCTCGCCGCTTGGTATTTTGCTGCGCCGGAGAGCACGCACGACTACGCCGTCTGCCTGCATGGATATACCAACGAGCCCATCGGTATGGCCCGATACGCCAAACGATTCCACGACCGCGGCATGAACGTACTCGCACCAGCCGCCCGCGCCCACGAGCGCTCCGGCGGCGACTATATCGGCATGGGCTGGCCCGAACGGCTCGATGTCGTCGCGTGGATCGAGCGGATTGTTCAGGCAGACCCCGAGGCGCGCATCCTGGTCTTTGGCGAGTCGATGGGTGCGGCAACCGCCATGAACGTCGCGGGGGAGTCTCTGCCCGCAAACGTGAAATGCATTATCGAGGACTGCGGTTATACGAGTGTTTGGGACGAGTTTTCCCTGCAGCTCAAGGATGTGTTCGGCCTGCCCAGCTTTCCCTTGCTCGATGTAGCAAACTTGGTGTGCAACGTGCGCGCGGGCTACGACTTTCATAAGGCGAGCAGTGTGGAGCAACTCAAACATGCGACGGTTCCCATGTTGTTTATCCACGGCGACCAGGACACCTTTGTACCGTACAGCATGCTCGACCAAAACTACGACGCGTGCGCCAGCAAGGTCAAGCAAAAGCTCACTATCCATGGCGCCACCCACGCCAAGAGCGCGCAGGTCGACCCCGAACTCTACTGGAACACGGTCGACAACTTCCTCGACGAGTATTTTTAGGATAATAGTACGGTTTACTGGTCTATCTGACCCCCTAGCACTTCCGAAAAGCCGCCCGTGGGCACTGTGCTCGCGGGCGGCTTTTGCTAACGTTGCGCTACAAAAACGCTTGTTTTGTCCAATAGCTAGGCGCTATTTGACCTCGATGAGCTCGTACTTGCTCGTGCCCAGGCCGATCTTCTCGGCATGCGCGATGCACGCGCGCCAGTCGGTGTCGGGATGCGTGATGCAGAAGGGGTCGTGCGCCTGCTCGCCCTCCAGATGCTCGTGGTTATGCTCCATCTTGGCCGCGCTATCGGTGAGCTCGGTGTTGGGCAGCGGCTCGGACGCCATGACGGCATCGGCGCAGGCCTGGTCGATGGCGACCGGGTCGAAGCTCGCGAACATGCCGATGTCGTTGACGATAGGCGTGTCGTTTTCGGGATGGCAATCGCAGTTGGGGCTGATATCCATGGCAAGCGAGATGTGGAAGCTCGGGCGGCCGTCGACGACGGCCTTGGTGTACTCGGCGATCTTGCAGTTGAGCACGTCGGCCGCGGCGTCATAGCCGGGCTTGATGCAGTCCTGGTTGCATGCCGCAATGCAGCGGCCGCAGCCCACGCAGCGATCGTGGTCGATGGCAGCGACGTGGACCGTGCGGGTGTTGCCGTTGGCAAGCTCGCGCTCGCGGGTGTCGTCGAACGAGATGGCGTTGTGTGCGCAGATCTTTTCGCAGGCACGGCAGCCAATGCAGTGCTCGGCCGCGACGTTCGGCTTGCCGGCGGCATGCTGCTCCATCTTGCCGGCACGGCTGCCGCCGCCCATGCCCAGGTTCTTCATGGCTCCGCCAAAACCGGCCTGCTCATGACCCTTAAAGTGGGTGAGGCTGATCACGATATCGGCATCCATGAGCGCCTGACCGATCTTGGCCTCGTGCACGTACTCGCCGCCCTCGACCGGGACGAGCGCCTCGTCGGTACCCTTGAGGCCGTCGGCAATAATGATCTGGCAGCCCGTGGCATACGGGGTAAAGCCGTTCTGATAGGCGGTATCGATGTGCTCGAGCGCGTTTTTGCGGCTACCGACATAGAGCGTATTGCAGTCGGTGAGGAAGGGCTTGCCGCCCAGCTCCTTCACGACATCCGCGACGGCGCGGGCGTAGTTGGGGCGCAAAAAGCTCAGGTTGCCCAGCTCGCCAAAGTGAATCTTGATAGCAACGAACTTGTTCTCAAAGTCGATCTGCTCAATACCGGCGCGGCGAATGAGGCGCTTGAGCTTGTCGAGCTGGCTCTCGCGAGCATGCGTGCGCAGGTTCGTAAAGTACACCTTGGCGGGTGCGGCGGGTGCAGTTGCGGTCATAGATCTATCCCCTCGGTCTATATGGCGTTACAGACATAAGGGATGGTACCAGTTAAAGCAGAGTTAATGTCAAGCGCGGCACCTAGTCATTGGGGACAGACTTAAATGACTGAAACGGGGGTGCGGACAAAAAGTTGGACCGAGTCCGGTCCAGATTGGAGTCCGCATGGG
>CABRID010000062.1 GCA_902470895.1 uncultured Collinsella sp.
GAGGAGACGCCTGGGGCTGGCAGTCTAGATGGTACGAAAAATTGTCCGCACCCCCCCCTTTGTCACATTCATGAGTGTGGATTTTCTCCCACCGAGATAACGAGCGTGGATTTTCTCCCGTTTAGAGCGCGCTCGAACGCTCAAAGTGGGAGAAAATCCACGCTCGTTTTATGCCGATGGCGTGGCCCGTGTGCCCGCGCCGCCCGAGCGCCTACAGCTGCTCGAGCATAGCGGTGCAACCGGCGAGTACATCGCGGTAGGTGGCGTCGAAATTGCCGGTGTACCAGGGATCGGCCACGTCGCCGGGGCGATCGGTCCAATCGAGCAGGCGCGAGATCTTGCCATCGGGGTCCTTCCCAAAAATTCGGTACAGGCCGCGGGCGTTCTCGTCGTCCATATAGACAATGTGGTCCCAGTCGCCATACTCCGCGCGACGCACCTGACGTGCACGATGTGCGACGACGGGAATCCCAACCTCGCTCAGCTTGGCAACGGTACCGTGGTGTGGCGGGTTGCCGATCTCCTCGGTCGAGGTCGCAGCGGAATCGATGACAAACTCCGCCTCGCGCCCAGCGCGGCGCACGAGCTCGGTAAACACCGACTCAGCCATCGTCGAGCGACAGATATTTCCATAGCAGATAAAAAGAATGCGTTGCATGAGCGGCTTCCTTTCTAGGCGGTCGCGCAGGGCTTACAGACTGCTCTTGAGGCAGTTTGCTCCAATAAAGCCCGCTGCGTACAAGGGGAGGTGGCGCAGCTCGCGCCCGTCATCGGTTTCGCTGCGGGAAAAATTGTTCTCGGACAAAATGTAGGCATATGGCGATCGGGCTTTGTCCATAAACGACCCGAGGGTTCTCGCGCGCACGTTACGTGCGGACTTTACTTCGACGGGCACAATTTCCATACGGTCGGTCTGAAGTAAAAAATCGAGCTCGCCGGTCGTCTTCCAAGACGACGGCGGCACCCAGTAATACGTCTGCAAGCTATTGCCCGAAAATGCTTGCATGACCGAGTTTTCCGCCAGGGCGCCTCGGAAGTCGGAAGATAGCGCTATGGCGGAATCCTCTTTGAGGTCGAGCCAGAGCCGCGGGTTGATGCCGAGTTTGTAGAACATGAGGCCGGTATCGAGAAGATAGACCTTAAAGAAACTTCCATCTTCGTCGTCGAAGGGAACGAGGGGAGGCTCGATGCCTTCGGTCAGGTTGTTGACCGATATGATGCCGGCGCCTTCGAGCCAGTCGAGCGGCTCGATAAGCTTGGCGCGACGGCCTCCGCGTTCGACCTCGGAGTACTTGAATTTTTTTGTGGACGATCTCAGCAGCTGGGACGGAATGGAGCGCCAGACCTTGCGCGCCGCCACGCCGCTGATCCCGTTTTCGGGGTCGGTCATATCGGCGGTATAGGTCTCGTCGATTTCGCGCTGCTCGACGCGCGCATCCTCGATGGATAACGTCTTGCGATATGCGTTGACGGCGGCGGGCATGCCGCCCACGATCTGGTATCGATGAAACAGGCTGAGCGCGGCTTGGTGCGCGGCGTAGGTCTCGAGCGTGCCGGCGTGGGTACGAATGGCATTGGCCATCTGCTCCTCGTCGAGCGCCCAGAGAAACTCCTCGAACGACATAGGATGCATGGTCTCTTGACGAACGCCGCTGGGAAAAGGCAACTTGCGCTTGCGCGTGGCGACGCCGAGCTGACTGCCGGTCGCGCATATGCGCCAGCCCGAACCCGAAAAAAAGCGAAGCGAGTTGAGCGCCCGTTCGCAGAGCTGCACCTCGTCAAACAGGATGAAGGCGGTTTCTTTGCGAATGGGGGTGCGTTTATAGTCTGAGATTCGCGCCACGATGGCGTCAACGTCGTCGGTGGGACAGTCGAACAGCGGAGCGATCAGCTCAAGATCGGTCTGAAAGTCGAGTTTGACAAACGCATCGCCGGCGATTCGTCTGCCGATTTCCTCGGCAACGTACGTTTTGCCTACGCGTCGCGCACCACGGATGAGGATGGGGCGCGACGCGTCCTTTGTCGCCCATGATTCGATAACGGATTCGATTGATCTGCGCATGGGGCCGCCTTTCCAATTTCGTGTACTTCAGATACATAGTTTAGTACGATTTCATGTACTTGGAATACACGAAATAGTGGAAAAGTGTGTATCTGAAGTACACGAAATTGCACTGCTGGAGCTTGCAGGCGGATAAACACTACTCGTATGGGACGGTTTTCACCGGTTGCTCGCCACCTTGGGCTATGTTCGCCCCTATGCCTGCATCCGGGGCTGTGCTGATTGACGACGGCGCTCCCAGCGAGCCAACTTAATCGTCACCAGCGTGAGCGCCCAGGCCACAAGCGAGAACACGGCACCGACCGCGCCTACATATGCAATGCCAACTCCGCTTACCACGGCGCCGCCCACTGCGGTGCCAAACGAGATGCCAACGTTAAACGCCACGGGCTCAACCGAACTTGCGAGTACCATCGACTTGGGATGGCGGCTGCGTGCCACGTCCATAAAGTGCGTGATGCACGATACCGAGAACAGGTACATGAGCAACGCCAAGCTAAAGACAAAGACCAGCGCGAGCGGCATGGTGCCGCCCACAGCAAACAGTCCGAGTAACGCCGCAGCCTGCAGCACAAACGTCACGAGCAGCGCCTTCATGCCAAAGCGCGCATCGATCCATCCGCCCAGGATGTTCGAGATCAGGCAGAACACGCCGTAGGCCATAAGCGTGGTACTGGCTTCGACCGTGCCCATGCCCAGCACCTGCTCAAGATAAGGTGTCACGTAGCCGTAGAACACATAGACCGAGCCCACGCCAAACAAAAAGATAAGCATGCCGGTGATGATGCTCGGCTCGCGCAGCAGACCCGCCTGCTCGCGAAAGGTGGCGGGCTCGTCGGTTTGCCCAGCGCGCGGCATAAACGCCACGAGCGCTCCGCAGATCAAAACGGCAAAGGTCAGCGTGCCGTACATGGCCACGTGCCAGTCGAGCGTGTCGGCCACAAATTTGCCAATCGAGGTCACAAAGACCATTGCCACGGAAAACGCACCATATACCACCGAGATGGCAAGCGAAGTTTGCTGCGGGGACAGCAGCTCGGGGATGTACGTCACGCCCACGGCGAGCAGTGCGCCCGAGACGGAGCCCAAGATGATGCGCGAGATAAAGAGCACCTGGAAGTTGGGCGCCAACGCCATGACCAGGTTGCCGAGCACAAAGACGATGCTATAGCACACGAGCAGCTGGTAGCGGCGGAATCGCCCCGTGCTGAGCGCAAGCACCGGCGTCGCGATGGCGTAGACCAGCGCGAACACGCTGATGAGCTGGCCCGCAGTGGCAAGTGATACGCCGAGTTCCGTCGCCAGGTCGCTTTCGATGCCGATGACCACGAACTCGGAGCAGCCGAGCGAGAACCCCAACAGCACGAGCAGCGCCAGGCAGAGCTTGGTGCGCGCAGGGGAGAGCGCGGCGGCGGTTGACTTACTTTTAGGCGTGGTTGCGGCGGTCAAGGTTGTCACTCCAATGTCGCATGAATAAGCGGGATTCAATCCCTGCAACTCTAGCAGAATGTGACAAAGGGGCAGTCCCTTTGTCACATTGCGCTGCCGGCCAGTCGCCCAAACCGTCACAACATTCGATGAAAATCTCGAAATCGAAGAAAAGCGTCGAATGTTGTGACGGTTTTCGTGTTTGGCGCGGGTGAGCTTCCGCGTCATCTGAGGGTATAAGGCTAGCAAGTGTTTGATTTGCGAGGCCTAAGGGGCGCCCCGTATGGATATCGATAACTTTGAATGGTGGTATAGCGAGGGCGAGGCTCCGGACGAGGAGTGGGACGAACCCGCGCCGCGTGACGTGTCGAGCGACGAGGACGAGACCGGCAACGATGCCTTCGAGACGGACGCCGCTTCCAACTCCGCCGAACCCCTAACCTTTGAACAGGCCTGGGCCCAGGCCGAGGCCGACGAGGCTAAGGCCGATGCCACGGCCACACTCGGTGAGCCGGCGGACATGTCCATCTCGCCGGCCAAGACCCCGCAGCCGCGCCATAACATCGACCCCGGCAGCACGGCATCCTTCAGCATACTCGACGTGCCCGCGCAGGGTGCTCAGGCGCCTGCGCCCACGCATCGCCCCGACCTGGCTCGCGAGGAAGTCGCGGGCCGCCGCTCTCCGCTCGGTCCCATCCTCATCGCCTTCATGGCCGGCGTCATCGCTTGCTCGGCGATCGGAAATGTCTGGAGCCATGTGGAGCAACAGCGCAAAGATGCCGCCAAGGTCGAGATGTCTGTCGAGCAATCGCTCAGCCGCACGCGCTCGGTGCATGTGTCGGTCGAGGTCAAGGACGGTGCGACATGGGACACCGCCCGCGGCGATAGTCAGATGCTCATCCACATCGTGGGCCGCACGCTCAGGGGGCAGGCGATTGACGAGTATCAATATGTCAACTCCGCTGGCGACGGCATCGAACTCAAGCCCGGCGACTACGAGCTCACGGTCGACGAGCCGCCCGTCGCCACCGATGGCACGCGCTTCCGCGCCTCAAAGCGTATGGTCCCCGTGAGCTTTAACTCGCAGGCGCCCGATACGGTCGACAGCACACCGCAGGGCGGGTTCGACCTTTACGCAATCGCTCAATAACTGCGCCTGCCGCCTCTCCGTGCCGCCAAGAGTGGGACAATAGCCCTCGACACTATTGTTTACTTTTGGAGGAAGTAGCATGTCTACCGTCACTACCATCAAGCGCGGCGGCCTCACCGCGGCCATCGATTCCATGGGCGCCCAGCTTACGAGCCTTGCCCTCAACGGCAACGAGTATCTGTGGCAGGGCGACCCCGCCTTTTGGGGCAAGCACGCGCCCATCCTGTTCCCCATTGTGGGTTCGCTGCGCAACAACACGGCAGCGTCTGCGGCCGGCACCTGCGAGATGCCGCGCCACGGACTCGCGCGCATCGTCGAGCACGAGCTGGTCGAGGTTTCGGAGGACGGCTCCTCGGTAACGTACGAGATCACCGATACGCCCGAGTCGCTCAAGGCCTTTCCGTTCCACTTTAAGCTCAACATGACCTATGCCCTGACCGGCGACGCCACCCTCACGCAGACCTTTGCCGTCACCAATACCGGCGACGTGGACCTGCCGTTCTCGGTGGGCGGCCACCCCGCATTTAACGTGCCCGCCCCCGGTGCCGAGGACGAGGCGTTCGAGGATTACGAGCTGGCGTTTACCGAGGCTTGGACTAACGAGGCTCCCATCATCACGCCCGACGGTCTTATGACGTTCGAGGGTAGCTACAAGGCTCCCGATAACTCGGACGTGCTGCCCATCACGCACCGCAGCTTCGATAACGACGCCATCATGTTCACCGATACCCCGGGCTCCACGCTCACGCTGCGCGGCCGCAAGTCGGGCCACGGCGTCAAGATCGACTTTGAGGGCTTTAAGTACATTGGCGTGTGGTCTGCCGCCAACGACGCTCCGTTTGTGGCGCTCGAGCCCTGGACCGGTCACACCACCATGGACACCGAGGACGACGTCTTTGAGCACAAGGTCAACACCATCACCCTGGCCCCGGGCGAGACGGACAAGCGCAGTTTTAGCGTTACCTTGCTCTAGAGGTTCCGCCGCTCGGTCGATGCTGCGCGTCGTCCAGAGCGACAAGTTGTCATTCAAAAGGCAAGGCATAGACCTTCTGGTCATGCCTTGCCTTTTTCATGCCACTTGTTCGCTCTGGACGTTGCTCGCCGGCATTGCCAAAACATCGGCGTCCCCAATGACTACCGCGTGTCTATTAATTTTTCGAGCTTGTGCTGCGCTGCTGGTCGCTGGCGTATATCCTGTTAAGTCGTCAGCATACGATTCAACAGGGAAGGCAGATTATGCATTCTCCCCATCAACGCGACGCGCATCCACAGCCGGTGTGCAGCCGTCGCATCTTTTTGGGTAGCGCTCTCGCTGCGAGCGCTTCTGTCGTCGCCGGCGCACTTGCCGGTTGCCAGCGCCCCTCCACGCTGGAAGTAGTTCAGCCCACGACGGGCGGCGGTCGCGACGACCTGTCCGATTCCGTTATCGGCAAGGATAAGATCCGCATTGGCATGGAGGCGGCCTACGCCCCGTACAACTGGCAGGTTTCCGAAGCCAGCGAGTACACCATCCCCATCGACAACGTGCAGGGCGCCTATGCCGATGGCTACGACGTGCAGATCGCCAAGATCGTCTGCAAGGCCCTCGGTGGCGAGCCCGTTGCCGTCAAGCAGAGCTTTTCGGGCCTTATCGATTCGCTCAACAACGGCCAAATCGACCTCATCATCGCCGGCATGAGCGCCACGCCCGAGCGCGAAGAGTCGGTCGGCTTCTCCGACCCGTACTTCATTGGCTACTTTGGCCTATTCGTAAAAGAGGGCTCGCCCTACCAAAACGCCACCAAGCTTAGCGACTTTAGCGGTGCCACGGTGCTCGGCCAAAAGGACACCATGCTCGACACCGTCATCGACGAGATCCCGGGCGTTGTGCACAAAAACCCGGTCGACTCCGTCCCCACGGTGTTCTCGAACCTGCTGCAGGGCACCTGCGACGCCGTGACCTACAACACCGAGAACGAGAAGGGCTATATGGCTCAAAACCCGGGCATCGTTCCCATTCATTTTGCCGAAGGCGAGGGCTTTAAGCAGGAGGTCACGGCAAACGTCGGCTGCCGCAAGGGCTCGGACAAGCTGCTTAAGCTCATCGACAAGACGCTCAAGGGCATTAGCCAAGAGGAGCGCGACCAAATGTGGGACGCGTGCCTCGACCGTCAGCCGGCATAGGGAGGCAGCATGAAAACCATTAATCGTCTGGCCTCCTTTATCAAGGCCGACCACCGTTATGTATACCTGGGCACGAGCGTTATCGCGGCGCTCGGCCTGGCGTTTAGCCAACGCAACCCCACGCCGCTGAGCTTCTTGGCCCCCACGGGCGTGTTCCAGGATTGCCTTTGGGCGATTCTTTGGGCCTGGCTCGTCGTGTCGGCGGCGGCGCTGGTCACCAAGCTTATGCACTGGAGCGACTATCGCGAAAAGTCGCCGTTCGCATCCGAGCGTTTCCGCCGCGGCGCGCGCCTGGGTAGCTATGTTGTGGTCGCCATCGCGGCGATCTTCTTTATCGACCGTTGCGTCATGTCGTTTATCGACCTGGTGCAGGTGAGTATTGTCTCGGATTCCAACCCCAGCGACTTTTTGTCGAGCCTGGTCTACATGACCTACAAGAGCGGGGACTTCTTTATCCGCGGTATCGAGATCACCATCGCGCTTGCCACCTTCGGCACCGTCATTGCCTTTTTCCTGGCGCTGCTTTTTGTGTTCCTGCGCATTCAGACCTTCGATCGCGTGGACAACGACCTGGTGCGCTTCTTTAAGAGTATCGGCCGCGGCTTTGCGACCGTCTACTCCACCATCGTGCGCGGCACGCCCATGATGGTCCAGGGTCTGCTCATCTATTACGCGGGCTTCACCGTTTTGCGCGGCATGGGCTTCGAAACCGCTCAGGCCAACCAGATTTGGAGCACCTTCACCGCCGGCCTCGTTACCATCTCGCTCAACTCCACTGCCTACATGATGGAGGTCCTGCGCGGCGGCATCGAATCCATCGATCCCGGCCAGGCCGAGGCAGCACGCTCGCTGGGCCTGTCGCAGTGGCAAGCTATGCGCAAAGTCGTGTTCCCCCAGGGCATTAAAAACGCGATTCCGGCGCTCACCAACGAGCTCATCATCAACATCAAGGATTCGTCGGTGCTCTCGGTCATCGGCGTGTTTGACCTCATGTACGCCACCACCACCGTCGCCGGCGTGTACTACCGCCAGATGGAGGTCTACTGCGTGGCGCTCGTGGTCTACCTGATCCTGACGCTCGTGGCGAGCCGCCTGCTCGAGGCCTTTGGCAAAAAGCTAGGCGCCGAGGCTCCGGTCACGCTGCCCAGCTCCAACTAGGCTCAAGACGAGGAGAATCATCATGGCAGATACCGCCACTACCGGCACCGCGGCCGCCGCACAGACCAATGAGCCGCTCATCCGCGTCGAGGGCCTGCGCAAGAGCTTTGGCTCGCTCGAGGTGCTCAAGGGCATCGACCTGTCCGTTAACCCCGGCGAGGTCGTCACCATTATCGGCGCCTCAGGCTCGGGCAAATCGACCTTTCTGCGCTGCCTCAACCTGCTCGAGACTCCGGACGCGGGCCATATCTGGTTCCACGGCCAGGACCTTACGGCCGAGCGCTGCAACATTAACAAGCTGCGTGAGGACATCGGCATGGTGTTCCAGGGCTTTAACCTGTTCAACAACATGGATGTGCTCGACAACTGCACGCTTGCGCCCGTCACGCTCAAAAAAATGAGCAAGGCCGAGGCCGAGAAGGTCGCGATGGAGCATTTGACGAGTGTGGGGCTCGAAAAGTTCGCGCACGCCGCCGTGGGTCGCCTGTCCGGCGGCCAAAAGCAGCGCGTGGCCATCGCCCGCGCCCTATGCATGAATCCGCAGATCATGCTGTTCGACGAGCCGACCTCCGCGCTCGACCCCGAGATCGTGGGCGAGGTGCTCGAGGTCATGCGCAAGCTCGCGGCCGACGGCATGACCATGGTCGTCGTTACGCACGAGATGGCCTTTGCCCGAACCGTGTCCGACCGCGTGGTCTTTATGGATAAGGGCGTGGTGCTCGAGGACGCCGCGCCGGCCGAGATCTTTGGCAACCCCAAACACCAGCGCACCCGCGAGTTCCTCTCGCGTTATCTCGAGGACAAGTAACCGACCGCAAATGTTTGCATGACAGGGCCGCTCCCGTGGGGCGGCCCTCGTCATCACAATCGAAAGGATGTCATGGCCGAGGTTTGGCGCTTCTTTGCGCATGAGGATGATTTTGCCGATTTGGACGAAGCTGGTGCGTGCGAGCGCCTGGGCCGCGTGCTGTCGTTTCCGACCATCTCGAGTATGGATGCCGAGGCGGTGAACTGGCAGCCGTTCGACGACCTGCGCGCGTATATGCAGCAGGCTTGGCCGCACGTATTTACGGCGGGTAAGGTCGAGCTTATCGACCATTCGCTATTGGTGACGCTTAGCGGTTCCGACCCTGCCCTCAAGCCCATTATGCTCATGGGTCACATGGACGTGGTCCCCGTGGTGCCGGGTACCGAGGACGACTGGACGTACGCCCCCTTTAGCGGGCATGTAGACGACACCTACATTTGGGGTCGCGGCGCCATCGATATGAAAGACCAGGTCGCAGGCATTCTCGAGGCGGTTGAGTATGCGCTGGCGCACGGTTGGCAGCACGAGCGCACGCTGCTCCTGGCCTTTGGCCAGGACGAGGAGACTACGCAGTACGGCGCAGGCGCCATCGGCCGCGCGCTCGAGGAGCGCGGCATTGAGCTTGAGTACCTGATCGACGAGGGCGACTACCGCATCGTTTCGGCTGCCGAGTACAGCGCGGGCGAGGACTGGCTCATGCACGCCGACCTTGCCGAGAAGGGCTATGCCGATATCGTGCTCAAGACGAAGAGTGAGGGCGGGCATTCGTCCAACCCCTACGGTGGCACATCGCTCGAGGTGCTCAGCCGTGCCATCACCGCAATCTGTGATATCGAGTGGCCGACGCGCGTGACCGACTTGCTTGCCGCCCAGCTCGTCGAGTTGGGGCTCTACACGGCCGATGAAATTGCCGCCAACGGGGATGCCATTGTCCGCGATTGCCTCGCCAGCAAAAAGCTCTATCCGCTGGTGACGACCACCTGCGCGCCCACGCAGATCGAGGGTGGCAGCACCGGCGCCAACGTAATGCCGCAGAATATGTGGGCCAATATCAACTTCCGCATGCTCGAGGGCACGAGCGTGGCCGACGTTGTGGCGCGCTGCTGCGAGTCGGTTGCCGCGGCGGGCCTTGTCGGACGTGTGGAGGTCGAACTCGGCCCCGGCAGCTCTGAGCCCTCGCCGTCCCCGCGCATCGGTGGACCGGGACTCGAGGCCGTTCGCGCCATTGCCGCCCGCTACTTCCGTGATCCAAAGGGGACGGAGGAAAACGGATCATTCGAGCCAGTGGCAATTGTGCCCTCGACCGTGATCGGTGCGACCGACGCTGCCAACTACCAGCACATTTGCCCTGAGTGCATTCGCTTCTCGGCCTTTGTAGTTGATGACGACGAGTGCGATCGCGGTGTCCACGGCACCAACGAGCGCATCACCCGCCGCGCCTACCTCCAGGGCATCCGCTTCCTCGTCGCTCTACTCCAAACGCTCTAGCCAAAAAGCAAGCCCTTGGTGCAATGGAGTCAGGTTTGTTTGCACCAATCATTCCGTGCGGGTTATATGCAGGTTTGCCTGCGCACGCTATCATGTATGGGTTAGACCGCAACTATGTACCCCATACGCGAAGGGATGCGCATGTATCTGAAGATCGACATGCTCTAGCTGGGCTTACCCCCGCAGTGGCGCCTCGCGCCCCATCAATTCTGCCGATTTTCGCCTTCACGCATATAAAGGAGTCCGTCATGCGCGACAAGCTCGAAAAGATCATCAAGGCCTACGAGGAGCTCGAGAAGAAGCTTTCCGACCCGGCCGTCGCCTCCGATATCAAGGAGTTCACGCGTCTCAACAAGGAGTATGCGCACCAGTCCGACCTCATTGCCGCCTCGCGCGAGTACATCGGCGCGCTCGATGACATCGAGGCTGCCAAGGAAATGCTGCACGATACCACCGATGCCGATGAGAAGGAGATGCTCCAGATGGACATCTCCGAAAACGAGGCCAAGCTCCCCCAGCTCGAGGAAGACATCAAGTACATGCTCATCCCGAGCGACCCCAACGACGACAAGAACACCATCGTCGAGATCCGCTCCGCCGCCGGTGGCGACGAGGCGGCCATCTTCGCCGGCGACCTGTACAAGATGTATCAGCGCTTTTGCGAGTCGCGCGGCTGGAAGACTACCGTGCTCGACTCCAGCCCCAGCGAGGCCGGTGGCTTTAAGTCCATTGAGTTCAAGGTCGAGGGCGACCGCGTCTACTCCGTCATGAAGTACGAGTCCGGCGTGCACCGCGTCCAGCGCGTCCCCAAGACCGAGTCCCAGGGCCGCATTCAGACCTCCACGGCTACCGTCGCCGTGCTTCCCGAGGCCGAGGAGATCGACGTCCAGATCAACCAGTCCGACCTGCGCATCGACACCTACTGCGCCTCCGGCCCTGGCGGTCAGTGCGTTAACACCACCTACTCCGCCGTGCGCATTACCCACCTGCCCACCAACACCGTGGTGCAGTCGCAGGAGCAGCGCTCCCAGATCCAGAACCGCGAGGTCTGCATGCAGATGCTGCGCGCCCGTCTGTACGAGATGGAACTCGAGAAGCAGCAGGCCGAGCTCGGTGCCGAGCGCCAGAGCCAGATCGGCCACGGCAACCGTTCCGAGAAGATCCGTACCTACAACCAGCCCCAGGACCGCGTGACCGATCACCGCATCGGTTTCAACTCCACCTACAACGGCGTCCTTCTGGGTGACCAGCTCGGCACCGTGATCGAGGCGCTCGCTGCCGCCGAGCGAGCCGAGAAGCTGGCACAGGCCGTTTAAGTTACGGCGTTTTACCAAACGCCGTAACTGCTCGACGCTGCGCGCCACCCAGAGCGACAATTTGGCATTCAAAAGGCAAGGCATGACCAGAAGGTCTATGCCTTGCCTTTTTCATGCCAACTTGTTCGCTCTGGACGTCGCTCGCTGTCCGTCCTCTACCTGCGGCGTTGCCATCGCTGCCGAAGACGGCAATTGATTAGTTGGCACTTAGGGACGTTCCTTTTCTACCGGCAGTTTGGGACACTCCTGGCTTAGTAGTCATTGGGGACGTTCTGGGGGTGCGGACAAAAAGTTGGACCGAGTCCGGTCCAGATTGGAGTCCGCATGGG
>CABRID010000063.1 GCA_902470895.1 uncultured Collinsella sp.
AAGAGACAGATATAATCGCCTCCGCTCAAAATGATTGGAGATGTTATATATGAGTCAGGCAAGGCAAGACGGCATCACGCTCAGGCAGTGGCTCCCGCTCGTCGGGCTCACCTGCTGTGCGTTCGTGTTCAACACGTCGGAGTTTATGCCCATCGGCCTTTTGACTGATATTGCCGCGTCGTTCTCGCTCACCGAGGCCCAGGCGGGCATCATGATCTCGGTCTATGCCTGGGGCGTCATGCTGCTGTCGCTGCCGCTCATGGTGTTCGCCTCGCGCTTTGAGTTCAAGCGGATGCTGCTGGGCGTGCTGGCCGTGTTCTCGCTCGGTCAGTTCCTGTCCGCTGTGGCGCCGACCTATCCCATCCTGGTCTGCGCGCGCCTGGTGGTCGCTTGCGCACATGCCGTGTTCTGGTCAGTCGCCTCGATTATGGCCTCGCGCCTGGTCGACACTCGCCACGGCGCGCTCGCCATCAGCATGATCGCTACGGGCTCGTCCATCGCGCAGATCTTTGGCCTGCCGCTCGGTCGCGCCATTGGCTTGGCCGTGGGCTGGCGCATGACGTTTGCCGTGGTCGGGGGCCTCTCAGCCATCGCGGTCGTCTACCAGGCAGCGGTGTTCCCGGCCATGCCGACGGGTGAGCGCTTTACTGTCAAACAGCTGCCCGAGCTGCTCAAGAACCCGCTCCTCATCGCGCTCTACGCAGTCACGGTCTTCATGGCGACCGGCTATTACGCAAGCTACAGCTATATCGAGCCCTTCCTGGCGCAGGTCGCGCACGTCGATGCGGGCGCCATTACCATGACGCTGACGGCGTTTGGCTGCTCTGGTTTGCTCGGAAGCTGGCTGTTTGGCCGCCTGTTCGATGGGCATCGCTTCCCGTTCTTGGCTATCACGCTCTCCGGCGTGCCGGTGGCCCTGCTGCTCATGGGGCCGGCCGCATCGTCGCTCGTGACAGTGCTTGCCGTCTGCGCACTGTGGGGTTGCTGCGCCACGGCCTTTAACGTGGCGTTTCAGGCCGAGCTCATCAAGCACACGCCGGCAGATTCGTCGGCCGTCGCCATGTCGATCTTCTCGGGCCTGTTCAACCTCGGTATCGGCACGGGTACCGCGATCGGCGGAGCCGTGGTTTCGGGTCCCGGTATCGCCTGGATCGGCTTTGTGGGCGGGGCGATTGCCGTCGTGGGCGTCATCCTCGCCATCACGGTGATGTTCCCAGCCATCCGCCGCGCCAAGCCCGTCGCCTAATCACGTCCCCTCATCAGTTGCGGTGGAATAGTTCCTGTTTAAGGCTTCTGAAGGCCCAGACAGGAACTATTCCACCGCAACTTATTTTGGGGGAGAGGATACAAGCTGGGCATACAATGGATGTCGTTGTGTTGAGCTTACCGGGAGGCTGTTATGTGGGCATACGAGACGACGTTCTATCAGATCTATCCGCTGGGCTTTTGCGGGGCTCCGCGCGAAAACGCCGCGCCCGTTGCCGAGGATGAGCTCGCCCAGGCTGCCAACGCCGCGCCCAACCCCGATGCTCCTATCATGAAGGTCGCCCAATGGGCCGACTACATGCAGGAACTCGGCGTTGGCGCTGTGCTCATCAACCCACCGCTCGAATCTGATAGCCACGGCTACGATACACGCAGCCTGCGCCATATCGACCGTCGCCTGGGTGGGGACGCCGACTTTGCCGCCGTATGCGACACGCTGCATGCCCATGGCATCCGCGTGGTGCTCGATGCCGTCTTCAACCACGTCGGCCGCGGTTTTTGGGCCTTCCGCGATGTGCAGGAGCGCAAGTGGGACTCGCCGTACAAGGACTGGTTCCACATTAGCTTTGACGGCGATTCCTGCTATGGCGATGGCTTTTGGTACGAGGGCTGGGAGGGCCATTTTGAGCTTGTGAAACTCAACCTGCAAAACCCCGCCGTGGTCGATTACCTGCTTGAGTCCGTGCGTCGCTGGGCCGAGGTCTTTGGCATCGACGGCCTGCGCCTGGACGTTGCCTATATGCTTGACCGCGATTTTATGCGCCGCCTACACTCCTTTACCCGTGAGCTCAAGCCCGACTTCGTGCTGATCGGCGAGACGCTCCACGGCGACTACAACCAGATCGTCAACGACGAGATGCTCGACTCCTGCACCAACTACGAGTGCTACAAGGGCCTGTACTCCAGCTTTAACTCGGTCAACATGTTCGAGATTGCCCACTCGCTGCATCGCCAGTTTGGCGGTGACCCGTGGTGCATTTATCGTGGCAAGCATCTGCTGTCGTTTGTCGACAACCACGATGTGCCGCGCCTGGCGAGCATCCTTACCGACAAGTCCTGCCTGCGCCCCGCCTACGGCATGCTCTTTGGTATGCCGGGCATTCCGTGCCTCTACTACGGCAGCGAGTGGGGGATTGCCGGCGAAAAGGGCGGCCCCGATGGCGATTGGGCGCTGCGTCCTGCGCTCGATGAGCCTGCGCCCAACGAGCTGACGGCATTTGTCAAGCAGCTCGCGCACTTGCGCTCGACAGACGATGCGGCGGCCCGTGCTCTCAACTACGGTGCCTATCGCAACGTGGTGATCCAGAACAAGCAGCTGCTGTTCGAGCGCGCCTGCGACGACGCGACGGTGCTCGTGGCGGTGAACGCCGTGGGCGAGCCTTACACCTTTGGAGCCGGCGAGTTCAACGGGTCCTTTGTCGACCTGCTTGCCGACGATACGCCCACGGTCGAGCTGTCGGGCTCCCTTGAACTTGCGCCCTATGAGGTGCGCTATCTGCTGAGGGCCTAGCTCGTGGCCGCGCCGGACGAGGGCTATCAACATATTGAGCATGGGTTTGAGCCCGTGTTCGACCAGCACTCGCGCGTTTTGGTGCTGGGGTCGTTTCCTTCGGTGCTTTCGCGTGCCAACGCTTTCTATTACGGCAATCCGCAAAACCGTTTTTGGCGCGTGATGGCCGCGTGCCTCGGTGTGCCTGTGCCGCCCAACGAGGGCGATCTTTTGGCAAGCGGTGAGCCCGCGACGCTCGATGCCTCCATTGCCGCCAAGCGGGCCATGCTGCTGAACGGCGGCGTGGCCCTGTGGGATGCAATCGAGAGCTGCGACATTAAGGGCTCGAGCGACGCGAGCATTCGCAACGTTGTGCCGGCACATATCGAGCGCATTACCGACGCCGCGCCGATCGAGGTCGTTGTCTGTAACGGCGGTACGGCAGGGCGACTCTACAAACGCTACTTACAAGATCGGACGGGGTTGCCCGCCGTCGTCCTGCCCTCGACAAGTCCTGCCAATGCCGCCTGGCGCCTGGAACGTCTTGTTGAGCGTTGGCACGAAGCCGTTGACTGGGCTGTTATTTAATTTAGATTTTTGTTTGAGCGTGGGCGCCCAGACGTTTCAGAACGCCTCGCCAGATCGGCGCGGGCACGGCTGGCTCGGCGCAAACCATGCCGTCGGCGTCGACGTTGGCGGCATTGCCGCCGCCAAGTCGCTGTGCATGCTCGACGGAGCAGCCCATGCGCACAGCGCCCACAAGCTTATCCATCGCTTCCGAAAACGGTCGCCGCAAGAGTCCCATGCGCGGAGAGCGACGAAGCGCTGCGATGCCGCCGCCGGAACAGATGACAACGCCGCCACACCACAATTGGTCATGGCGCTCGCATGCCTTGTGCAGACGAACGGTGGTCCCACGCGCCTGCTCAGCGCCCTCTTGCGCGGCTCGAATCGCGGCATAGACACGCGTTCCCGTACCGCCAAAGCGCTCAAGAGCCTGCTCGATAGCTGTCAACGTCTCATCGTCAGCCACATCTTCAATGGCCAGTACGATGCCATCGGCAACGCCGTCGGCGTCATCCGCCTTCAAATCAACCGGGCGGGGGAGCGCGGTGCCAGAAAGTTGAGCATAGGCGGCGATGGCATCCTGCAGGTCCCAGAGCAAAAACTCAAGATCGGCGCTCTCGGGAATACTGACAAACGCGATGTTATGCAGTGTTTTTGGTACATCGCCGCGTGCGATTGTCTCCATACCGCCTCCTTTCCGGTTGGTTTCCGTTTAGGTTACACCGTCTCGTGGCGCTCCGCCGCGCTATCCTAGTGCAACCCTTACGAAAGGAACGCCATGTGTCTGCCCATGAATACCTCGCTTGCCACGCTCAAGCCCTCCGGTATCCGCCGGATCAACGCGCTCGCCGCCCAGCACCCGGGGTGTATCGCGCTTGCGCTTGGCGAGCCCGATTTTCCCACGCCCGATGTGATTAGCGCCGAGGTGACCGCCGCACTGGACCGTGGTGACACACACTATCCGCCCAACAACGGTCGCCCCGCCCTGCGTGATGCACTGTCCAAATATATGGATGACGCGGGCCTGGCGTTTTCCGCCGACGAGGTCATCCTGACCGACGGCGCGACCGAGGCCCTGTCGGCAACATTCATGGCCATGCTCAACCCCGGCGATGAGGTCATTATTCCCACGCCGGCCTTTGGCCTGTACGAGAGCATCGTCGTGGCCAACCACGCCAAAGCAGTCTTTTTGGATACGGAGCCTGCGCAATTTCAGATTGACGAGGATGCGCTTCGTGCTTGCGTGACGCCGGCGACCAAGGCCATCGTCATCTGCTCGCCCAACAATCCTACGGGCTGTATCCTCAACGCGGCTTCGCTCGACGCCGTGGCGCACGTGGCGGAGCAGGCGGGCATCTATGTGGTCTGCGACGACGTATACAACCGCCTAGTCTATGTGGATGGCTACGAGCGCTTTGCCGAGCGCCACTCGGAGCTACGCGAGCAGACAGTGGTTATCGAGAGCTTCTCCAAGCCCTGGGCCATGACCGGCTGGCGCTTGGGCTGGCTCGCAGCGGCAACCCCCGTCATCGCCGAGATCGCAAAAGCCCACCAATACCTAGTATCGAGTGCTGTCTCCTTCGAAATGGGCGCCGCAGCCCGAGCCCTGACCGTCGACCCAACCCCCATGCTCAAAGTCTACCGAGCCCGCCGCGAACGCGTGCTCGCAGCCTTAAGCGTCATGGGCCTCGACGTTGTAGAACCAGCCGGCGCCTTCTACGCCTTCCCCAGCATCAAACAATACGGCCTAACGAGCGAAGACTTCTGCATCAAAGCCATCAAAGAAGCCAACGTAGCCCTAGTCCCCGGAAACTGTTTCGGAACCGAAGGCCACATCCGCCTCAGTTACTGCGTTTCCGATAAAGACCTGTACGAAGGCCTCCACCGCCTGTCCACCTTTATTTCAACCTTGTAGCCATCGGGGACGCAACACATCAGCCCACCGACTTAAGGATTGTGAGTGGGGCGCGTCGCTCAACGGACACGAGGATTCGCAGCAAAGTTACCGCAGCTCCGGTCCGAGGGGCCGGGTTGAGATTTTCGTAGATTCCGCACGAGCCGAAGAGCACTTAATGTGCTCTTCGTGCGAGCCAGGACTTGACCGAGCGAAAATCTCAACCCGGCCCCTCGGACCGGAGCGTATGCAGGGTTTGTGTACGAATCCTCGCGCCCGTTGACCGACGCCGGGGTCCCCGCCATAATACTTTCGGTTCACGCACGAATCCGCTGCCAGAGACAGCCGGCGCAAACGGGTCTTACCCGCGAGCTTAATGGGACTTCCCGCCAGCCGAGGTGGTCGAGTAGATATGTCTTCTCGCCCCCGTCGCTCATGCAGCGCGGGGGCTTTCTTTTTGGACATGCCCCCGTCACGTCCTTGTGGCGGACCGTGCCCGGAAAGAATTCGAGGAGGTGTAATTCATGCCCCAGCAGTACAAAATCGACAAGGTTGCAGAGATCGAGTCCCGTATCGCCGAGAACGCCGGTCTGTTCGTCGTCAACTACAACGGTCTGACGGTTAAGCAGGCTCAGGAGCTGCGTCATCAGCTTCGCGAGTGCGGCGCCGAGATGAAGGTCTACAAGAACAACCTGGTCAAGATCGCTCTCAAGAACCAGGAGCAGCCCGAGCTCGACGAGATCCTCGCCGGCCCCGTCGCTTATGTGTTCTACGAGTCCGAGCCGGTCGAGGCCGCTAAGGCCCTTAAGGACTTCTCCGCTAAGTCCAAGGGCGTCCTTGAGATCAAGGGCGGTATCTCCGACGGCAAGGCCGTTTCCGCTGATGATGTTAAGGCTATCGCCGAGCTGCCCACCAAGGATCAGCTTCTCGGCCAGATCGCCGGTCTCATCTCCGGTTTCGCTCGCGACATCGCTGTCTGCGTCAACGGCGTTTCCTCTGGTCTCGCTCGTTCGATCCAGCAGGTCTCCGAGCAGAAGGCAGCCTAGTTGCTGTTTTCACCCGCGGCGGCAACGCCGCACCCCTGGCGCATTCGCGTCGTGTTTTAACTGATCTCCGTGCATCCGCACGGAAACCGAAAGGACTTAGAAATGGCTAAGCTTACCACCGATGAGATCATCGATGCTCTTAAGGAAATGACCCTTCTCGAGGCTTCCGAGCTCGTCAAGGCTATCGAGGACACCTTCGGCGTTTCCGCCGCTGCTCCTGCCGCTGTTGTCGCCGCTCCCGCTGCTGGCGCTGCTGAGGCCGAGGAGAAGACCGAGTTTGACGTCGTGCTCGAGGGCTTCGGCGACAACAAGATCCAGGTCATCAAGGCCGTCCGTGAGCTCACCAACCTTGGCCTGAAGGAGGCCAAGGAGGTCGTCGAGGGCGCTCCCAAGGCTGTTCTCGAGGGTGCCAAGAAGGAGGACGCCGAGGCTGCCAAGGAGAAGCTCGAGGCTGCTGGCGCTGCTGTCACCCTCAAGTAATCAGGCTTTCTCGCCAGATTTCTTTGCAGACGGGGTTCGCATTGCGAGCCCCGTCTTTTTTGTTTTTCGGTCCCTCGACATCGGTAGCTCAAACTGCCATGTTCTGTGATTTGCGTCGTATCGGGCACCCTGCCGTTGGGCAATAAAATTGCACCATTCGAGCAATAATTTGCGTTGACCTGCTGAAGATTTGTCTCTGCCTTGTAGCGACATATAGTTCCAGCGGTAAGATGCTTAGGTATCGCAATTTGGTCTGCGGCTGTGTGCCGCACGCATGGGGCGCTTTTGCGCCTGCGAAAGGATCTTTGAATAACATGAAGGCAATCATCCCCGCCGCCGGTCTTGGCACGCGTTTTCTGCCTGGCACCAAGTGCACGCCCAAAGAGATGCTGCCGGTGCTCGACAAGCCCGTCATTCAGTACGTCGTCGAGGAGGCGCTCGACCCCGAGGAAGTCGACGACGCCATCATCGTTACTTCTCCCGGTAAGCCCGAGCTACTGAACTACTTCCAGCCCGATCGCTCACTCGAGAACCTGCTGCGCGAGCGCGGCAAGAACGCCTATGCCGATGCCGTCGCCCACGCTGGCGGTATGCCGGTCGACTTCCGCTATCAGTACGAGCCCAAGGGCCTCGGCCATGCTATTCGCTCTGCTGCCGACGCCGTGGCAGGGGAGAACTTCCTGGTTCTTCTGGGCGACTACGTTGTGCCTAACCGCGACATCTGCGACAAGATGCTCGCCGTTTCCAAGGAGCACGGTGGCGCTTCGGTTATCGCCGTCGCTGCTTGCTCGCCCGAGGAAGTCAGCCGCTACGGCGTTATCGCCGGTGAGCGCGTCGGTTCGCTCGAGGGTGCCGAGGACGTTGCCGATGCAGAGCCGGGCGCTGTCTGGCGCATCGGCGATCTGGTCGAGAAGCCCGCTCCCGAGGCGGCTCCGTCCAATCTGTACATCGTCGGTCGCTACCTGCTGAGCCCGCTGGTCATGGACCTGCTGGCAGATCAGCAGGCCGGCAAGGGCGGCGAGATCCAGCTCACTGACGCCATGGCCCGTTCGCTCGACCGCGAGGCCATGTATGCCGTCGTCATTGACCCGCTGTCGGGCTACGACACCGGCACTCCCTCTGGCTGGATGGCCACCAACGCCCTCATGGCCGCAAGCGACCCCCGCTTTGCCGATGCCTTCTGGGATGCCATCGACGAGCGCGGCGGATTGATGCGCAAGTAAGCCTTCGGGCATCGACATTTACGGGCGCGGACCTCGGTTCGCGCCCGTTTTTTATAAGAGCTGCGATTGCCGGCTCTCTGTTCACAGAAAATATATGAACAGATGTTCGATACACATACATCTACCTGCTTGTTTTCTGTCGAAAAACTTTGCTACTCCAAAAGCTCAATCGCGTCAAGGCTTTTCTTGCCCAACGGTCGGTACCTGATAAACTATTAGGTTGCGATAACTGGCGAAGCTATGCCTCGCCAACCCACCGAGCATTTCCGTGAAGGAGGAAAAACCTGGTGACCTACGCATACACTGCCACTGAGCGCAAGCGCGTCAGCTTCGGGAAAATCCCGGAGGCCATGGAGCTCCCCAACCTTATCTCTGTTCAAAGGGAATCCTTTGAGCGTTTTAAGGACGAGGGCCTTCGTGAGGCGTTCAAGGAATCCAGCCCCATCCAGAGCCAGAACCATGTTCTCGAGGTTACCTTCGGCGAGCATCAGTTC
Organism: uncultured Collinsella sp.; assembly: GCA_902470895.1. GTDB lineage: Bacteria > Actinomycetota > Coriobacteriia > Coriobacteriales > Coriobacteriaceae > Collinsella. The sequence continues at coordinate 8,460 of CABRID010000063.1, forward strand.
GGCGACCCCGCGCACACCGTCGAGGAGTGCCGCGAGAAGGACATGACCTATCAGGCCCCGCTTCTGACCGACGTCCGTCTCACCAACAAGGAGACCGGCGAGATCAAGGAGCAGCTCGTCTTTATGGGCGACTTCCCCATGATGACCGATCAGGGCACCTTCATCATCAACGGTACCGAGCGTATCGTCGTCTCGCAGCTCGTCCGTTCCCCGGGTGTGTACTACAGCTCCGAGATGGATTCGGGCAAGCAGATCTACAAGGCCCAGATCATCCCGTCCCGCGGTGCCTGGCTCGAGTTTGAGGTCGACAAGCGCGACCAGCTCATGGTCTCCATCGACCGTAAGCGCAAGCAGAGCGCCACGATGTTCCTGCGCGCCCTTGGTATTGCCGTCACCAATGACGACATCATCGAGCTGCTCGGCAACTCCGATGTCATTAAGCGCACCCTGGAGCGCGACACCGCCCTCACCCGCGAGGACGCCCTTATCGAGATCTACCGTCGCCTGCGCCCGGGCGAGCCTCCCACCGTGGACGCTTCCCGCAGCCTGCTCGAGGGCCTGCTCTTCAACCCGCAGCGCTACGATCTGGCCCGTGTCGGTCGTTACAAGGTCAACAAGAAGCTCAACCTCACTACCGAGGAAGAGGTCACGGTGCTCACCGACGAGGATATCGTCGCGACGCTGCGCTACCTGCTGTCCCTCGCTGCTGGCGAGCAGGGCTTCAAGGTCGACGACATCGACCACTTCGGCAACCGCCGCATTCGCACCGTCGGCGAGCTCGTCGCCAACCAGTTCCGTATCGGCATGAGCCGTATGGAGCGCGTCGTCCGTGAGCGCATGAGCTCCCAGGACATCGACGAGATCACCCCGCAGTCGCTCATCAACATCCGCCCGATCGTGGCCTCCATCAAGGAGTTCTTCGGTTCCTCGCAGCTCTCGCAGTTCATGGACCAGGCGAACCCCCTGACCGGTCTGACCCACAAGCGTCGTCTGTCCGCACTCGGCCCTGGCGGTCTTGCCGGCCACAAGTCCGGCTCCAGCCGCCGCACCAACGTGCCGACGGCCGTCCGCGACGTTCACAACTCGCACTACAGCCGCATGTGCCCGATCGAGACCCCCGAAGGCCCCAACATCGGCCTGATCGGCTCGCTCGCCCTCTACGCCCGCGTCAACGAGTACGGCTTCATCGAGGCTCCGTTCCGTCGCGTCGAGAACGGCGTTGCCACCGACCAGATCGACTGGATGACCGCTGACGAGGAAGAGAAGCACGTCATCGCGCCGGCCAACACGCCGCTCGATCCCAAGACCAACGAGTTCATCACGACCGATGCCGAGGGCAAACTTGTCCGCCCGCACACCGTGATCGCCCGTACCCGCGACTTCGACGGCTCCTTCGGCGCTCCCGCCGACGTGCCCGTCGAGGACGTCGACTACATGGACGTTTCGCCGCGTCAGATGCTCTCCGTCGCAGCCACGCTGATCCCGTTCCTCGAGCACGACGACGCCAAGCGTACGCTGATGGGCGCCAACATGCAGCGTCAGGCCGTGCCGCTGGTTCACCCTGCCGCTCCCTATGTCGGTACCGGCATGGAGCGTCGCGCCGCCCTGGACTCCGGCGAGGTCACCCTGGCCAAGAACGCCGGCGAGGTCATTTTTGCCGACGCCGCCAAGATCATCGTCAAGCATGCCGGCGGCATGGACGAGTATCACCTGGCCAAGTACCAGCGCTCCAACCAGTCCACCTGCATCAACCACCGTCCGCTTGTGCGCGTTGGTGACACCGTTGAGCAGGGCGAGCCCCTGGCTGACGGTCCTTCGACCGATCATGGCGAGCTCGCACTGGGCCAGAACCTCACCGTGGCATACATGCCGTGGGAAGGCTTTAACTACGAGGACGGTATCGTCGTGTCCGAGCGCCTGGTGGCCGAGGACCTGCTGACGACCATCAACATCACCCGTCACGAGATCGACGCCCGCGACACCAAGCTCGGCCCCGAGGAGATCACCCGCGAGATCCCGAACCTCTCCGAGGACATGCTTGCCAACCTCGACGAGGACGGCATCATCCGCATCGGCGCCGAGGTCGGCCCTGGCGACATTCTGGTCGGCAAGGTCACGCCTAAGGGCGAGAGCGCTCTGACCGCCGAGGAGCGCCTGCTGCGCGCCATCTTCGGTGCCAAGGCCCACGACGTCCGCGACACCTCCCTTAAGATGCCTCACGGCGCTTACGGCCGCGTCATCGACGTCGTCCGCTTTAGCCGCGAGAACGGCGACGACCTGGCCCCCGGCGTCAACGAGCAGGTGCGCGTCTACGTCGCCCAGCGTCGTAAGATCCAGCAGGGCGATAAGATCGCCGGCCGCCACGGCAACAAGGGTGTTATCTGTAACGTTCTGCCGGTCGAGGACATGCCCTACATGGCTGACGGTACCCCGATCGACGTTATCCTCAACCCGCTGGGCGTTCCTTCGCGTATGAACGTCGGCCAGCTGCTCGAGTGCCACCTTGGCTGGGCTGCTGCCTGCGGTTGGGATACCGAGCAGGCCGACTCCGACAAGTACGTCCCCGGTCCGTTCTTCACCGCCACGCCTGTCTTCGACGGCGCCAAGGAGGACGAGATCGCCGAGGTCATTCGTCGTGCCAACAAGAACATGCTCAACAAGGCCACCGCTGCCTTTGGCGATCACATGCGTCCCGAGTTCGTCACCCAGCTTGACGAGCGCGGCAAGACCCGTCTGTTCGACGGCCGCACCGGCGAGGAGTTCCGCGAGCCCATTACCGTGGGTACGTCCTACATCCTCAAGCTCGGCCACATGGTCGACGACAAGATTCACGCCCGTTCGACCGGCCCTTACAGCTTGGTTACCCAGCAGCCTCTGGGCGGCAAGGCCCAGTTCGGCGGCCAGCGCTTCGGCGAGATGGAAGTTTGGGCACTGTACGCGTACGGTGCGTCCAACGTCCTGCAGGAGATCCTGACCGTCAAGTCCGACGATACCGTGGGCCGCGTCAAGACCTACGAGTCCATCGTCAAGGGCGAGAACGTCCCGGTTCCGGGTATCCCCGAGTCCTTCAAGGTTCTCGTCAAGGAGATCCGCTCCCTCGCGCTGGACATCGAGCCCATGCACGATGCCGACGAGGACGCCTCCGCCCCTGTGACCGCCGAAGAGACCTCTGCTCTCGACGACCTGGCTGCGCTCGCCGGCGTTGACGCCGACGTCGAGGCCGAGGATGCCGAGACCGCCGAGGCACCCGAGGCTGTCGCCGCCACGACCACTGATAAGGAGTAGTTGACTGTGGCAGATTTCGAAGCTA
>CABRID010000064.1 GCA_902470895.1 uncultured Collinsella sp.
CCCATGCGGACTCCAATCTGGACCGGACTCGGTCCAACTTTTTGTCCGCACCCCCAACCACCTCAAAGGGGACAGCGTCCCCTTTGAGGTGGTTACCAGGGTGTTCTGGCGGTAGAGGATTCAATGGCCTCGTGGCGCTTGAGCTCGCGGCGCATGGTTTGCGAGTTGAGCCAGGCTGCCTGCCAGCTACGGATGGGGTAGCGCGTCTGGTCGAGCTCAAACTGCGTATAGCCGCAGGCGTTGATGATCGTCGTTCCACACACATGCTGCCGCTCGCGCTGAAAATCGTAACCGTAGCTTTGGTGTACATGCCCATGCACCATGTAGTCGGCTCCCCAGGACTCAAGCGCCGTGTTAAAGCACTCAAACCCTCGATGCGGTAGATCGTCCAGATCACCCATACCGGCGGCGGGCGCATGGGTAAGCAGAATGTCGCACCCGCCGACCATCCTAACCTTACGCGACAGCTTACGCATACGCTTGGACATCTCGCGTTCGGTGTACATGTTGGCGCCGTCGCGATAACGCATGGACCCGCCAAGGCCCGCAATGCGAATCCCTCGGTACGTGTACACGCTGTCTTCTACGCAGATACATCCGCCCGGTGCATGACGTGCGTAGCGGTCATCGTGATTGCCACGCACGTAGATGAGCGGTTTGTTGATGACCGTAACCAAAAACTCAAGATAGTCCGGGTCCAGATCGCCGGCGGACAAAATCAGGTCGACGCCCTCAAAGCGTTCCTTGCGAAAGCACTCCCAAAGGCATCGTTCTTCGGTATCGGCTATGGCAAGGATTTTCATAGGGCAGGGACTTTCGGCTCATCGTCGAGCTGCGGAATGGTGCCTACCACGTTATCCGCCAGCCAATTCATCTCGACAATCTGCGTGCTCGGCAGCGGAGGGAAGCCTTCGATCTGTACCACGCCGTTCTGACTGTGGAGCTCGCCGCCAAAGGGGTTGATGGATCCCTCGACAATGCCGTTGCGGAGCAACTGCACGAGTTTGCGCGTCTGGTAGGGTAGGCCCGGAGCGTAACGGATGTCGATAACGCCGGAGCTCATGCCGTACCAGTAGTTGACGGCGCGCACTTGGTTGTCATCGCTGGTCTCGTCCCACGTGCCGTGCAGAAGGCTGCGAACGATGAGCTCGTAGTAACGGCCCCAGTTCCATACCGGCATGGCGATGCCGGAAACCTTGCCATCGACCAGGCGGTGGAGTCCGTAGGCCGTAGGGTCTTCGAGCGACTTTGACATGTCAGCGCCGGTCATGACGCTCACGCCTTCGCGGCACATGGCCTCGGCAAGACCGCCGGCGGGCACATCGCCCCAGGTGAGGATAATTTGCGCGCGGGGGTCGAGCAGCGAGGCGCCGATGGCAAAGGCATTGATCTCGCTGAGCGCGCCGGATGCGAAGACCGACGCGTGGTAGCCGATGCGATGGTTGTCCGCCATGCTGGCGGCAAGGGCGCCCAGGAGGAACTTGGCCTCGTACATCTTGCCAAAGTACGAACGGACGCTTTGGTGGGGAAGGCCGATAGAGCAGTTAAGGAACCGAACCTGGGGATACTCAACGGCAGCTCTGAGCGTGTATTCCATCAGGCGGTGCGAGGTCGAGAAGATGACGTTGTCTCCATGTTTGACAGCCGTTTCCACGGCGGCGTAGAACACGTCCGGATCGTGACAGTCCTCGAACGCCTCGGTGCGCACGATGCCGTCAAAGTGCTCATCGAGATACTGACGCCCTTGGTCGTGCAGACTGTCCCAGCTCGACGCCGCACAGGGGAACTCATGGATAAAGGCGATACGCAGGGGGTTGGCCGCCGAATAGACAGTCTTGCCCATAAAGAAGTTGAGCACGCCAGAGGTGGACTTGGCGGGCGACTCCTCCTCATCGACGCTCGGCGCTTCGACAAGATCGACCTTGTCCTCGTCATTTTTGCCGGCAATGACCAGCTCGCGCCAAATCTTGCACAGGCGGTTTACGACGATATCCGTCGGCGTATCCAGCAGGCGGTCCTGGTTGTACACATTGAGGTAAACGAGCATGGCGTCGGCAGGCGTAATGTCCAGGTGGTCGCCGCCTGCGCGAAGGTAGGCGCGCTTAAAGAGCAGGAAGGTGTGGCGCAGGTAGTCGACCTTTTTCTGCGGCCATTTTTCGATAAGGTTCTGACCGAGCATCTTGGCGAGCGTCTCGTAGCTTCCCTCACGCGAGAACTCGATCTCGTATAGGGGGCAGACGCGCCAAAACGCGCAGAATTCACCGTACAGGCGGCTTTCGACGGAATCCCATGTGCCGGGGTAGAGACGGGTGACCCTGGCCGAAACCGTTGGAGCGTCCAAGAATTTGAGGACACTGACGCGTTTATTGCCTTCCTGGACATAGAACCGATGCATGAACTCGGTGACGATGATGGGGTCGCGATAGCCCTCGGTTACCTGGATGTCGTAGAGGTTGGACCACTTGCGGGCGAACTCGGTGTTAAACGGCAGCAGGGGCATAAAGTTGCATGAAAAGGCGGACTGACGGCCCTTGGTGACAGTGCCGACGACCATTTCGATCGGAATATCCCGCAGGCCGACACTCACTCGCTGACCTAAGGGGAGCTGAGCAATCAAACTGTCGAGGTCCGTAAGGTATGGATGCTCGCTTTGGCTAATGGCGCGTCGACGTCCTTGCTCGCCGCGCTTGCGTGCTTGACGATAGGCCTCTTCCATGATGTTGCTCCCTTAGTCGTTTAAACAACTACATAAACCATGGTACCACGAATGAAAACCACCACAAAGGTGCCTGTCCCTTTTTGGCGGGTTAGGCGATGATGGGGGCGATGGCGCGGATGCAGGCGTCGGCTGCCGTGAAAGTAGTGCTGTCGTCGCTGACGATAAAGATGATCTTTCCTTTGATGCCAAAGTCGCCGATTTCGCTAAAGAGTACGTAGGGCTCCTTGTCAAAGCCCGAGATGGGAAGCACGGCGGCTTTGGTGGCGCTGGTCAGCTCGTCTGCCAGTGCGTCCAGTGAAGCCCACTTGGACGTGTCCTTGACCGCGACGGGCACGGCAACGCGCCCAAAGGGCATGAGGTGCACGAGCGTGTTCTTGGAGATGTTGGAGTTGGGGACGATGATGGTCTGCCCACAGGCATCCTCAATCGTTGTATGGCGCCAAGTGATGTCTTGGACCACGCCGGATACGCCGCCGACCTCGATATTGTCGCCGGGCTTGATGATGCCCATAAAGGTCACCTGCATGCCGCCGATAAGGTTTGATAGCGTGTCCTGAAAGCCGAGCGAGATGGCGATGCCGCCGACGCCAAGGGCGGCGACGAGCGCGTTTGCGTTAATGCCAAAGCAGTTATCGAGGATAAAGCTGCCGCCAATCATCCAGATGACGGCGCGCGCGATGTTGATGAAGATACTCGATGCCGGAAGCGGGTTATCGTCTCGGTTAAGCAGATGGTTCAGGGTCTTGGATACGACCTTGGCGGCGACGGCGGTGCCTATCGCCAAGATGACGGCCCAGATGATGTTGTGGACCCACCGTTGCTCAAAGAAATGAAGAATCGGCTCAAACAATTCCATGTAGGGAAAACCTCCTAATAATCGTTCAACCATGATACCCACCAAGAAGCCCGTCCGATCACATCGGACGGGCCGATAACTTGAGATGGGGTGGCCGCGGTGGCGTAAGCTGGGGCGCCGGCGAGCACGCCGGCAAGGAGTGCGGCGGTCAAGGCGAGACGGGGAAGAGAGCTTCTCGTGGCAGTTTCCTTAGTCCTTAACCAGTAGTTCCTGCTGACGCTGGATTATCGACATAATATGCGAAAACCGCCGCAAGGGCCTCTGTCCCTTTGCGGCGGTTTTGGCGTTTGCGCAGATAAAACCTACCAAAATAAACCTGTCCCTTTTTGGCAGGTTTTAGCTTAGTAGCATGCGGTCGTTGGCGAGCTCGCCGCCCGAGACCTCCTCGAACTTCTGCAGCAGGTCGGCCACGGTGAGCGACTTCTTCTCGTCGCCGGCCACGTCGTAGATCACATGGCCCTCGTGCATCATGATCAGACGGTTGCCCAGACGGATGGCGTCGTTCATGTTGTGCGTGACCATGAGCGTGGTCAGGTGGTTCTCGTCGACGATCTCCTCGGTCAGGTTGAGCACCTTAGAGGCCGTCTTGGGGTCGAGGGCCGCGGTGTGCTCGTCGAGCAGCAGCAGGCGCGGCCTGGTGAGCGTGGCCATCAGCAGGGTGAGTGCCTGGCGCTGGCCGCCCGAGAGCAGGCCGACCTTGGCGTTGAGACGCGTGTCCAGACCAAGGTCCAGGCGCTTGAGCAGCTCAACGTACTCATCTTTCTCGGCCTTGGTGACGCCCCACGAAAGGCCGCGACGCTGGCCGCGACGCTTGGCGAGGGCCAGGTTCTCGGCGATCTGCATGTCGGCAGCGGTACCGCGCATGGGGTCCTGAAACACGCGGCCCAGGTACTTGGCGCGCTGCGACTCGCTCAGGCGCGAGATGTCGGTGCCGTCGAGCTCAATAACGCCCGAATCGAGCGGGTACACGCCGGCGATCATGTTGAGCAGCGTGGACTTGCCGGCGCCGTTGCCGCCGATCACGGTTACAAAGTCGCCGTCATTCAGGGTGAGGTCGACGCCGGTGAGCGCGCGCTTCTCGGTGACGGTGCCCTTGTTAAAGGTCTTCTTGACGTGCGAGAGCTTAAGCATCTGCCTCATCCCCCTTCGTGTAGGAGCTGCGGAGCTTATAGCGCTCCCAAACCACGGGCACGCACAGGGCCACAGCGACAATCACGGCGGAGAGCAGCTTCATGTCGTTGGCGTCCATACCCAACTGCAGCACGATGGCGCGGATAAGGAAGTACACCACGGAGCCAAAGACGGCGGAGGCAAGACGGACGCTAAACTGCGTGAGGCCGCCGGGCAGCAGACGGCCGAGCACCTCACCGATAACAATGGCGGCAAGACCGATAACGATGGCACCGGTGCCCATACCAATGTCGGCATACTTTTGGCTCTGGCAGATGAGCGCGCCCGAAAGGCCGATGAGGGCGTTGGAGAGCACAAGGGCGATCATCTTGGTGGAGTTGGTGTTGACGCCCAGGGCGCGGATCATGTACTCGTTGTTGCCGGTGGCGCGCAGCGCCGAGCCAATCTCGGTGCCAAAGAACCAATACAGGATGGCAACGATAGCCACGGCGAGCAGGATGCCCAAGATGATGGCAACGGTGGACTGCGGCAGGCCGGTCATATTGCTGACGGCCGAAAACACGGTGCCCTTGGCAAGAATGGGCGTATTGGACTTGCCCATGATGCGCAGGTTGATGGACCACAGGCTGATCTGGGTGAGGATTCCGGCGAGGATCGCGGGAATCTCGAAGACGGTGGTCAAAATGCCCGTGACGGCACCCGCGATGGCGCCGGCGCACATACCGGCCAGCACGGCGAGCAGCGGGTCGACGTTGTTATTGACGATGAGCACAGCGCAGACGCAGCCGCCGAGGGCAAAGCTGCCGTCGCAGGTCATATCGGGAATGTCGAGCAGGCGGAACGTGATAAACACGCCAAGCACCATAATGCCCCAGAGGACGCCCTGCGAAACGGCGCCCTGCAATGCAATGAGCATGCTTCATACCTCCTAGGATAGGGTGGACACGTGATTCACCATAATAGCGGTAACAATGCATAGAAGAGCTGCGGACAGACGTTTTGTTTTACCTGAAACAAGCAGGGCGGACGCCGGTCTACAGCGCCCGCCCCTGTGGCTCAGATATTGAATAACGCGGCTAAAGCGCGAGCACGGGCTCTAGACGCATGCCGCGTATAGCATTACGCGTCCAGAGCGGAAAGGTCGATGCCCAGGGCCTCGGCCATCTCGTCGTTCTTGACGACGACCAGGTCTTTGCTCGAGAGGTGCTTGATCGGCATGTCTTCGGGCTTGGCCTCGCCCTTCAGGATCTTGACGGCCATCTCGCCCGCGGCGTAGCCCAGGTCCTCATAGTTGATGGAGAGGGTGAACAGGCCGCCGGCCATGCACATGCCCTCCTCGCCAGTCACGAAGGGAAGCTTGTTCTCCTTGCAGATCTGGCCGACCTGCGAGGCGCCCGCGGCGATGGTGTTGTCGGTGGGGGAGTACAGCGCGTTGACCTTGCCCACGGCAGACTCGACGACGGACTGAATCTCGTTGGAGCTCGAGACGGTGAAGTCAGTGTACTCGAGGCCCAGCTTGTCGAGCTCCTTCTTGGCGGCCTTGATCTGGACGTCGGAGTTGGACTCGGCGGTGCAGTAGAGCAGGCCGACCTTTTTAACGTCGGGCAGGACCTTCTGCATCATCTCGAGCTGCTCGGCGACCGGGGTGAGGTCGGAAGCGCCCGTGACGTTGGTGCCGGGCTTGTCGTTGTCCTGGACCAGGCCGGAGGCGGCGTAGTCGGTGATGGCGCAGCCCACGATGGGGATATCGGCCGTGGCGCCGGCGGCAGCCTGCGCGGCGGGCGTGGCGATGGCATAAATCAGGTTGACGTTGTCGCCCACAAACTTGTCGGCAATGGACTTACACGTGGACTGGTCGTTCTGGGCGTTCTTCTGGTCGATCTTGACCTTAAGGCCGCTCTTCTTGATGGCCTTGACGAAGCCGTCGTTGGCGGCATCGAGCGCGGAGTGCTCGGTGAGCTGCAGAACGCCGATGGTGTAGTCGGAACCGGCGGCAGCAGAGCCGGAACCAGAGTTGCCGCCGCATCCGGCGAGCGGGGCGAGCGCGAGCAGGCCGGCGGAGACCAGAAGGCTCCTGCGGCTGATGGTGATGTCCTTCATATCATTACCCCCAGTATAAAAATGGCTGGAAACACTGCACTGGGACAAAGTGCAAGTGGGACTATAGTAGCGCTGATGTCCATTTTTACAACAGCCTGGCGGGTTTTTTAATACAGAATCGGATGGGCGGTACGGGTAGTCGAATGGGCGGCGGAGGGTCTTATGCGGCGGAGGAGGCGTCGTCCTCGTCCAGGGCGGCGAAGAGCTTCTTGCCGTCGAGCAGGCGCGTGCTGACGTTTCTCATACGGGCGATCTCGACGGTGCGCAGCGTATCGTCGGTGCCTCGGGCGTCGTAGACCGTTCCCAGCAGATACGAGATGCCATCGCGCTGCCTGATGGCAAAGGGACGGAGTGTCATCCGTGCTGCTTCGGTTTCGCCGCGTGTCGTGACGCTCGAAATATCAAAACTCACCGTGGTTCCGTGGTCGATGGCCTGCTCGACGAGCTCGCACGTGTCGATGCGCTTGATGGGCGTGCGTGTTGCCTTGGTAGCCTTGCTGCCTGCGCTTGGAGCGGGTTCGGGTGTATCGAGGTAGCCGCGAACGTCGGCGCTCGCCATGGCAACTAAGTGCTGCGCCATGCTCTTGCGGATAGCGATAGGCGTGGAGCGGTTGCGCATGACCATACCGTGGAGCCGGATGAGCTCTTCATCGGTGAGCGGGCGGGTAAGAAGTTTGTAGCCCACGCCGCGTTTGTATTCAATTTCGTATCCGGCATGGCGAAGCGCGGAGATGGCGGTGTAGATGCTGCGCCGCGCCGCCGAGATGGGCATGCGGGCGGGGTCGTCGGGATGGGCGAGGCGCCGGATCAGCTCATCGGAAAGCATGGCCTTGTCTTCGCCGGTGTTTTCGCTCAAGAGCTGCAGGATACGAACGGCGCGATAGGCTGCCATCGAGGCGGCGCCCCTCGTCGTGGTGTCGTAGGTTTCAACAGCGGCTTCGGTCATGGTGCCCACGTCCTTTCCGTTTTGGGTGGCGACGGTATGGAGCCTAGGACGCGGGGCTTTCCCAGGGGCGCAGGGCGCTCTGGGCGGTCGGTAGTCGTCGGCAAACGGCGGGTCGAGTTTTCAACAGCCCTGCTCAACTGACCAAAAACTTGCCAAAAGCTTGACGGATGCTGTTGAAAAAAGCGTCTCTCGACCGATGTCGAGAGACGCTTGTGCGATGAGCGTTGGCGTGTGGCGACGCGAGCTAGCGTTCGACGATTAGAAGTCGGCGTTGCCCACGGTGCGCGGGTGCGGCAGGACGTCGCGGATGTTGCCCACGCCGGTCAGATACATGACCAAGCGCTCGAAGCCCAGACCGTAGCCGGCGTGCTTGCAGGAACCGTAGCGGCGCAGGTCAAGGTAGTACTTGTACTGCTCGGGATTCATACCCAGGTCCTTGATGCGGGCCTCGAGCAGATCCAGGCGCTCCTCGCGCTGGGAGCCACCGATGATCTCGCCGATGCCCGGCACCAGGCAGTCGGCGGCGGCGACGGTCTTGCCGTCCTCGTTCATGCGCATGTAGAACGCCTTGATCTCGGCCGGGTAGTCGGTCACGAAGGTCGGGCGCTTAAAGTGCTCCTCGGTCAGGAAACGCTCGTGCTCGGTTTGCAGGTCGATGCCCCAGCTCACGGGATAGTCAAACTTGTGACCGGCGGCGACGGCCTGCTCCAGGATCTCGACGGCCTCGGTGTAGGTAACGCGGGCAAAGTCGGAGTTGGCGACATGGTCCAGGCGCTCGAGCAGACCCTTGTCCACAAACTTGTTGAGCATATTGAGCTCGTCGGGGCAGGTTGTCATGACGTCCTTGAGGACATACTTGAGCATAGCCTCGGCGTTATCCATGTAGTCGTTAAGGTCGGCAAAGGCCATCTCGGGCTCGATCATCCAAAACTCGGCGGCGTGGCGCGTGGTGTTGGAGTTCTCGGCGCGGAAGGTGGGACCAAAGGTGTACACGTCGCCAAAGGCCATGGCAAAGTTCTCGGCATTGAGCTGGCCGGACACGGTGAGGCTCGCATGCTTGCCAAAGAAGTCCTGGCTCCAGTCGACCTCGCCGGACTCGGTGAGGGGCGGATTTTTGGGGTCGAGCGTGGTCACGCGGAACATCTCGCCGGCGCCCTCGCAGTCACTCGTGGTGATGATGGGGGTGTTGACGTAGACAAAGCCCTGCTCCTGGAAGAAGCGGTGGATGGCGGCAGCCGCGACAGAGCGGATGCGGAACACGGCGCGGAACAGGTTGGTGCGCGGGCGCAGATGCTGCTGGGTGCGCAGGAACTCGACGGTTGCGCGCTTCTTCTGCAGCGGGTAATCCGGGGCGCTCGTGCCCTCGACCTCGATGGAGGTGGCAGAAAGCTCGAAAGGCTGGGGCGCATCGGGGGTCAGCTTGACGGTGCCGGTGCAAATGAGTGCGGCCGAGACGTTTTGATGAGCGATCTCGTCGTAGTTGTCGAGTGCCTCGCGGTTCATGACGACCTGCAGGTCGCGGAAGCAGCTGCCGTCGTTGAGCGTAACAAAGCCAAAGTTCTTCATGTCGCGGACGGACTTGACCCAGCCGGCGACGGTGACGGTCTGGCCGCCGAGCGACTCGGCATCGGCATAGAGCTGCGCGATTTTGGTGCGGTTCACGTATCCTCCCATAACGGTTGAATGATAGCTATCCATACAGTTCGATATTCTAGCAGCTCGGCTCATTTGGGCTATACAGATAAGGCATTGGCCGGATGGTTTTTCAAACGAAAAGCGCCCGCGGTCAAATGGTCGCGGGCGCTTGACGAGGTGCCTTTTGGCTGTGTGGCGCGGGACTTGGCTACTTGGTCTTGGCCACCAGCAGCGGGTCGCCCAGCTTGACGAGCGGGTTGCCGCCGATAAGCGTTCCGGACTCGCCGACATGGTCGATGCTCTTAAGACGGTCGAGCTCGGAGACGATGACGGTCACGATGTCCTCGTGACCAGCGGCCTTAATGGCCTCGCGGTCGAAGCTGATGAGCGGCTGGCCTGCCTTGACCACATCGCCCATCTCGACAAAGCGGGCAAAACCCTTGCCGTTCATTTCCACGGTACCCAGGCCAACATGGATAAACACGCGAAGACCGTCCTCGGTGATCATGCCAATGGAGTGGTTGGTGACAGTGGTGGCACCGATGCGGCCGTTGGCGGGCGCATAGATGGTGCCGGTAATGGGCTCGATGCCATAGCCCTGGCCAAGCATGCCCGAGGCGATCGTCTCGTCGGGAACCTCGTCCAGGTTGACGAGCACGCCGTTAACGGGGGCATAGATGACGCCTTCGCGGGTGGCGAAGCTTGCTGCGGGCGGAACGGACGCCTCGCCGGCCGAGGTGAAGGTGGACTTAAGCGAATCGAGCAGACCCATAGTTGCCTCCAACTTAAATAGGCGCATATCGCGCGTTTGGTTTGCCGGAAACGTTTCATATGTGTTTCGCGGCTTGGTCAACGCCCCCTATTCTACGCTGCTCAGCGATACCTCTGAGCTGGGATTATGTGATATATCAGTTAAAGGGAAACTTATTGCTGGTGTGTTTCTGCGCCACGGGTTCAAGTGGGGTACGCTTGAAGGCGAAAAACAAAGGCGCATAATTTGCGCGAAGGGAGCACATATGATTGTCGAGAACCATGCGCTGTGGGGCGAGGAGCCGACCGAGGATTATCCGGCGACGTTTACGTATTTGGGTGCCGAGCCGCTGCCCGATAAACCGAATGGCCGCCGCCCCGCGGTGATCATCTGCGGCGGAGGCGGGTTTACGCATATCGCTCCGCACGAGCAGGACCCGGTGGCGTTTGCATTTTTGGATCGCGGCTACCAGGCCTTTGTGCTCAACTATGTCACGAGTTCTACGGGTGACGTGAGCTTTCCGCACCCCCAGGCAGATCTTGCCAAGATGGTCGCCACGGTGCGCGCCAACGCCGACGAGTGGCATGTCGATCCTAAGCGCGTGTGCGTCGTGGGCTTTTCTGCTGGCGGCATGATTTGCGCCTCGCTGGCAACACAGTGGAAGACCGGCCCCTTTGCGGCACTTGCCGGGGCGCGTCCGGACGACATTCGTCCCGATGCCGTGGTGCTGGGCTATCCATTGCTCGACTTTGCCTATGTGCGCGACATGCAGACGCGCGATCCGCGCATTGACTTGCGCGTGCCCAAGACGGGCGGCAAGACGGGACGCGATTTGCTCAACGACTACCTGTCGATGGTGACGGGCGGCGAGGCAACTGACGAGCATCTGGCCGACATCTGCCCCACCACGCATGTTTCGCGTCAGATGCCACCGACCTTTGTGTGGGGCGTGTCCGACGACAAGACGGCGCCGATCGCGCAGGTCTACCCGTTTGCGCAGCGCATGGCCGAGGAGGGCGTTGCATGCGAGATGCACGTCTTCGACCAGGGTGGTCACGGCCTTTCGCTCGGCAACGCCAACACCGCGGTCGACAACGAGGACAAGCAGGTGGCAGTCCGTCCCTGGATTCGCCTAGCCTTCCGCTTCCTGGAGCGCCACGGGTTTTAGTTACGGCGTTTTACCAAACGCCGTAACCACTTGACGCTGCAAGCCCGCCAGGGCGGCAATCTGCCTTTCAACTTCGGCGGCATGACCAGAAGGTCAATGCCGCCTCGTTTCAAGGCACCTTGCTCGCCCTGGCGGGCTTTCGCTGTCGGTTCCAAGACATCGGCATCGTCCTAGCTGTCAAGGGCTTGGCGTAGGTAGTCATTGGGGACGTTCTTAAGCGACTAGTCGAAAGGGACACTCTTGCGGTACTTGGCACTCGGGGACGTTCCGGGGGTGCGGACAAAAAGTTGGACCGAGTCCGGTCCAGATTGGAGTCCGCATGGG
>CABRID010000065.1 GCA_902470895.1 uncultured Collinsella sp.
GCATGGCCACCGGACCCATCGAAACACATCTCCACCGTTCCTTCAACTGGGAAAACGGCGCCCCCGGGGCCCGAGAGGGGCCGCGGGGGGCGTTCGGCTAACTGCGGGAGCGAGCCATCAGCTCAATGTGTTCGGCTGAGATCGGAAATCAACCCACCACACAGGAGTAGGCTTCTATTCCGATTTTCAAATATCTCAATCTGTAACATCTGGGCGGGCAAATCGGCTCTATCTGTTACAGATCGAGACAGACGGCGGGCGTCGGGACGAACATCTCATTCTGTAACAGTAAGACGACTTTTATCGGTCTAAATGTTACAGATCGAGACAAACTACCGTGGCGGGTCAAAACCACCACAAAGGTGCCTGTCCCCTTTGTGGTGGTGGGGCGTTAGGGGAGGAGCTTCATCGCGGCGTCGTGGGCGGCGTGCTCGTAGGTGTCGTCGAGGGGCTTGAGCGGCAGCAGAGCGTTGGCCTGTGCACCGCCGCGGCGCTCGAGGGCGTGGGCGATGAGCCAGTCGGCGAGCTCGGGGTTCTTGGGGAGCGCCGGTCCGTGCAGGTACGTGCCGATGATGCCCTTGTAGATGAGACCCTCAAAGCCATCGTCGCCGTTGTTGCCGGTGCCCGTGACGACAGACGTTCCGAGCGGCGTGGCCTCTGCATCGAGCAGGGTGCGGCCGCCGTGGTTCTCGAATCCCACAAAGGGCTCGGGTGCCAGGTCGGTTTTGACGGCGACGTTGCCGATCAGACGGTCGGAGCCGCGCACAGTCTCGGCGGCAATGACGCCCAGACCCTCAATGCGATCGTCGCCCATGTAGTACGAACGGCCGAGCAGCTGATAGCTGCCACAGATGGCAAGCAGTGTGCCGCCGTCCTCAACATAGGCCGCAACCTTGTCTTTTTGAGCGAGCAGCTCGTGCGCCACGGCCAGCTGATCGCGGTCGGAGCCACCGCCCATCATAACGATGTCGGCGTCGGCGAGATCGAGCGACTCGCCCATGCGGACCTCGTCCACACGCACGGGAATGCCGCGCCAGGCGCAGCGGCGCTCGAGGGCAATGACGTTGCCGCCGTCGCCATAGAGGTTGAGGGCATCGGGATACAGGTAGACGATGCGCAGCGGGCGCGAAAGCTCGATCGGCGCAATATCGGTGGGGACAGCGCTCCCATCGGCGCGTGTTACGGCGTGGGAGGCGACCGAGCTCGCATCGGTGCCCTTAAGCTCGTTGAGCTCCTTGACCAGCGGCGGGAAGGCCGTGTAGTTGGCGACGGCGTAGAAGGTGTCATCGGCGATCTCGTCTGCCACGGCGCCGATTGCCTGCTCGATATTCGAGATGATGGCGGCGTCGATGCCGGCGTACTTCAGGCGTACCTGCATATCGTGTGCACGCGTGCCGCCGGCAAAGGCGACAAGCCCTGGGGTATCGGCGATGCGCTCGAAGTCGACGTCGTAGATCCACGAGACATCGTGGCCGTCGGCGTCGTTGTCGTTCAGGAAGAAGGCGCAGAGCCTGCCGCCTGCCGTTTTAATGGACTGGATCTGGCGATCGAAGCCCACGGGATTTTTGGCCAGGTTTGCCTCGACGGTACGGCCGGCGATCTCCCAGCGGCCCATGCGTCCGCCGGCGGGGACGTAGGCATCGAGCGTGGGCTGTAGGTGAGCTGCGTCCACGCCCAGCTCGCGCGCCGCAAAGAAGGCGGCGGCAACGTTGTAGACCATGTACAGGCCGTTGTAGCGCGTGACGATGTGCGTTGCAGGTGCGTCGGTATCGGGTCCAAAGTTCAGGTCAAAGCCGTAGCCACTGCAGGTGAGCTCAACGCCTGTCACGCGACGGACCAGCGCGGGACGACCCCAACCGCACGAAGGACAATGATAGGCACCGAGTTGGCCGTACTGCACATAGTCGTACTCCAGCGGCGCGTTGCACTGCGAGCAAAAACGCGAGTCGCTAATGCGATCGGACTCGGTGCCCGTGGCGCCGTCGATGCCAAAGGCGATGCTCGTGTTGGGGACGCGTGCGGCGATCGAGGCGCACAGCGGATCGTCGGCGTTATAGATGAGCGTCGTTGCCGGCGAAAGCTCCAGCGCGTGGGCGATGACGTCCTGGGTGTGGTCGATCTCGCCGTAGCGGTCCAGCTGGTCGCGGAACAGGTTGAGCAGCACAAAGTAGGTCGGCTTGAGCTTGGGCAGGACGCGCACCGTGTAGAGCTCGTCGCACTCAAAGACGCCTACGCGCTTGCTGCTGGCGGTTCGCTTAAGGTTGCCGCGTGCCTCGAGCAACGCGCCCACCACGCCCGGCTCCATGTTGTTGCCGGCGCGGTTGCATACCACGGTGGCGCCGCTGGCGGCAACGGCATCGGCGATGAGGTTGGAGGTAGTGGTCTTGCCGTTGGTGCCGGTGATTACCACGCTGCGGTCGACAAGGCCCGCGAGGTCGCTTAGCAGCTCGGGGTCGATCTTCATGGCGATGCGGCCGGGGAGTACGCCGCCCTGGCGCTTAAGGACGGAGCGCAGCCCCCAGCGGGCGATATCGCTCGAGGTGCAGGCGAGAGATGAACGGAAGTTCATGAAGCCGTTCCTAACGTGAATGACATGGTTGTGGCGTTTGCGCCGTTAAAAGCCGTAACGGCGCGCAAATTCCTGGGCAAGCTGCGATACGTCTTCGCAAGCGTTGGCCCAGGGGGCAAAGTCGGGAGTATCCGAGATGATGCCGTCGGCCTCCCAAACTGCCTGATGCGAAAGGTCCCAGGGGTCGTGCGGTTCGGGCCGGCAGGGAAGGTACGGCGTCTGATACATGGGGTTCAGCAAAAAGAACGCGCCGCCCTCGCAGCGGTTGGCAAACTCGCGCAGCGCGCGTGTCGCCGGGCGCATCTTGTTCGTTTTGAACAGCAAGATCGTGCGGGCGAGTAGGTACCAGGGGGAGTTCTCGAGGGCATCGGCCCCCATCTGCTCCTCGAGCTGGTGGGCCAGGGCAAAAAAGCCGTCCTCGTCTTCCAGGCGAGCGAGGGCGAGTAACACGGTGCCTGCAGCTCGGGTGGGATAGCCTTCCGCCTTAAGAACGCGGCGAGAATAGTTGGCGGCAGCACGGTAGCGAGCGCTCGCCATGCACAGCTGCGAGATGGCCTCGAGCGTGTGGAGCCACCCGATAAATGCCGGCTCGCTTACGGTGAGATCGGCCGCTGTCACACCGTCTGCCAGGACCTTGTTGGTCCAGTAGTGCGGAGCTTCCATATCGAACCCGGGCACGCTTTGCTGCAGGTAATCGGCCGTGGTCGCTTCGAGCTTCAGCAGGTCGCCCAGACAGGCGTCGACGGGCGTGTCCGCCAAAATGATGGCGAGCAGCTGGGCATCGAGGACATACGCATCGATGCGGACGATCTTGAGCAGCTCATCGCGCATATCGTCGAACAGGCGGTTGCGCGTCTGCTCAAACTCCTCGTCGCTGCCCATGTCCTCGATGCGATGGAGTTCGTCGAGCAGGTGGCGGTGAACGCCGGCATAGGACAGCAGCGCCTGGGCATGCTCGGTCTGCGCATACTTATGAGGGTTGACGCTCACGTCGTTATGGACAAGTTCGCGTGCTGCATCGGTGAGTTCGGGGTGCGACGCAACGTAGGCGCGCTCCAGGTAGGCGGGGATGTAGACGCTCGGATCCATTAGAGGTCTCCTCCCTTAAACGGCAAGCCCTGCTCGGCCGCCCGCAGGATGCGCTCGTCGATCTGGGAACGCACGATATCGTTGGTGGCGACCCAGGCGGCAAAGCTGGCGTTGTCGGGGGCGCCCAGGCCCTCCTGCAGTACCGGCGTTGCCTCGGACAGCGCAAGGACAAGCTCGTCGGTGGAGCCCACACCCACGTTGACGCGGGCATAGACGCCATCGGGAAACTCGGTTTGGAAGTAGAGCGCCTCGGCTGCGTGCGGGCACGAGCGTGCAAGGATGCGCAAGTAGCGCTCGGCACCCTCGTAGTCCAGCTCGCGCCAGGCAGCGCTCATCAGCGCGATGAGCGTCCACGGGTCCAAGTCGCGCTCCGCGTCCTTGGGACGACGGCGCAGCGGCGTGTTGGCAAGATAGGGCACGGAGTGGGCAGAGCGAAAGCGTTTGAGCTCCTCGGCAGGGTATTCGAGCTTTGCCATGGCAAGCATCGCAGTATGGCGGACGCCGGCGGGGTCGTTGGGCGCAAAGTCCAGGCTGCGGTTTGCGGCTTCGAGCGACATGCGATAGCGGCCGCTAATGAGGGCGCGCGATGCCAAGGCGGCAAGCCAGCGCAGGTAGGGACGGCGGGTCAGATCGCCTGCAGCCTCACGCTCGTAGGGGTCCTGCGCCGAGGCGATCTTGAGCGCCAGATCGTGCTCCACCTCGTCGCACTTGGACACCAGATACTGTACGTACTCCTCGTTGGAGTTGGCGGTGAGGGCGGTCAGCATGCGCTGGGCGTCCCAGTTGGTGGGGTCGAGCGCGGCTGCCTCGCGAAGCATGTTCTCGGCAGCGGCCTCTTCTTGCTCTGCCTGGGTATCGTCAGGGATAAAGGGAATGCGGTAGTCGACAGCCTCGACCACCTTGGCAATGAGGTGCCCGGCGCGGTCGCGGTCGTGCACGATGAGCGGCGCGGGGTTGCGGGTGAATTGTTCCATTAGACGCTCTACGGCGGCACCGTCGGTGAGCGGGATATTGTCGCGGCGCAAGGCCTCAAGAACGAGGCGATGGCAATCCTCTTGAATGGGATCGAATGCCATGGGGCCTCCTTTGCTGCGGTTAGGGTTCAAATGTCTCTATATAAGGTTCTAGTTTACCCGCATGTGGCACACCGGGGGTGCCGCACTTGGACATGCACCTTTGCACCACGAAGACGGATGTCGCACAAATGTCGGCACCTTGGACGGCTGAGTGGTATCACGGTGCCGCAAGCGGTCGATTTTTGGCGGCGAACGGGGCGCATTTCGGAGGGGCACAGTCCTGCCCGGGATATGTGGTCAACCTTGATAAAACGTTTGCCCAGCTTGGGAGTATAGATGCCGCACAAGGGTCTTCAGGGATAGAAAAAACGTTTCATCATTGTTGGCTTTAGGTGAATAACTGACCAACCAGAACGGTAAAATAGTGTTTGTCTGAGCGTTGAGACGTTTAGACATCGCGCATTGTCATCGCCGGCAACGCGCAAACCGGTCCTAACGGAGCCAATTGGGTGCTCCGTTATATACGCAAGTCTAAGAGGGGCTTGTTTAGGAGGCACAGTATGGGACGTTTTACCAATCCTCGCGATCTGTACTTTGGTGAGGGCGCTCGCCACGAGGTGAAGAACCTCAAGGGCAAGAAGGCCATCATCGTTTCTGGCGGCAGCTCTATGCGCCGCGGCGGGTTCCTGCAGGACGTTGAGGCCGACCTCAAAGAGGGCGGCTTCGAGGTCAAGCTGTTCGAGGGCGTCGAGTCCGATCCGTCCATCGAGACGGTCATGAAGGGCGCCGAGGCCATGCGCGAGTTCGAGCCCGACTGGATTATCGCCATCGGCGGCGGCTCGCCCATCGATGCCGCTAAGGCCATGTGGGTCTTCTACGAGTATCCCGAGGAGTCCTTCGATAACATCATCCAGCCGTTCAGCTTCCCCGAGCTGCGTCAGAAGGCTCATTTCTGCGCCATCTCCTCTACCTCCGGCACCGCTACCGAGGTCACCGCGTTCTCCGTCATTACCGACTACGCCAAGGGCATCAAGTACCCGCTGGCCGACTTCAACATCACCCCTGATGTCGCCATCGTCGACCCCGAGCTCACCTACACCATGCCCGCCAAGCTGTGCGCTCATACCGGCATGGACGCTCTGACCCACTGCATGGAGGCCTACGTTTCCACCTGCGCCTCTATGTTCACCGACGCCAACGCTCTGCACGGCATCCGCGAGATCGTCGAGTGGCTGCCCAAGTCCTATGCTGGCGACCATGAGGCCCGTCAGCACATGCACGAGGCTCAGTGCATCGCCGGTATCGCCTTCTCCTCGGGCCTGCTCGGCATCGTTCACTCCATGGCTCACAAGACCGGCGCTGCCTTCGAGAACGGCCACATCATCCACGGTGCTGCCAACGCCATGTACCTGGGCAAGGTTATCCAGTGGAACTCCAAGGACCCGCGCGCTGCTGAGCGTTACGCTTACGTGGCCAAGGAGATCCTGCACCTTCCCGGCGAGACCAACGAGGAGCTCATCGCTGCGCTCGTCCAGAAGATTCGCGACCTCAACGACCAGCTCAACATTCCGCAGTCCATCAAGGATTACGCGAATGGTGGCGTGAAGGTCGACGCCGAGAACCCGCAGATGGTTTCCGAGGAGGAGTTCCTCGCCAAGCTGCCCGAGATCGCCGCGAACGCCGAGCAGGACGCCTGCACGCCCGAGAACCCGCGTGAGACCAAGGCTGCCGACTTCGAGAAGATTCTCAAGGCCTGCTACTACGACACCGACATCGATTTCTAATCGACTCTCACTGTCTTGCAAGGGGTCTCGCGCTCAATGCGCGGGGCCCTTTTTTGCTATGGTGCAAAGTAACCTGTTCCCAATGCGCCAAGTTGGTGCAGTGGGCAGGTTACTTTGCACCAATCGTTGTTTGATGAAGGGCGGATTCTCGTATGGCGCTTCCCATGGTTTATGGCGGTCCCGGCCGGTATGTTCAGGGGCCGGGCGAACTCTCGCGTCAGGGCAGGTATTTGTCATGGTTGGGCTGCGCTGCCTATGTCTTGTTTGACCAGGGCACCGAGGATCGGCTGTGCAAGCAGATCGTCGATGGATTTCTGGACGAAGATCTAAGTGAGCCGTTCTTTAAGATTTATGACGGTCCGTGTACGGAAGACGCCGTTGTCGAAATGGCTAAGGAAGCCCGGGCCGAGTATTGCGACATGGTGGTGGGTATTGGCGGCGGCAAGATACTCGATATTGCCAAGGCCGTTGCGTTTTATGCCGAGGTGCCGTTGTGCGTATGCCCCACGGCGGCTTCGATGGACGGTCCGTGCAGCGCGATTTCGGTGCTGTATCACGAGGATGGGTCGTTCGACCACTACCTGATGCTCGAGAAGAATCCAGACCTGGTCGTGGTCGATACCAACGTGGTCGCGGCGGCCCCACTGCGTATGACGGTCGCTGGTATGGGCGATGCGCTGGCAACGTATTTTGAGGCGCGTTCGTGCGCCGCGGCGCACGGCGCCAACGAGCACGGTGGCGCGCCGGGACACTTGGCCTTGGTTGCGGCTCGCGCCTGCTACGACACGCTCATGGAGTGCGGCGTCGCTGCCAAGCGCGATCTCAAAAAGGGCCGTACATCGCCGGCAGTTGAGCGCCTGATCGAGTGCAATATTCTGCTCTCGGGCGTCGGCTTTGAGAGCGGTGGCTTGGCGTTGGCGCATGCCATCGCCAACGGTCTGACGATTCTGCCCGAGTGCAAGGCAATGCATGGCGAGGCCGTGGCATTTGGCCTGGTGGTGCAGCTGCGCCTGGAGCGTGCACCCGAGCTTGATCAGGTGCTCGAGTTTTGCCAGCGCGTTGGTCTGCCGACGACGCTCGAGGAGCTGGGCCTTGGCGAGATTTCCGATGCCGATCTGCAGAGTGTTGCAAATGCGGTCTTTAGAAATGAACGTAATATGGCCAACGAGCAGGCAAAGGTGACCAAACAAAAGCTCGTGCAGTTCATGTGCGAGGCATAGTTTGGCGCTTGATTGACCTTGTGCAATCGAGGCGGCGATGGGCCATGGGCTATTTGCCGCAAAGATGCGCCGCGTGTAATTTGCCCGAGGCGTGGGCCGATAGCGTATCATTATCTCTTGCTTGTTTGCACTGCTCAGGGAGGGGCCGCGCATGGCGCAGGAACACGATCTGTTTGATGACATTATCGAGATCAGCAAGGGTTTCGACTTTCTTAAAAACCCGCTTGGCGGTGTGACCGATGCACTCGATCCGTCGGCACCGCAGTGGAATCCTGCCGACTACAAGGAGCGTCCGCGCGGCAACACCATTCCGTGCTTGACCTGCAAAAACGAGAAGAGCGGATGCACCGCGTGCATGGACGTGTGCCCGGTCAACGCTATCGAGGTCGAGGAAGACGCCATCGAGATCCTCGACTCCTGTCGCAAGTGCGGCCTGTGCGCCGCTGCCTGTCCGACCGAGGCGATCATCTCGCCGCGCCTGGCGCCCAAAAACCTGTATGACGATATCGTCTCTGCTGCTACGAGCCACGAGACCGCCTACGTTACCTGCACGCGCGCCCTTAAGCGCATGCCGCGCGAAAACGAGGTCGTCGTCGCCTGCGTGGGCGATATTACTGCCGAGACCTGGTTCTCGGTGCTGGCCGACTATCCCAACGTGAGCGTCTACCTGCCACTGGGCGTGTGCGATAAGTGCCGCAACACCGGTGGCGAGGATATTCTGGGCGAGGCCATCGCTACTGCCGAGGAGTGGGCTGGTACGGGCATGGGCCTGGAGGTCGACCCCAAGAGCCTCAAGTGCCATAAGCTTCGCGAGTACGAGCGCAAGGAGTACATGGAAAAGATTGCCCGTACCACGGGCCTGACGGTGACCAAGCTCAATCCGGCGACGGCGGCACTGGCCTCGGTGACGCAGAAGTTGAAGGCTCACCGTCACCAGATCACGCAGCTCGAGCGCACGCTCAACACCATGTGCGGCACCACGACGACCAAGCGTCGCCGTTCGCTCACGCACGGGCGGCAGCTGGTGCTCTCGACATTGCAAAACCATCCCGAGCTTGCCCAGAACATGCAGGTGAGCACGCCGGAATGCGATTTTGACAAGTGCACGTCGTGTGGCGAGTGTGTCAATGTATGCCCCACATCTGCCTGCGATTTGGTGGGAAGCGGTCGCTTTGCACTGGAGTCCACGTATTGCCTAGGTTGCGGGGCCTGCGTCAAGGTGTGCCCCGAGCATGCGCTTAAGTTGGTTGAGCATGATGCATCCAACCTGGTCGTCGTCGATCCCGAGGCTGAGGAAAAGGCCGCTCAGAAGGCCAAGGCCCACGAGGAGGCCGAGAAGGTCAAGGCCGAGGCAAAGGCCAAGCTCGACAAGATGCTCGATCAGGTGGAGAAGCTCGCGGACTAGTCAGCGAGCTCTATCTCTGCTTCATTTGCGCCGCCGCGGTGTCCGGATTCGCCCGGATGCTGCGGCGGCGCTATACTTATGCAGTTTGAAGTACCTGTACCAAAAGGAGCTGTCGTGTCCCTTTCCATCGGTATCGTGGGCCTGCCCAACGTGGGCAAGTCGACGCTGTTCACCGCGCTTACCAAAAAGACCGGCCTTGCCGCCAACTACCCGTTTGCCACGATCGACCCCAACGTGGGTATCGTCGATGTGCCCGATAGCCGCCTGCAAAAGCTCGCCGACATCGTCAACCCCGGCCGCATTGTGCCGGCTACGGTCGAGTTTGTCGACATCGCTGGCCTGGTGAAGGGTGCCAACGAGGGCGAGGGCCTGGGCAACCAGTTCTTGGCCAACATTCGAGAGACCGACGCTATCTGCGAGGTCGTGCGCTACTTTAAGGACCCCAACGTCATGCGTGAGGTGGGCCGCACGGGCGAGTTCGTCGACCCCGCCGGTGACGCCGATACCATCATGACCGAGCTCATCCTGGCCGACATGGGCACGCTCGAGAAGCAGCTGCCCAAGCTCGAGAAGGAGGCCAAGCGCGATAAGGAGCTCATGCCCAAGTTCGAGGTGGCCAAGCGCCTGCTTGCCTGGCTCAACGAGGGCAAGCGCGCCGCATCCATGGAGATGACTGACGAGGAGCGTGCCGCCGCCAAGGGCCTGTTCCTGCTCACCATGAAGCCCATCCTGTATGTGGCCAACGTGGACGAGGATATGCTTAACGAGGACCTGGCGCCCATCGATGGCGTCAAGCCGCTGCCCATCTGCGCCAAGATTGAGGCCGAGCTTTCCGAGCTCGATCCCGAGGACGCCGCCGACTACCTGGAGAGCCTGGGCCTGGAGCAGCCCGGTCTGGACGTGCTCGCGCAGGCAGCTTACAAGCTGCTCGGCCTGCAGTCGTTCTTTACGGCTGGCGAGATGGAGGTCAAGGCCTGGACGGTTCGTCAGGGCGCGACCGCTCCGCAGGCTGCCGGTGTCATCCATACCGACTTTGAGCGCGGCTTTATTAAGGCCGAGGTCATTGGCTACGACGACTACATCGAGCTCGGCGGCGAGCAGGGCGCCAAGGCCGCCGGCAAGCTGCGTATTGAGGGCAAGGACTATGTCATGGCCGATGGCGACGTCGTGCACTTCCGCTTTAACGTGTAAGGACGACGCATATGTTTAAATATGGCAAAAAAGCTGGCTACATGGGTATTACGCTGCTCGTACTTGCGGTGATTCCGCTGGTGGTCGCAGCGTGTGTTATCCCCAACATTGGTCCCGAGGTGGCAACGAAGTTTAATGCCGCCGGCGAGGCGACGCGCTGGGGCAAGAGCTACGAGCTGCTGGCATTGCCGGTGCTCAATCTACTGCTGAGCGTGGCGACGTACTTTACGGCGGGACGCCAGGCAAAGAACAATGATGACTCCGCCGCCATGGCGCGCATCGTGTGCGAGCGCTACCTGCGCAACGGTTGCATCACGGGTGTGTTCCTCAACGTGATCAACGTTTACTTTATGTACTCGGCGATTACCGGAACGGGCTTTGGCTTTGGTTTCTAGCTTGTCCTTTTAGGCAACGAGCCTGCACGCATATTCAATGGCTGATGCGAGGCCGCCGCTCGATCGTGGTTGAAAGACTACATCGGCGGCGGCCTCGTTTTCGTATCCCGCGCCGCGCAAGGTTAGGGCGACGGTGGCTTCTAGGAGCAGGGGGAGTCCTTGCGGGGTGGTGGCGATAACAGCGGTCTGGTCGAGCGTGCAGCCGCGCTCTTGGCATAGACGTGCGAGGTCGCCTTGCTTTGGATTGGAAAGCAGCGCCGTGGCGACACGGCTCGTCAGTAGCGCAAGGGCCGTGCGTTCGTCGGGCGTAAGCTGGTCGGCCTCGATAACGACAAGAGCAATCGGCGTGGCGCGCCGGCGGCAGTCTGTGCGCCGTACGTAAATCGAAGAACCCGACATAGAAAACTCCTGTGTATTCGTTAAAACGTAAACTATAGTTTACGTTTTTGTTCGGCTCCATTTCAAACTCGGCTGCATGGACGAACGTGCGAAACAGATTCTTGGCAGGCGGGTCGAAGAGACGCGCAGGGACCTTGGTATCTCCAAGGTCGATTTTTGTGTGGCAGCAGGAATCAGCCGCCCCTATCTCGACAGAATCGAAGACGGAACGGCAAACTTCACGCTCAAGGTTCTATTTAAGATTGCGCCCGCACTCGGCCTGACGGTGTCAGAGCTTCTCGAAGGCATCGAATAGGACGTTTTCGATGCTATTTGGCGCCCTTTGGGCAGGTCCCCCCGGCTGCGATGTGCAAAATCGCGAGTATTCAGCAGCTGTTCATCCGTAGACGGCAGTTCGAAGGTCGCGCGCGCAGACGTGGTGTAAGAGTGTCCTGAGGTCCGTCGCTGCAAGTCCCGATGTTACTCCTTCTT
>CABRID010000066.1 GCA_902470895.1 uncultured Collinsella sp.
GGGAGATCGTCGGCCACTCCGCCGGGCCCAGGAAGGACGCCCGGCTGGTCAAGTCGGCGTTCGCGACGCTCTCCTTCCCCATCTCGGACATCGAGGTCTTCCACACGGACCGCGGCAGCGAGTTCGACAACGCCGAGATCGACCTGATGCTCGAGGCCTTCGGCATTGAGAGGTCGCTGTCGGCCAAGGGCTGCCCCTACGACAACGCCGTCGACGAGTCGACCAACAGGATACTGAAGGCCGAGCTCGTCCACCGCGAGACGTTCGGCACGACGCGCGAGCTCCGGGCCAAGCTCTCGGACTACGTGCACTGGTACAACAACTTCAGGATCCACTCGACGCTGGGCTACATGTCTCCGGTCGAGTTCAGGGAGGCGGGGCTGTCCCTCCCGGAATCGTCCAAATAGGTGTTGCCAATCCATCCTATCAGCCGTCGGGGGCGGCGCGTCCCGCGCCGGCAGCACCCAACAGGCCCTCTCGGGGGCAGGGACGTTCGGCCGTGCGCGGGCGCCCGGTCGGCGGCCCGTTCTGGGCGCGCCTCAATCGTAGCCCGAGACGGGCCCGGGCTGACAATTTCGACTGTAATGGACGTTCCTGAATGACTAGTCGTTTAAGAACGTCCCCAACGACTAAGCTCTTGACAAGCGCGGAAACGTCGCTGGTTGAGCATAAGTCGGCGAAAACGCCCCTAGGCGAGCAAGGTGACGTGAAAGAGGAGGGAAGCGTACTTCGGTACGCGACCGACGATTGAACGTCAGATTGCCGCTTAGGGGCGTTTGCAGCGTCGAGCCGTTACGCGGTTTGGTAAAACCGCGTAACCAAAGGAGCAGCGTCGACCGATCCGCCGTTCGTTAGAACGGCGGAACCAACCCTACATCACCATAACGTAGCGCGATCCCACGTAGTACTGCTTACCCATCAGGACCGGCTCGCCATTGGGGCCGATAAAGCCGGCACGCAGGTTGAGCAGTGGATCGTGCGGAGCAATGCCCAACTCGGCCGCCTGCTCGGTATTGGCACGAACGGCCTCGACCGTGCGGTAGCCAACCGAGACAATCGGCGTTCCGCCAACACGCTCGACCTCGGCAAAAATCGACTTGTCCTCAAGATCGGCCGTCAACAGCTCACGGTAGGCGTCAAACGGCACAAAGATGTTCTCCTCAAAAATGGGCTCGCCGTCGGCCGTACGCACGCGCTTGATGTGCAGCAGCAGCGCGTCCTTCTGCAGGCCAAAGAACTCCATCTCGTTTTGACGTGCCGGCACAATCTGGCGATCGACCACATGCGCGCCCGCCTTCATGTCATTATCGGCACACAGCGCGGTAAACGTCTGCAGCGTCGAAGCGTGGAACTGGCGGTTGATGTGCGGCGTGGAGACAAAGGTGCCACGGCCCTGCTGCTTAACCAGGTAGCCATCGGAGCACAGCTCCTCGACGGCGCGGCGCACCGTAATGCGGCTCACGTCGTACTGCTCGGCTAGCTCAAGCTCGGACGGAATACGCTCCTTGGGTGCATAAACACCTTTCTCGATCGCGTCCTTGATTTCGTCATAAATCTGCTGGTAAAGCGGTGCATTTTTGGGCGTAGGCATATCTAATCACTCTTATCGAAATATTGAAATAACTAATACGTATATAACGTCTAGTTTCATGTTACCTCATATTGATAAAACGATACACCCTCCCTACCAAAAAGCGACAGCTTCATTTTGGTAGGTTTTATCTGGGCAAACGAGAGCCCCTCGAAAGCAACGAGGCTTTCGCGGGGCTCAAGCGGGCAGGATCACGCCGGGCCGGCAAAATGCCAATACCCTACTTGCCGTCGTCCTGCTGAAGGCTGTCCTGCTCGCAGAGGCGCGCCCGCCTGTTGGCCATACGTGCGGGCTTGTCAGGATCGGGAACGGCCGTGGGCATGGGCTCGTCGACATGACCGCCCCACCAGCCGCCCACAAAGTCGAGCGTGTGGAACACGTTGATCACGGCGCCGGGATCAATGTCGCACACCAGCTTGATGATGTCCTGGCTCTCGTAGGTCGAGACAACGGCGTGCAGCAGGTACATCTTTTCGCGGCTGTATCCGCCGATGACCTCGGCGCAGCTAATGCCGTGCTGAAAATGGTCAACATAGGCGGTCATGACCTCGTCTGCCTTGCGCGTCGTGATCTGCAGCGTCACGCGGTCGTAGCGACGATAGAAACTGTCGATGGTCTTGGTCGAAATAAACTGGAACACGATGGAGTACGCCGCATTGTCCCAGCCAAACATAAAGCCAAAGATCGCCAGGATAAAGCAGTTGAAACCAAAAATGACGCCCCAGATAGTCTTGCCCGTGTGGTTGGAGACCCACAGCGCGATAAAGTCGGTGCCGCCGGTGGATGCGCCGGACTTTAGCGCGATGGCAGCGCCCAGACCCGAGACCACGCCGCCAAAAATGATGAGCATGATCTTGTCGCCCAAAAACGGAGCAAAGTGAAAGATGTTGAGGAACAGCGATGAGAGCACGACCTGCATCATCGAGAAGATGACGAAGCGCTTGCTAATGCCGCTCCAGCATAAGAGTGCCACGGGGATGTTGAGCGCGAGCATACCGAGCGAGATGTCGATGTGGACGCCGCCGAGCGAGGTAACGCGATCGAGTAGGACCGCGACGCCGGTGAGACCGCTCGGAAGCAGGTCGGCGGGTTGAATGAACGCCTGGATCAGAAATGTCTGGAGAACGGCAGAAATGGTGACCGCCACGGCGGTAATGGCGCGGCGGACGATGGTGAGGCGGCCGAGCACGAGCACGCGGTCCGTGAGCTGTTCGATGGCGTTCGCCACGGAGGCTCCCTTCGAAGGCAGATGTAGTTGTGGGGCATGCCCGCGATTGTAGCATGGAGCGTGCGGGGGCGCTTCAATTCACCCTCTCTCGACAACCAAAACGGGACCAGCAACCCCCACGACCAAAGGGCTAAATTCCAAGTGAGTAGACTTTTTACGATCTGCCGAGCACACCCAAAACAGCCACCTCTGTGACCTGCGGTTTTACTAGAGCAGATGCACTTTGTGCTCGGCCTGCGCCAAAAAGTCTACTCACTTAGCCCGAATCGAAGCCAAACGGATCAAAATCGAAACCAAATTGAGCCAGTCCACCGCAAAAAACGTTTGAACCCGTGCTTCTCGCGGCGGATTGACACTACAAAGCGGCCAAAATGTCGGTCAGATTATCAATAACGGCATCGGCTCGCGATTGATCGAGGTTGACGCCCTCGTGCGGGCGCAGTGCCAGGACGCGGGCGCCGGAACGTTTGCCAGCCTCGATGCCCAAAGGCGAGTCCTCGATAACCAGGCACTCGGTAGGCTCCACACCCAGCGCCTCCATGGCACGCAGGTAGATCTCGGGGTCGGGCTTAAACGCACTGCACTCGTGACCGCTGATGGTGTAGTCCAGCACGTCGGCGATACCGGCAATCCCCACCAGCTCGTCAATGAGCTCGCGATAGGACGAGCTTGCGATGGCGCACTTCACGCCGCGCTCGTGCAGCTTGCGCATCACCGGCTCCGTCTGCTCGTTGAGCAGCTCGGCATACGGAACGGGATGGTCTGGGCTGTAGACCTGCTTGTACTCCACGCGCAGGCGCTCGCGCAGCTCAACATCGTCAGGTACCAGCGACTTCCAAATGGCGGGCTCGTTAGACCCCGAAAGATCGGGGATCTCGTCAAAGTGAAAGCCCTTCTCTTCCATAAACGCCACGCGACGACGGTTGTAAAACCACTCGGTATCGACCAGCACGCCGTCCATGTCAAACAGCACTGCCTTGATCATACGTATCTCCTTTCGATAGCAAAAAAGGGGATGGGGCACAAACCCCATCCCCTCTCAATCAACCCGTAAGGTCTACTTACTTGTGATTAGTAGGAAAGCTTCCACATGTAGCGACGCATGGTCAGCGGGTGCTGACGGGCCTCGGCGATCTGGTTGCCGTACTCGCGCATAACGGCGAGGTGCAGCAGCGGGTTGAAGTAGGTGACGACGCTCGCGGGCACGGCGTCAGCCAGGCCGTAATCCTTGGAGTCGATCAGAGCGACCTTGGCGCCCATGCGCTCAAGGAAGGTGAGGGCGCGGGCGTCCATCGGACGGGTAGCGCCATCGGACATGAAGAAGACGTAGGGCTTGCCCTCGGTGGAAACCTCGAACGGGCCGTGGAAGTACTCGCCGGTGTTGTAGGCGGCGGCGTCGATCCACTGCATCTCGGTGAACAGGAAGGCGGCGTGAGAGTAAGCCATCTTCTCGGAGGCACCAGAGGCCATGAAGTAAATCATCTTGTCGTCCTTGAAGTCCTCAGCGAACTTCTTGGCGAGCTTCTTGCAGTGCTGAGCGGCGTTCTCGCAGAGCTCGAAGACGTTGGTAAGGCCGGTGATCATGTCCTCGTAGTGGTCATAGCCCTCGGTCTGCTGAAGGATCTCGACAGCAAGAGCGATGGCGTAGCCGGGCTTCTCGCACTTGGCAGCGAAGTTGGCGTGGAAGCCGTGAACGATGACGTAGTCAGCGTCGACGGTCAGAGCGGAGCCAGCCTTGTTGGTGAGGGAGACGACCGGGCAGTTGTGCTTCTTGGCGGTCTTGTTGGCCTCGACGGTCTCGGGCGTGGAGCCACCGAGGGAGCAGGTGATCACGAAGGTGTGCTCGTTGACCCAGGAGGGCGTGTCGTAGTTGAACTCGTTAGCGGTGAAGATCTGAACGTTCAGCTTGTCCGTGTTGTTGGCCAGGAAGTACTTGGCGGGGTACAGGTCGGACATGGAAGCACCGCAGCCGACGAAGGCGACGCTGTGGATCTCGTGGTTGGACAGGACGTCAGCGACGATCTGCTTAGGGAGGTTAAGGTCGATCTCGTACATCTGACACATTCCTTTCGATTTTTGCGGCGCCACATTGCCGGGCGCTCGCAGGGTTACCGTGGTTTGGACCGAGTCGCCGGTCCGTTGAGGATGCGACAAGGGGACTGTCCCATTGTCGCATTTTGGGGATGGAAGCCTGCCTGGGGTATGGGATGCCAGGCAGGCCCCCGGGGGAAAGCGGTTAGGCGCTTGGTCGCGACTAGGCCAGAATGCCGGCCGCGGAGAGGGCGATGCCGCCCACGATGGCGATCACGAGAAGCCAACCGGTGTTGACGTTCTTCTTGATGAGCCAGTACATAAGGCCGGTGAGGCCAAGGGAGATCATCTGGGGCATCATGCCGTCCAGGATGTCCTGGATAACGACGGTGCCCTCAGCGAACTGCAGCGGGGTGGTGGCGCCGATCAGCGTGGCGATCATGCCGCCCACGGACATAAGACCCACGATGCCGCAGACATACATGAGCTTCTCCATGAGGTCGCCGCCCTGAAGCTTGCT
The DNA here is from genome assembly GCA_902470895.1 of uncultured Collinsella sp. Lineage (GTDB taxonomy): Bacteria > Actinomycetota > Coriobacteriia > Coriobacteriales > Coriobacteriaceae > Collinsella. The sequence goes on from CABRID010000066.1 coordinate 5,371, forward strand.
CAGGTACTCGTGGCCGCCCTGATAGCCCATCTTGGCGGCGAACCAAGTAATCAGCACAGAGGGGACGATGGAGATGAGCATGGCCAGGATCGGGCCCATGATGGAGCCCTGCTGAGCCAGCTGAACGCCCAAGCCAAAGGCGATAACGCGGATGGTGCCCTGGAAGAAGGAGTCACCGATGCCGGAAAGCGGGCCCATAAGGGAGGTCTTGACCGCGTTGATCGAATCGGGATCGAAGTTCTCGGGATCCTTGGCGTACTCCTCCTCCATGGAGGCGGTGAGGCCCAGGATAAAGGCGCTCGTCTGCGGGGTGCAGTTGTAGAACGCCATGTGACGGTGGTAAGCCTCTTTCTTAGCAGCGAGCTGCTTGGGGTCGGACTCGTCCGGATAGAGGCGATCGAGCGTGGGAACCATGCCGTAGAGGAAGCCCATGTTCATCTGACGCTCGTAGTTCCAAGAGGCCTGGATGGCCCAGGAGCGCCAGAAGAACTGGCTGACCTTCTTGTTCAGGGACACGTCCTTGGTTGCGGTTGCCATAGTGTGTTCCTCCTTAGTCTTCGTCGTCTTCGAGCGGATCGTAGTCGGAATCGACACCGGCGGCTGCATGGGAACCGTTGAACTTGAAGCCCATGAAGACGACAGCCAGGCACACACCGATCAGAGCGACCGCGATGACGGACAGGTTGAGGTAAGCGGCGAGCAGGAAACCGATGAACAGGAACGGAGTCATACCCTTCTTGATCATCATGGTGAGCAGCAGGGCCAAGCCGTAGGCGGTCATGATCTTGGTCGAAACGTTAAGACCAGTGGACAGCCACTCGGGAACCATGTTGACGATGGCCTGAACCAGGTCGGTGCCAACAAAAACGGCGAGGAAGATCGGCAGGAAGTACATGACGGCGTACAGACCGGAGCCGGCGCAGATGTGCATACGGTAGGCGGTCTTGAACTTTCCGTTATCGATCGCGCTATCTGCCACATGGGTGAGGGCGGCGATGATGGAACGGAACACGATGCCGAGGAGCTGACCCAGGACGGCGACCGGGATGGCGATCGTCATGGCGGTCTCGGCGGAAGCATCGGTCAGGCACGCAAAGGCAGCGGCCACGATGCCGCCCAGGACCATATCGGGCGGAACGGCGGCGCCGACCTGCACCAGGCCCATGGACACGAGCTCGACGGCGGCACCGACGGCAAGGCCGGTGGGCACATCGCCCAGCAGCAGACCGACGAGCGTGGCGCCAACGAGGGGCTGCTCGAAGTTAAGACGACCGAGCAGGCGGGAGTCCCACATGCAGAACACGCCGACGAGGCCGACGAGCACCGCACTGATGAACGTATTCATACCCTTCTCCTTTCAGTCAGGCAAAAGCCTGGTTGATTACAGCTTGGCGTCGATGTCGACGCTCTGATACGTAGGGGTCTGCTGGACATAGAGCTTGATGCCCATGTCGAGCAGCTGGTTGACGTCGGCCTTCTGGGTGGCGTCGAGGAAGACGGAGCTGTCCTTGCCGCCGACCTGATCGGCACCGTCGTGGTTGGCGGTGGCGCCCAGGTTGATGGCGTCGAGCTTGTAGCCCTGGCAGAACTGCAGCATCTCGGCCGTGTTGCCAAAGACGAACATGACGCGCTCGCCGAGGGTGTTGAGCTTGTCCATCTTGGCGAGGGCGCGCTCGACGGTGAAGACGTTCAGGCGCACGCCCTGGGGCTTGGCCAGCTTAAGAGCGCCCTTCTTGATGTCATCGTTGGCGGCAGCGTTGTCGACGACGATGATGCGCTCGGCCTGAACCTTGGTGGTCCAGGTAAAGACGACCTGGCCGTGCAGCAGACGGTAGTCAAGACGTGCGAGGACGATCTTGGCGGGACCGGAGCTGTGACGGGACGCCTTGGCTTTCTTGGCGGGAGCCGCGGCGGCCTCGACCGGTGCGTTGGGGTTGGTCAGACCGGTGCGGGCCTCGTTGATGAGGGCCGCGAGCTCGGCGCCCTTGACGGGGACGGGGCTCATAGCGAGCGTGAGCGCCAGCGGGATGTTGAAACCGCTGACAACCGTGAACTTCGTGCCGTTCTTGGAAAGCTCGACCATGTTGTTGTTGACCGAGCTGCCGAGCATATCGGTCAGCACATAGACGGTGTCGTCCGCGTTGAACGTGGCGATCAGGGCGTCCACCTTATTGGTGATGGGCTCCTTGTCGTCACGAGCAAGCGACACGACGTGGACGTTCGACACGTCGCCGAGAACCATCTCGAGCGTGTCTTTGGCGCCTGCGGCCAGGCCGCCATGAGATGCGAGAATGATCTGATTCATCTTGCCTCCTCCTTTTCGTTATGGTCATTATAACGTCTTATACGTTGCTTATATTGCTAATTAGTATAAAGACCGTTCGCGGGTGAAAATCGACCGTTGACGGGTTTAACGTACTTGAAACGTTGGGGCTGGATAGGCAGGCGCTGGCTGGATAACCCCAGGTCAGACGCCGCACACAATCCTCTATCGCACGAAGTACCAGGGGCTTTCCTGCACGGTGGGTTCCAGCGCAATGCCGGTGCGTTCCTTAAACAGATCCATGTCCTGCGATTTCTCCGTCCACCACGCGTTGGGCTTAAAGGTCATGCTCTCAATGACATGACCGACAAACACACTGTTGCGCAACTTAGAGAAGTCGGTGTTCATAATCAGGATGGACGCGAGCACCAGCACGATGCCCAGGACTTTGATCGCGCCGGCGGGCTCGGCGTAGACACCAATGCCCAGCAGTACGGTGACGACCGTCTCGAATGACATTACGACGGGAACTTTCGATGTCTCGAGCCCCATGGACAGACCCTGCATATATAAGATGTAGGCCACAGCTGTGGGGATGAGTCCAAAGCCAAGGAACAGCAGCAGCAGCTGTGGCGACATTGCCGCGGCGACATCCGGCCACGGAGCCGCGATAGCCGCCATAACCGCACCGCCAAAAACAAAGCCCCAAAACGTGACAGCCAGCGGGTGGACCGTCTTGGTTGCTATCCGGCTAAACACCGCGAGCGACGCACCACAAAGGCCTGCAATCACGCCCGACGTGACGCCCCAAACCGAAAAATGGAAACCGGAAAGGTCGCCATTGGTCACTGCAAGCACGCAGCCAACGATGTTAAAGACAATGGCAACGAGCTTGTTGGGGGTCACGTCCTCGCGATAAAGTACGCGGCCGAGCATGACACCAAACACCGGCGAGGTGTAGAGCAGCACCGAGGCCGTGGACATGCCGACCTCGCCCATGCACTCGTAATAGCAGGTGTTGGCGGCGGCCAGACCGACGATACCGACAAGCGCGCAGGGGACGAGCTCTTTGGGGCTTGCCTTGAACAGGGCCAGCGGACCCTGAGCCACGGTAGACCCCTCACCCGGACGGCAGCCCATAAACATCAGGACCGGTGCCAAGATAAGCGCTCCGACCAACAAGCGAAAGGCAGCCATGCTCTGGGACGAAACGCCCATGGCCGAGATGCCGTTTACAAAGATTCCGATGCTGCCCCACATAAGCGCGGCGATCAGCACCAGCACATAGCCCAGATTGCTTTTCTTCAACGCAGCCTCCTCAGTATTGTTTCCAATATGTTTCACACTACGTTATAGTCGTTATATACATTTTTCAAGACACAAATCGGCGGACGGAAAAATCCGCTTCCCAGCATACTCATTGGGGATGTTCTTAAATGAACCGTCGTTGGGGACGTTCCTGAATGCCTAGTCGTTTAAGTACGTCCCCAACGACTAAAGCGCCGCTGGTTGAGCATAAATCAGCGAGCGGGTCGCATTTGAGACAAGGTGACGTGAAACGAAAGGGCGCTGACCTTCTGGTCGCGCCCTTGAAGTTGAACGTCAGATTGTACAGGTGCGGCCCGCGCAGCGTCGGCCCGTTACGCGGTTTGGTAAAACCGCGTAACTCTTAGTAGTCAAGCTTCCACATGTAGCGGCGCGTCATGTAGTCCTTATGGGTGACGGCAGAGAGTGCGCGCATGTAGACGTTGTTGAGGACCGGGGCAAAGATCAGGTGGTTGAAGTACTCGCTCACGCTGTCCTTGATGTCGTTGAGGCCGAGCTCCTTGGCGTCGAGCTGATAGACGCGCTCGCCACCGTACTGGTTGACGAAGCGGATGCCGCGCTCGTCGTTGCAGCGGCTGCGGCCGACGCTGATGAGCTGGAACAGCGAGGTGCGCTTGTCCAGAATCTCGAAGGGGCCATGGAAGAAATCGCAGGTGTTGATGGTGCAGGAGTCGATCTGCAGCATCTCCTGCACGTTGCAGATGCTAAAGACGTAGGCGGCACCAAAGAGCGGGCCCTGGGCCATGACGTTGATGCAGGGCTTGTCAGCGTTCTGCTCGGCCCACTTGGCAGCGAGCGGACGGGTGTACTCGACGGCCTTGCGATAGATGGGGTCGACCAAGTCGAACGCGGCCATAGCGGTCTCGTACTCGGCATAGCCCTCGGTCTGCTGCGTAAGCTCCATGGCGATCATGGTCACGACGGCGGAGTTGGTGCGGCCCATGCAGGACTCATCGACGGCCAGGCTATCGTACTGGATCTTGTAGTCGCAGACCTCGGTAAGGCCGGACTCGTCGACATAGATGGCGATGGTGCTGGCGCCGTGGTCCTTGGCGACCTGGGCGGCGACGATGGTCTCCTTGGTGCCGCGCATGGACACGACCACGGCCAGGGTGTTCTCGTTGACGTAGGCAGGGGTTGCGTGCACGAACTCGTTGCTGGTGTAGCTGGAGCTCACGACCTGCGTGGCCTCGTGCTCCATAAAGTACTGGGCAGGATAGTTGCCGCCGTTGGATCCGCCAGCGCCAATCCACACGACGCGCTTGATGCCGCCCTTGTCTGCCTTGTCAGCCAAAACCTGGGAGACGACATCCTTAACCTGTTCCTGAGTAGTCATCGTGCATCAGCCTTTCTTCTCGTTTGATGCTCTCGATGGCATACAAGTTATATACATGTTTTGGTTATGTCGACTAGTTGTATGCTATATTTGTCCTAGAAATTTTGCTGATGCGGTTTTCGATAGCTAGCTACCAGCGGTTTTGTTGTTGTATTGAATACATGGTTGATTAGATACGCATACAAGTTAGATATAGGTTGGCAATATGAGCGTCTCATCTAAAAAGAAACTAAGCCAATACGAGCGCTTGGCGGGCATGCTGCGCGACCGCATCGCCGCCGGCACCTACGCGCGCGGAGACAAGCTGCCGTCCGAGATGGAACTCATGGACGAATCGGGGCTGTCGCGCAGCACCGTGCGCCATGCCCTTAAGGTGCTCGTTGATGAGGGCCTGGTTCGCACCGAGCGCGGACGTGGTGCCTTTGTGGCCGACACGCCCGCGCTCCATGAGAACAACCTGGTGTTTTCGAGCTATACCAAGCAGGTCGAAGGCCAGGGCATGAAGCCCACCACGCGCACCGTGGACTCGGGCTTTACCAAGGCGGGCGGCAGCATAGCTAAGTTCTTTGATGCCGCCGTGGGCAGCAAGCTCGTCAAACTTGTCCGTCTGCGTTATCTGGACGATGCGCCGCTGTGCCTGGAGACCACCTATCTACCACCGAGCTTTGAGGCACTCATCGATCGCGATATCAACGGTTCGCTCTACGCCACGCTGCGACAGGAGTTCCATCGCGCGCCGGCACAGGGGCATAAGACCTTTGAGGTGTGCTACGCCTCGCAAAACGAGGCGTTTTTGCTCAACGTTGAGCGCGGGCAGGCGCTGATCCTGATCACCGACTACGTCTACGACACCGACGGCCGCCCGCTCCACGTCTCCAAGCGCATCCAGCGCACCGACCGCGCCAAATACACCGAACCCATCGGCTAGCGCACCAAACGAGGCAAACTGTACCTAATGAACGTTTTACCTGCGCTTTTATTAAATCTCAAGCCAGCATGGCACAAATGCCAACATCGCCTGGCAATACGCGCCGTCCAAGCTCAACTGTTCCTGCTCAGAATATCCAGTACCGCAAATCTAAGTGAGTAGACTTTTCGTGACCTGTCGAGCACACCAAAAACTGTCACCTCTGTGACCTGCACTGATAATTGTCCTTGGGGGAAGCGGGCACTGCGGGGCGCGGCA